>NCHM01000369.1 GCA_002257205.1 Rhizobiales bacterium 24-66-13 | reverse complement strand
AGGGCGAAGGCGAGCACCAGCGCGCGCTCGCGCTTGGGCGGCAGGCGGGGCGAGGCATAATCCATGGAGGGCGAGAGATTGGGCCAGATCCACACCGTATGGGCGGCTTCCCATTCGCGCTCGCGCACATACAAATGGTCGTCGCGGGCCGAGCGGCGCCAGTCCACCCGCGCTGCCGGCTCGCCATCCGCGAAACGGCGATATTGCCAGAAATTCTCCCCCGTGCCGACGCGCCGCCGCCCGTGCAACCCATGCTGCACGCTGGAGGCGATGCGTCGGGCCTCTAGGACCAGCCGCGGCATGGCGGCGGCCAGCGCGGCGGAATCCTGCGAGGCGCGGGCGACCGAGCGCTGGGTGGTATCCTCCACGCGCCGCGCCTCAGCCGAGCCGGCCGGCGAGCCGCTGCACGATGCGCGGCACGGTTTCGCCTTCGGCGCGGGCGGAGAAGGTGAGCGCCATGCGGTGTTTCAGCACCGGCTCGGCGAGCGCCAACACATCGTCCACCGAGGGGGCATAGCGCCCGTCCAGCAGCGCGCGGGCGCGCACCGCCAGCATCAGCGCCTGGCTGGCGCGCGGACCGGGCCCCCAGGCGATCAATTTCTGCTCCGGGCCTTCCGCATTGGGGCGGGCCGAGCGCACCAGGGTGAGAATGGCTTCCACCACCGAATCGCCCACCGGCAGGCGGCGCACGAGGCGCTGGGCGGTGAGCAGGTCTTCCACGCTCATGGCGGCGCGCGGCTTGGTTTCTTCCGCGCCCGTGGTATCGAACAGGATGCGCCGCTCGGCATCGCGATCGGGATAATCCACGTCGATTTCCATCAGGAAGCGGTCGAGCTGGGCTTCCGGCAGGGGATAGGTGCCTTCCTGCTCCAGCGGATTCTGGGTCGCGAGCACATGGAAGGGCTTGGGCAGATCGTGCCGCTCGCCGGCGACGGTGACGTGATATTCCTGCATCGCCTGCAACAAGGCGGACTGGGTGCGCGGGCTGGCGCGATTGATCTCGTCGGCCATCAGAAGCTGGGCGAAGATCGGCCCGCGGATGAAGCGGAACGCCCGCTTGCCGCCGGCGCTTTCTTCCAGGACCTCGGCGCCGAGGATGTCGGAGGGCATGAGGTCCGGGGTGAATTGCACGCGGCGGGCATCGAGGCCGAGCACCGTGCCCATGGTTTCCACGAGCTTGGTCTTGGCAAGGCCGGGCACGCCCACCAGAAGCCCGTGGCCGCCGGCGAGAATGGTAATGAGGGCATGGTCGATCACGGCTTCCTGGCCGAAAATCACCGAGGCAATGGCGGCGCGCGCGGTGCGCACGCTGGCGGCGGCCGCCTCCGCATTGCGGATGATCATCTGGTCCAGATCGAACGTCTCGCTTGGTGCCGACATCCACGCTTCTCCTTTGGCGAGGCATCTTCCCGCCCAAAGACGGCAAGACGAGGCCCGCAAATCCACCTTCCCGACGCTAAAGTTCGCGGAGGCCGGAACGACCAGCTTACGATATGTTTGCGCCGCGTCGAACCACAGCTTCGCATACGCACAAGTTCGCATGCTCAACTCATCGCGAGGAGCCCATGACAGACAGCCGCGATGCTGCGCCAAAAGTGCCCGCGCAGGCCGCGTCCGGTGAAACGGGGCGGCTCGACGCCTTGATGGCGGCGGCGTCCGCTGACGGCGGGCGCGGCCCGGCGCCGCTGGAGCGCTGGAATCCGCCCGATTGCGGCGACATCGACATGCGCATCGCCGCCGACGGCACCTGGTTCTATGCCGGTACCCCGATCGGCCGTCCGGCCCTGGTGCGGCTGTTTGCTTCCGTGCTGACGCGCGAGGACGGGCGCTTCGTGCTGAAGACGCCGGCGGAAAAGGTGGGGCTCATTGTCGAGGATGCCCCGTTCCTCGCGGTGGATTTCGCGGAGGAACAGACGCCGGCGGGCAAGGTACTGGTGTTCCGCACCAATCTGGACGACATCGTGCGCTGCGGCCCCGGGCATGATTTGCGCTTCGCGCCGGGCGCGGGGGTTGGCGAAGTGCGGCCCTACCTCCATGTACGCCACGGGCTGGAGGCGCGCCTCACCCGCGCCGCGTTCGTGGACCTGGTGGAGCGGGGCGAGGTGCGGGACCTTGAGGGCGTGCCCATGTTCGGGATCGCCTCCCGCGGCTGCTTCTATCCCATGATGGCGGCGGACGAATTGGACCGGGCCTCGACATGACGGAGCAGCTGAAGACACGCATGGACACGTTCGACGATTTCGCCGCCCGAGCGCGGACAAGGCTGCGGGCGGCACCGCCGCCGCCCTTTTCCCCGGAAAGCGCGGCCGGCCTCAATGGGGACCATGCGCTCGCCACCGATCCGGCCTCCCTGCTGCCGCAGCGCGCGCCGCGCCATGCCGCAGTGCTGGTGCCCATCGTCGCCCGCGCCGAGCCGGCGGTATTGCTGACCTTGCGCTCGTCTCACCTCTCCCACCACCCCGGCCAGATCGCCTTTCCCGGCGGGCGGGTGGACCCCGAGGACAAGGACGAGGTGGCGGCCGCCCTGCGCGAAGCCAATGAGGAAGTGGGCATCGCGGCGCATTTCATCGAGCCTTTGGGCTTTCTCGACGGCTATCTCTCCAGCACCGGATTCTGGATCGCGCCCGTGGTGGCGCGTCTCGATCCCGATTATGGGATGAGGCTCAATCCCGGCGAGGTGCAGGAGGCGTTCGAAGTGCCGCTCGCCTTCCTCATGACGCCCGCGAACCATCTGCGGCAGTCCGGCGAGCGCAACGGCGTGCTGCGCCATTTCTACGCCATGCCCTATCGCGAGCGCTTCATCTGGGGCGCCACGGCGGGAATCCTGCGCAATCTCTACGATCGGGTTTATGGCTGATGCTGCGCACCCTCCTCATCGAAGGCGGCCTGTTCCTCACGCCGTTCGTTCTTTACGCCTTGCTGCTGCTGGTGACGCGGGGGTCCATTCTGCCGGCGGAATGGTCGCCGCGCATGATGGGGGTGCTGTCGGTGATCGCGATCGTGCTGATGGCGCTCGGCCTGCTGGCCTTCGAGCACGGGCGCGGCGCGCCGCCGGGCACCCGCTATATTCCCGCCGAGGTGAAGGATGGGGTGCTCGTTCCGGGCCGCTTCGAATGAGCGCGCCTTCGCTCGCTGATGCTCCCTGGTTCACGGCCGCGCCGCTGCGCCGGGTACTCGGCGCCCTGGATGGCGCGGGCGAGGAGACGCGGGTCGTCGGCGGGGCGGTGCGCAATGCCCTGCTGGGGCGGCCGGTGAGCGAAGTGGATCTCGCCACCACCGCCGTGCCGGAAGAGACCATGCGGCGCGCACGCGCGGCCGGGCTGAAGGCGGTGCCCACCGGCCTTGCCCACGGCACGGTGACCGTGATCGCTGACGGCACGCCGTTCGAGGTGACCACACTGCGCGAGGACATCGAGACCGACGGGCGCCACGCGCAGGTGCGTTTCGGCCGCGACTGGATGGCGGATGCCGCGCGGCGCGACTTCACCATGAACGCGCTTTATGCCGACGCGCAGGGCCGGGTGATCGACCTCGTGGGCGGCCTTGCCGATCTGCGTGCCGGGCGGGTGCGCTTCATCGGGGATGCGGAAACGCGGATTCGCGAAGACCATCTGCGCATCATGCGCCTGTTCCGCTTCCATGCCGCCTATGGGCGCGGCCCAATGGATGCAGCCGCGCTTTCCGCCGCCATCTGCCTCCGGGCCGGCATCCTGCGCCTGTCGCGCGAGCGGGTGGGGAGTGAATTGCTCAAGCTCCTGGTCGTGCAAGGCGCCGCGCCCACCGTGCGGCTGATGGGCGAGACCGGATTTTTGCCCACAATCCTGGGCGGCGTGCCGGATCTGATCTCCTTCGAACGCCTCGCTGCATTGGACGTTGCCCTTGGCCTGCCGCCCGATGCCGTGCGCCGGCTCGGCGTTTTGGCCGTGCGCATCCTGGAAGATGCGGAGCGGTTGCGCGAGGGGCTGCGCCTGTCCAACGCGGCGTTCAAGCGGCTCCAGGGCATGGCGGGCGCGGGGCGCGGGGCGATGGATGCGCGGCAGGCCCGCGCGGCGATCTATCGGTTCGGGCGCGCGGCGTTCGAGGATCGGCTTCTGGTTGGCGCGGCGCGCGGCGCTCGGGGAGGCGACGAGGTGGCGCGGCTGCTGGCGCTGGCCCGCGCCTGGCCGGTGCCGGCCGCGCCGTTCTGCGCCGCCGATCTCATCGCCGAGGGGCTCAAGCCGGGCCCGGCGCTCGGGGCTGCGCTGGCGCGCATGGAGGAGGCCTGGATCGCAGCGGATTTTCCAGCCGACGCGCAGAGCCTGCGTGCGATCGCGGCGCTGGCGCGACCCTGAAACGCAAAAGGCCCTTCCGGGGAAGGGCCTTCGATGTCGAACAGGTCGAGATGTCCAATACGCCTAGATGTCGAACGCCGCGCCGTGTTGAAACGCGCGACGTCTCGCAACGGGCGCGCGACGCGACATGTCGGGCGGAGAGCCCGAGGCGAAGATCAGTCTTCCTCGTCTTCTTCTTCGTCTTCGTCGAGGTCGAATTCCTCGATCTCCAGCGCGTCGAGGGCGATAGCCGGAAGCTTCTGGGTGCGGAATTCGACCACTTCTTCGGCGAACCACAACACTTCGACGATCTCGCCTTCAACGGCGATAACGGTCAAGGCCGGGCTGCCGGACTTGAGTTGAACGATTTCACCGGGCGCGAAG
>NCHM01000368.1 GCA_002257205.1 Rhizobiales bacterium 24-66-13 | reverse complement strand
CGAGATGCTGATCCTCCATCGCGGCATGGGCGGGACGCAGGTGCGCGAACGCACGCTGGAATTGCTGCACGAAGTGGGCATTCCCGATCCCGAGCGGCGCCTGTCGGATTATCCCCACCAGCTCTCCGGCGGCCAGCGCCAGCGCGTCATGATCGCCATGGCGCTCGCCAACGAACCGGACCTCTTGATCGCCGACGAGCCCACCACCGCCCTCGATGTCACGGTCCAGGCGCAGATCCTCAAGCTGCTGAAGGATCTCCAGGCCCGCATGGGCATGGCCATGCTGTTCATCACCCACGACCTCGGCATCGTGCGCAAGATCGCCGACCGGGTATGCGTGATGAGCAAGGGCGAGATCGTCGAACAGGGCGGGGCGGAGGAAACCTTTCTCCATCCCAAGCACCCATATACCCAAGCGCTGCTGCATGCGGAGCCGAAGCCCGACCCCGCCCCCGCCGCGCCAGACGCGAAAGTGGTGGTCTCGGCGCAGGACCTGAAGGTGCATTTCCCCATCAAGCGCGGCATTCTTCGCCGCACCATCGGCCATGTGAAGGCGGTGGACGGGGTCACGCTCGATATCCACGAGGGCGAGACCTTGGGCGTGGTGGGCGAATCCGGCTCGGGCAAGACCACGCTGGGGCTCGCCTTGCTGCGGCTGATTTCCTCCAGCGGTCCCATCGCCTTCCTCGGCAACCGCATCGACGGGCTGCGCTTCAAGCAATTGCGCCCCTTGCGGGCGGACATGCAGATCGTGTTCCAGGATCCGTTCGGCGCGCTCTCGCCGCGCATGTCCATCGAGGATATCGTGGGCGAGGGGTTGCGCGTGCACCAGAAGGGGCTGGACGCCGATGCGCGCGAGCAGCGGGTGATCGCCGCGCTCGCCGATGTCGGCATCGATCCCGAAAGCCGCCACCTCTACCCCCACGAATTTTCCGGCGGCCAGCGCCAGCGCATCTCGATCGCGCGGGCGATGGCGCTGGAGCCGTCCTTCGTGGTGCTGGACGAGCCCACCAGCGCGCTGGATATGCTGGTGCAGGCGCAGATCGTGGAATTGCTGCGCACCCTGCAGCGGCGCCGGTCGCTCACTTATATGTTCATCTCCCACGATTTGCGGGTGGTCTCCGCGTTGGCGAGCCGCATCCTGGTGATGCGCAATGGCAAGATGGTGGAGGAAGGCCCCGCGCGAGAGGTATTCCAAAACCCGAAGGAAGCCTACACCAAGGCGCTGTTTGCCGCCGCCTTCAATCTGGAAACCGCCCAGCCGGGAGTCACCGCCCAATGAGCGCGCCGAGCAAGACCGCCCCGAGCAAGACCGCGCCCCCTCGCGCCCATGGCGATTCCGCCGCCGAGGTCGAGGTCTCCCCGCCCCATCTGCTGGGCCAGGGGTTTCGCGATTATCTGCGCTATGACGTGCGCCTGCATCACGAGCCGGGCGGCGCGGCCGAGACGTCCCAGCGCGATATCGTGGTCGGCGGGCGCGTGGTCGCCGTGCTGTGCTTCGATCCGACGCGCGATCGCGTGGTGCTGATCCACCAATTTCGCCTCGCCGCCCATCTCGCCACCGGCCTCGGGCGGATGGTGGAGATCGTCGCCGGGCGGGTCGATCCCGGCGAAGCGCCGGCGGCGGCGGCCCATCGCGAATGCCTGGAGGAAATCGGCATCGCTCCGACGCGCCTGGAAGAGCTGTTCAAATTCATGCCCACCCCCGGCGTGACGGACGAAATCTGCACTCTCTATCTCGGCATCGTGGAGTCCCACGCTCTGCCGGCGCGCGCCGGCCTTGCCCATGAGCATGAGGTGACCGCGCCCTTCACCCTCGGTCTGGACGATGCGCTCGCGCTGCTCAGCCCCGATTGCGTGATGAACGGCTATACCCGCATCGCGCTGCAATGGCTGGCGCTCAACCGCCCGCACCTCGCCCAGCTGGCGGCCAAGGCCAAGGCTAAGGCCGAAGCCTGAGCCTTGCTCCCAAGCCTTGCTCCGCGCCTCGGCGCTAAGCGCCGAAGCCGAGCTTCGCGAGTTCGCGCTCCAGGGCGACGCTCACCAGCACCCCCTCCTGTTCGGCACGGGCGCGGGCGGCGATGCGGCGGGAGCCGGGCAAGCGCGCGCCGTCCTCGCCCTCGATGGCTTCCACCAGCCGCGCCAGATGGTCGAGATAGCCGGGGCCGCCCAGCGCGCCCGGGTTGATCGCCACCAAGGTCTGGCCGATGGCCGGCGGCGGGCCCTCGCCGTCGAAGAAGGACGGCGCGTCGATGGCGAAAGTGGCCGCATTCAGCGCCGCGGACAGCACTTCCACCATGAAGGCGAGCGCGGTGCCCTTGGCTTCGCCCATGGGCACCATGGTGCCGGCAAGGCCCGCCTTGGCATCGGTGGTGGCGCGCCCCTCTTTATCGAGCGCCCAGCCCTCGGGGATCGGCTCGCCCTTTTGGGCGGCGGCGAGGATGTAGCCGCGCGCGACCTTGGAGACGGAGAGATCCACCACCGCCGGCGGCCGGTCCAGCAGCGGGGTTGCAAACGCGATGGGATTGGTGCCGAACACCGCGCGCTGCCCGCCCCACGGGGCGATCGAGGCCGGGGCATTGGTGAAGGCGAGCGCGATCAGCCCCGCCTGCGCCAGGCGCTCCACCGGATGGCCTGCAACGCCGAAATGGCTGGAGCGGCGAATGCCGGCGATGGCGATGCCCATTTCCTTGGCGAGCGGCGCGAGATGCGCTTCGGCAAGCCGCACGGCGGGATAGGCGAAGCCGCTCGCCGCATCGATGCCCACCACCGAGGGCGCGGCCTTGCGCACGGTCGGCACGGCATGTCCGTCGATCTTTCCGGCCTGCGCCTGCAGGCCATAGCTCGGCAGACGCGCCAGGCCGTGGCTGGGCAGGCCGTCGGCTTCCGCCGCGACCAGCGCGTCGGCGACCACGGCCGCGTTTTCGGCGCTGGTGTTGAAATGCTGAAGCGCGGCGGCGGCATAGGCGCGCGCGCCGTTCAGATCGAGCCTGCGGCCCTCGGTCATGACGGGTCTTCTCCTTCAGGCCGCGCATCGAACCGGGACAGGTCGAAGGCGGCCACATCCTCAAGCAGCGCCACGAAGGCGCGGGCGCCGAAATCCGCCGCCGCCGCGCCCTTTTCGGCGCTGGCGGGGCGGGCATCGCCCATGGCGCCGGCGGGGCTCAGATCCTCGCTCAGCCAGCCGAAGCCGACCGGGTGATTGGCGCGCAACTGGCTGAAATCGCGCTCCATGGCGAGGCTCCAGGGGGCGAAATCGCGCGCCTGCGCCATGTCCACCAGATCGGGGCGGAAGGCGAGCATCAGCGAGGTCTCGATATCCCCGCCATGGATGCCGTGTGCCCGCTCCTGCGGCGCGAACAGGCCTTCGGGATAGCCGAAGCGGTGCATGGAGACGTTCACCGCCAGCATCTTGTGGCGCGCTCGCAGCGTGCGCGAGACGAGATCCATCACCGGCACATTGCCGCCATGGGTGTTCAGCAGCACCAGCTTGCGGATGCCGGCGCGCGCCACCGCCTCGCCGATCTCGGTCCAGGCGCGCAGCGCGGTTTCCGGCGACAAGGTGAGCGTGCCGGTGAAGGATTGGTGCTCGTCCGACTTGCCCACCGCCTGGATCGGCAGGAACAGGGCCGTCATGTCCGGGCGCAGCAAGGGCAGGATGCGGTCGATATAGCCCTGAGAGATGAACGTATCGGTGCCGAGCGGCAGATGCGGCCCGTGCTGTTCCACCGCCGCCACCGGCAGGATGGCGATCGCCGCCGACCGGTCCAGCGCCGCGAGCGCCGGCGAGGACAGCGCGGCCCAGAATCGGTGTGTCATGGAAGCACCCGTGCGGTCATGCCGGTGTCATCTTGGTCGCGGGGCGGGCGCGCCCGGCTCCGGGGGCCGGCGTTTCGGCGCGGACATTAGGAGCGTGCCTGCTGCGCCGCAAGCACGCGGCGGGCACTTGTCTCTCAATCGGCACAAGACCTTCGCAAAATTGTAAGCCGGCGCGTGGATAAGGTAGGCTGCGCGCGGCAATCGACGGCCTGCGGACGATTGCGCTTGGGGCGCGCCAGGGGGTTGGGATGAAGGATCCGATTGCAAAGACCATCGGCTACCGCCTCACGCACACGGCCCGGCTGCAAAAGGCCCTCTCGGCCCGGCTGCTGGCGGACCTCGGCCTGTTTCCGGGCCAGGAATCGGTGCTGAAGCTGCTGATCGACGAGGATGGCCGCACCATGGGCGATCTGGCGACCGCCCTGCGCGTGCGCCCGCCCACGGCCTCCAAGACCATCGCCCGCCTGACCACGCAGGGCCTGGTGGAACGCCGGGCCACCGACGGCGACGGGCGCCTGGTGCGCGTGTTCCTCACCGCCGCCGGCCGCGACAAGGGCAGCGCCATCGACCATGTGTGGGACACATTGGAAAACGAGATGGTCGCCGGCCTCGAGAACAAGGAGCGCAAGCGCCTGCGCAAATTGCTGCGCAAGGTGGAAAAGAACCTCGCCTTGCGCCTCGGCGCCGACGGCGGCGTGGATGACGAGGCCGAGCCGGCGGACGAGGACGACGACAACTGAGCGGACGCTAGAGCGCGATCCGCCCACATGGCCGGTGAATCGCCCTCTAACTTATTGAATAGAGGCGGATTCACTGCCCATATTGCATCGCCTTGGGCGATTCAATATGGGCAGATCCGGCTCTAGGCCCTGCGCGCGGCGCCATCCGG
>NCHM01000367.1 GCA_002257205.1 Rhizobiales bacterium 24-66-13 | reverse complement strand
GCTCATGGGAGCGCCGGACTGCTGGGGGGCATGCATGAGAATTCCTGAGACGTTCCTGAAGAGTGTCCCGCCGCCGGCGGCTTAATCGAGCAGGGTGCGTACGAATTTGCCGTAGCGCACGCTGTAGAACGGCACCGGTGTTTCGCGCCGGAAGCCGGCGTCCAGCCGTGCCTGCACCTCTTCCAGGATGACGCGGGTGATGGCGGGAAGTTCCGCCTTCTCGGTTTCCTTGAAGGTCAGCCAGCGGGTTTCGATGAGTTCGGAATCCGGTCCCACCATGCCGTCCACCTTCTTCGCGATGGCGCTGACATCGGCCGCGAAGAAGCGCGTGTCGAAGCGCTTGGGGCGGCGCGGCGGGGTGATGGCGCGTAGCACGAAGGTCAGCGATTCCAGATTGGGGAACACGCCGTGCTCGCGGAAGGCGTCCCAACCCTCGGCCGGGCTTTCCGGCGCGCCGGCCTCGGTGGTGCCGACGAGAATGCCGGTTTCCTCATACATCTCTCGGATGGCGGCGGCGGCGAGCGCCCGGCTGCGCTGGGAGCTCGCGCGGGGCGTCTGGTCCTGAAGGCGGCGCTCGCTTTCATTATCCAGCATGCCAAACACCGGCATGGCGCGATCGCTCGCCTCAAGGCTGCCGCCGGGAAACACGAACACATTGGGCATGAAGCGGTGGCCGGGATGGCGCAGCCCCATCAGCACGCGCGGTTCCTTGCGGCTGCGATCGAGCAGGATCAGCGAGGCCGCGTCGCGCGGCCGCACGTTTGGGCTGGTCTGCTGGCGTTCGACAGCGGAAAGGCGTGCAGCAAGATCAGTCATTGTGTGGCCGTTGGAAGAGCGGAGGGACGCGGTTCGCGTTCGGGACTGTTCGGGTCGAAGCCATGCATGCGCCGCGACCATTGCAACGCGATGAGAGCCCCCTTCAATACCGGGAGCAGCACCAAGCTCAAGACCAGAGTGAGGGGAAGAAAGGTGACGAGGTGGACCCAGACCTCCGGGCGGAACACTTCCTCGACCAGGACCAGCAATGGTACGACGATATGCCCCACCACGAAAATCACAGCATAGGGTGGCGCGTCGTCGGCGCGGTGATGGTGGAACTCCTCATCGCAGACCGGGCACGCCTCGTGCACTTTGAGATACGAGCTGAACATGCGGCCGGTGCCGCATTGGGGGCAGCGGCCGAGCGCGCCGCGCGCCAGGGCACGGCCGAGCGGACGCTCGCCGCCGGGCACTGGAGCCACCTTCCCATAAGCATAGGATGGGCCGGTCGGATCAATGGCACTCATGGTCGTTTGCGTCCCCCGCCCGCCCCCGACGGGCCCGACTTGGATGGTCCAAGCTTACCAGATCCGGTTTTACCCGTTCCTGGCTTGCCCCGCCCTGGCGTCCCCTCGCCTCTGCGCGCCGGGCCGGTGGCGTCGCCCGCCGGCTTCAAGCTGCGCGCCTTGCCCGGACCAGGCCGCCGGCCGGCACGAACCCCGGCGCGCGCGCCTCTTACATAGGCGCCCTCCGACAGAAGCTCAAATCGCAACGCGCCGGCCACGGGAGCCGCTTCCACCAGCTTGACCTCGACCCGGTCGCCAATGCGGTGCATTTCCCCCGTGCGATCGCCCACCAGCGCCTGCCGCGTCTCGTCGAACCGATAATAATCGGCGCCCAGCGTGGAAGCGGGGATGAATCCGTCCGCTCCGGTCTCATCGAGTGCGACGAACAGTCCCGCCTTGGTGGCGCCAGTGACGCGGGCGGAAAAAGTCGCGCCGATCTGGTCGGCGAGATGATGGGCGATGAGACGGTCCACCGTTTCGCGCTCCGCCGCCATGGCACGGCGTTCGGTGCCGGAAATGGCGGTGGCCACCTCGGCCAATTGCTCGGGCGTGGTGCCTTCCGGAAGGCCGTCCTTGCCGAAATGATGCGCACGCACCAGACCGCGATGAACGATCAGGTCCGAATAGCGGCGAATCGGCGAGGTGAAATGCGCGTAGCGCCGCAGGTTGAGGCCGAAATGCCCGTAATTCTCGGGCGAATATTCCGCCTGGGACTGGCTGCGCAGCACCACCTGATTGACCATGGGCGCGATATCGCTACCCACCACCTGCGCCAGGATATGGTTGAAATTGGAGGGCCGGACCTGGTCGCTCTTGGGCAGCTTGATGTCCAGCGTCGCCAAGAACTCCCGCAGGATCGAGAGTTTCTCCAGTGTCGGGCCGTCGTGCACGCGATAGACCAGCGGCGTGCGCTTCTCCTCCAGCGTCTCCGCCGCCGCCACATTGGCGAGGATCATGAACTCCTCGATCAGGCGATGGGCGTCCAGGCGCTGCGGCACGATCACCCGGTCTACGGTGCCGTCTTCCTTCAGCACGATCTTGCGCTCGGGCAGATCCAGATCGAGCGGCTGACGGGCCTCGCGGGCGATCTTCAGGCAGGCATAGGCGGCATAAAGTGGCCGCAGGACGCCTTCCAGCAGCGGGGCGGTGACATCGTCCGCCTGCCCGTCGATGGCCGCCTGGGCCTGCGCGTAAGCCAGTTTCGCCGCCGAGCGCATCAGGACGCGATGGAAGGTGTGGCCGCGCTTGCGCCCGTCGGCGCCGATGACCATGCGCACAGCGAGCGCCGGACGGTCCTCGTGCGGGCGCAGCGAGCACAGATCGTTGGAAATGCGCTCCGGCAGCATGGGCACGACCCGGTCGGGGAAATAGACCGAGTTGCCCCGCAGCAGCGCCTCGCGGTCCAGCGCGGAGCCGGGCGGGATATAGGCCGCCACGTCGGCAATGGCGACCGTGAGAATGAAGCCGCCCTTATTGGCGGGGTCTTCGTCCGCCTCGGCATGGACCGCGTCGTCATGGTCCTTGGCGTCCGGCGGGTCGATGGTGAGGAGGGGCAGCTTGCGCCAGTCCTCCCGTCCGGCAAGCTTTACCGGCTTGGCGGCGGCGGCTTCCTCAAGCACCGCTGGCGGGAAGACATGGGGAATGCCGTGGGCGTGGATGGCGACCAGCGAGATCGCCTTTTCGGTCGCCAGCGAGCCGAGCCGCTCCTTCACCCGCGCCGTGGGCAGGCCGAACACACGCTGGCGCATGAGTTCGACCGAGACCAAATCGCCGTCCTGCGCCTCCTGTTCGGCGCCGGGCGGCACCTGCAATTCACGGCCGAGATTTTTCTTGTCCACCGGGATGATGCGCCCGCCGCCGCCGTGCGGTGCGGCGCGGAAGATGCCGATGGTCTGCTTTCGCGCCTTCTCCAGCACCTTGATGACCCGGCCGGTGGGCAGACCCTCCTGCGCGCGGTCATCGAAAATGCGCAGCAGCACGCGATCGGAGAGGCCGGGCGCCGGCCCCTGCCCGCGCCGGGCCATGACGACGCGGATGCGCGGCGGCTCGCCGTGCTGCTCCTCGTCCCATTCCACCGGAACGGCAATCAGATCGCCGTCGGCGTCGCGGCTTGCGATATCCGCCAGCAGCACGCCCCCAAGTGCACCGGGCACATGAACCTTGCGGCGGCGGCGCTCCACCGCTCCATCTTCGGCGAGATCGCGCAGCAGCGCCTTCAGTTCGATCTTCTGCGCGGAATTGAGTCCATAGGCGCGGGCGATGTCCCGCTTGTCTACCTCACCGCCCCGCGCCGCGATGAAGGCCGTCAGCTCCGCTTTGGTGGGCACCTCGCCCTGACGGGCCGGCGGCACGAAGGCGGCGCGCGCTTCCGCCTCGACCGCAGCAAGCCTGCGGCCGGCGCGCGTCTTGCTTCCCGCCTTGGGACGGGAATGGGGGGAACGGCCGGCGGGAGTTGAGGATTTCGGCAAGGCAAGGGTCCAATGATCGCGCCGAACCTACCTGAGCGGACCGCCTTCTGCCAGCGTTTGCCTATGCGTGCGGCGCGACCCTGCGCCCCCACCCGGTTTCCAGACACGACACCACCGCACCACATTCCGTAGGTGCCGAAAGCTGTCACGAAACGGCGAGTTCGAAAACTTTCGTACCTAAAAACCGCTTCGGGCGTTGAACGAAAGGCGCAGCAGGCCGAGAGTGCGGCGCTTTCCCGCCCGCCTGCATTATCCGGGCTCGCGGCTCAGCCGCTTTGCGATGAGTGTTTCATGAGCGCACCGACCGAACCGTCCAGTCCCGCCCCGTCCCCCTCCGCCGCGTCCCTGAGCCATGCGGAGATCCTGACCATCATCATCGGCATTACGCTGGCGATGCTGCTGGCCGCGCTGGACCAGACCATCGTTGCGACCGCCCTTCCCACCATCGGCTCGGACCTGAACGATTTCGCCAATCTGTCCTGGGTCGTCACGGCCTATCTGCTGAGCTCAACCGCAGTGACGCCGCTCTATGGCAAGCTGAGCGACGTGTTCGGGCGGCGCGTGGTGCTGCTGTTCGCCATCGGCGTGTTCATGCTGGGCTCGCTGGCCTGCGCCCTGGCGCCGAGCATGCTCGCGCTGATTCTGGCGCGCGGCCTTCAGGGATTGGGCGGCGGCGGCTTGATTTCGCTGGCGCAGACCATCATCGCCGACGTCGTCTCGCCCCGCGAGCGGGGACGGTATCAGGGCTATATCGCCAGCGTGTTCGCGGCCAGCAGCATCGCCGGTCCGGTGCTGGGCGGCGTGATCGCCGATCACCTCCACTGGTCGCTGATCTTCTGGATCAACCTGCCGCTCGGCCTTGCCGCTTTCCTGATGACCGAACGGACCCTGCGCCGCCTGCCGCGCCACGAACGG
>NCHM01000366.1 GCA_002257205.1 Rhizobiales bacterium 24-66-13 | reverse complement strand
GGCCTGCCGGCGGACCTGCTCGCCCGCACGCGCACCGTCTCCATCCCCATGGCGGCGGGATTCGACAGCTTGAACGTCGCCACCACCAGCGGCATCGTGCTCCATCATCTCGCCGGCACGACGGGGCCAAGCTGAGCGCGTCACGCGCCGGTGCGCCTCCTGCCCTGCTTGCCGCACATGGACGTTGTGTTGCGTCGCAATTGCACACTGGCGGCGGCGACCTATACTAAAGGGGCGTGGTCGCGCAGGTTCTGGCCATGCGCCCGTTCTTCTGCCGGTGACACCGCCCCATGATCTTGCCCCCCACCCTCCTCGACCAGATCGGCGATATCGGCGTGAACCCGGCCTCCACCCGCGTGGTGGTGGCCATGTCGGGTGGCGTCGATTCTTCCGTCGTGGCGGGGCTGCTGGCCCATGCCGGCTATGATGTGGTGGGCGTGACGCTGCAATTGTACGACCAGGGCACCGCCGCCTTGCGCAAGGGCGCCTGCTGCGCCGGGCAGGACATTTACGACGCCCGCACCGTGGCCGAGAAGCTGGGCATTCCCCATTATGTGCTCGATTACGAAAGCCGCTTCCGCGAAGAAGTGATCGAGCGCTTCGCCGACAGCTATGCCTCCGGCGTCACCCCGATTCCGTGCGTGGACTGCAACCGCACGGTCAAGTTCCGCGATCTGCTGGCCACCGCCGAGGATCTCGGCGCCTCTGTTCTGGCTACCGGCCATTATGTCTCCAGCCGCGCCCTGCCGGACGGGCGCCGCGCGCTCTATCGCGCCGCCGAGGACAATCGCGACCAGAGCTATTTCCTCTACGCCACCAGTGAGGCTCAGCTGGCGCGGCTGCGCTTTCCGCTCGGGCATCTGAAGAAGAGCGAAGTGCGCGCGCTCGCCGCCGACCTCGGCCTCGTGGTCGCAGACAAGCCGGACAGCCAGGATATCTGCTTCGTGCCCGGCGGCGATTATGCCGAAATCGTGCAGCGCCTGCGGCCCGAGGCGGGCGATCCCGGCGACATCGTGCATTTGGACGGGCGCCTGCTCGGCCGCCATCGCGGCGTGATGCATTACACCATCGGCCAGCGCAAGGGCCTCGGCATCTCCACCCCTGAGCCGCTCTATGTGATCGGCATTGATGCCGCGCGGCGCGAGGTGAAGGTCGGCCCGCGCGAGGCGCTGACGGTCCATGCCATCCGCATATCCGACGTGAACTGGCTTGGCGACGAGCCGTTTGCGCAGGCCTGCGCGGCGGAGCGCGAGGTGTTCGTGAAAGTGCGGTCCACCCGCGCGCCCGCGCCCGGCCGGCTGGGGCTCGACGCGCAGGGCCTGCCGCTGGTGCATCTGCACCTGGGCGAAGAAGGCGTTGCACCGGGGCAGGCATGCGTGCTCTACGATGCTCCCGACGGCGGCGCCCGCCTGCTGGGCGGCGGCACCATCCTGCGCACCCGCTCGGCGGTGCGCGACGCGATGCAGGCGCAGGTCGCCTGAGCGAACAAGATTTTCGCGGCCCAGACGCCGCATGACATGACGTCCCGGCGGGACCATCGCCGGGATGCAGGCTGGGGCAGAGGCAGACATGGCGGTCCAGTACGATCTCGAAGGCCAGAAGCGCGCTTATGCGAAATGGGCGCCCATCTATGACACCGTCTATGAGAAGCTGCTGGCGGACGCCCAGCGCAAGGCCGCCAACGCCGCCGCGAGCTGCGGCCCGGACATTCTGGAAGTCGGCGTCGGCACCGGCCTGACCCTGCCCTATTATCCCCGCACCTGCCGCGTGACCGGCATCGATTTGTCCTCGGACATGCTGCGCAAGGCGGTGCAGAAGACCACGGCGCGCGGCCTCAAGCAGGTATCGCTGCTGGCCGCCATGGACGCCTGCGCGCTCGGCTTTCCCGATGCCCGCTTCGATGCCGTCACCGTGCCCTTCGTCATCACCCTGGTGCCGGACCCGGAAGGCGCGCTCGACGAGATGCGCCGCGTGCTGAAGCCCAATGGCGAGATCATCATCGCCTCCAAGCTCGGCGCCGATGCGGGCGCCGCCATGCATGTGGAAACCGCCCTCGCCCCGCTGGTGAAGAAAGTGGGCTGGAGCATCGCCTTCAAGGCCGGCCGCCTCGGCGCCTGGGCGGCGCGCCAGGGCGACATGGAAGTGGTGGAAATCTCGCCGGTTTTCCCGGTCGGCTTCTTCAAGCTGGTGCGCATCCGAAAGGCGCGCGGCTGAGGGTGGGCGCACTCGCTTTCTTGAAACCGAAAAAATCATCCCCATTTCCGGAAAACCTAATGCTAGCCGGAGAGTGGGGATGAGAAAAGATAGCAAAATTGACGATGTCCTACAAACACTTGCAAGGCCAGATCAATACATTCGTCAAATCATAACGAATTTTTTGACTTATGAATTTGATGAAGATCGCGCCGATGTAAGGATAGGAATATCCGGTACAGGAAAATATCCAAATTATTACATTAAACAGGGATTTAGATACGATTATATCTATCCGAAGATTTCAAAGATTGGATCTTTTGATTTAAGGTATGCATTTCACGGAAGAAGTCACAATAAGATTCTTGAAGAATCATTCATGGGAACAAATTGGAGTACAGTCGGCATGTCGTTTGATTATTTGAAAAAACTATCTCGATCGGTCTAAAAGATCGTCGAATCCTCTACGGTGAAACTCAAAGAGGCCGTCGGGGCGCTTGACTGTTGAATACCAATACACCCTCATTGACACGAACGCGGCGGCGCTCGTATATGCGTTGCTTCCGCGCCAGCATGCGCATGGCAGTGTAGCTCAGTTGGTGAGAGCGCCGGATTCATAACCCGGAGGTCGGCGGTTCAAATCCGCCCGCTGCTACCATTCGCCTCCCGCCTATTTTTCAGATCTCAGCGCCCGCCCCACCGCGCCGCGGACCAGCGGCGCGCAAAAAAATGCCCCGGACCAGCCGGGGCATGTCGTAGAGACGCGTGAAGGGCCGGCGCTTCATCCCTCGCGGGTGCGCACCCATTCGATGATGCCGGAGAAATCCTTGCCGGCATTCCCCTCTTCCTCGAAGGCGGTGTAGAGCGCGGTGGCGGCCGCCCCGAGCGCGGTGGCGGCGCCCGCTTGGCCGGCGGCTTCCTGGGAGAGGCGCAGATCCTTCAGCATCAGCGCGGCCGCGAACCCCGGCTGATAGCCGCGATTGGCGGGGCTGGTGGGCACCGGCCCCGGCACGGGGCAATAAGTGGTGAGCGACCAGCATTGCCCCGAGGAGGTGGAGGCCACATCGTACAGCGCCTGATGGGAGAGGCCGAGCTTCTCCCCGAGCACGAACGCTTCGCTGACCGCGATCATGGAAATGCCGAGGATCATGTTGTTGCAGATCTTCGCCGCCTGGCCGGCACCGGCATCGCCGCAATGGACGATCTTTTTGCCCATCAGCGCGAGGATCGGCTGGGCCTTGGCGAACGCTTCGCCCGTGCCGCCCGCCATGAAGGTGAGCGTGCCGGCTTCCGCCCCGCCAACGCCGCCGGAAACCGGGGCGTCGAGCGGCTCGTGTCCAGCCGCCAGCGCCGCCTCATGGAAGGCACGGGCGGATGCGACGTCGATGGTGGAACTGTCGATGAACAAAGTGCCGGGCTTTGCCGCCGCGAACAGGCCGTTGTCGCCCGTGGTCGCGCCCACCACATGCTTGCCGCTGGGCAGCATGGTGACGACGATATCCGCCTCCGCCACCGCTTCGGCGGCGGTTGCCGCGATCGCGACGCCCTTGGCCGTCGCGGCCTCCAGCGCGGCGGGGGAAAGGTCGAAGCCGCGCACGGCATGCCCCGCCTTGACCAGATTGGCCGCCATGGGCCCGCCCATGTTGCCGAGCCCGATGAAACCGATGCTGGCCATGTCTTCCTCCCACTCTTCTTGTTGCCGGATCAGTTCGCCCGCGCCACCAGGGCGCGGGAAATGATGACCCGCATGATTTCGTTGGTGCCTTCCAGGATCTGGTGAACGCGCAGGTCGCGCACGATCTTCTCGATCCCGTAATCGGCGAGATAGCCGTAGCCGCCGTGCAATTGCAGCGCCTGGTTCGCCACCTCGAAGCCGGTGTCCGTCACCACGCGCTTCGCCATGGCGCACAGGCGGGTGGCCTGCGGGTCGGCACGGTCATAAGCGGCGGCGGCGCGCCACAGGAAGGTGCGGGCCACCTCCAGGTCGGTGTCCATGTCGGCGAGGCGGAATTGCAGCGCCTGGAATTCGTTCAGCGCCTTGCCGAAGGCGGTGCGCTCGCGCATGTAGCCGAGCGTCTTGTCGAACGCGCTCTGCGCGCCGCCCAGCGAGCAGGCGGCGATGTTCAGCCGTCCGCCGTCGAGCCCGGCCATGGCGAATTTGAAGCCCTCGCCCTCGCGGCCCAGAAGGTTTTGCGCCGGCACGCGCACGCCTTCCATGATGACGGCGCGGGTGGGCTGGATCTTCCAGCCCATCTTCTTCTCATTGGCGCCGAACGAGAGGCCGGGCGTGCCCGCCTCCACGAGAAAGGCGGAAATGCCCGAGGGGCCGGGCCCGCCGGTGCGCGCCATCACCACATAAAGGTCGGAGACGCCGGCGCCGGAAATGAATTGCTTCACCCCGTCCAGCACATAATGATCGCCGTCCTTCACCGCGCGGGTCTTCAGCGCCGCCGCGTCCGAGCCGCTGCCCGGCTCGGTGAGGCAATAACTCGCCACCCGCTCCATGCTGCACAGGCC
>NCHM01000365.1 GCA_002257205.1 Rhizobiales bacterium 24-66-13 | reverse complement strand
CTTCGCCATCATGGACGGGTTCGACCTGGGCGTGACCACGCTGCTGCCGTTCGTCGCCCGCACCGATGTGGAGCGGCGGGTGGTGATCAACACCATCGGCCCGGTGTGGGAAGGCAACCAGGTGTGGCTGATCCTCGGCGGCGGCGCGATCTTCGCCGCCTGGCCCCCGCTCTATGCGGTGTCCTTTTCCGGCTTCTACCTTGCCATGTTCGCCATTCTCGCGGCGCTGATCCTGCGGCCGGTGGGCTTCAAGTATCGCAGCAAGCGCGACAGCGTCGTGTGGCGCACCTGCTGGGATTGGGCGCTGTTTATCGGCGGCTTCGTGCCGGCGCTGATCTTCGGCGTCGCGGTGGGCAATGTGCTCCAAGGCGTGCCGTTCCGCTTCGACAGCGAACTGCACATCTTCTATGAGGGCACGTTCTTCGGCCTGCTCAATCCGTTCGCCCTGCTGTGCGGGCTGCTCTCGGTCGCCATGCTGGTGACCCACGGATCGGCCTGGCTGATGGTGAAGGCGGACGGCCCGGTGGCCGCCCGGGCGCGGGCGATTGGCAGCGTGGCCGCCTTGGCCACCATCGCCTTGTTCGTCCTCGCCGGCGTCGCCCTGTACCTGTTCATTCAGGGCTATCGCCTGACCGCCCCCATGGACCCCTTCGGCCCGTCCAATCCGCTGCTGAAGTCGGTGGCGATGGAGCGCGGCGCATGGTTCGTCAATTACGCGTCCTATCCGGTGCTGCTGCTGGCGCCCGCCCTCGGCATCCTCGGCGCGGCCGGCGCCTTCCTCGGCCTGCGCGCGCGGCGGGAAGTGCCGACGTTCCTGGCCTCGGCGCTGGGAATCTTCGGCATCATCTCCACTGTGGGCGTGTCCATGTTCCCGTTCATCCTGCCGTCCTCGATCCATCCCCAATCGAGCCTGACGGTGTGGGATGCCTCGTCGAGCCACCTCACCTTGTTCATCATGCTGGTGGTGACGGTGATCTTCCTGCCGATCATCCTGGCCTATACCACCTGGGTCTACAGCGTGCTGTGGGGCAAGGTGGACGAAGCCATGGTCACCGACAAAAACGGCCACGCATACTGAGGAGAATGCACGATGTGGTACTTCGCCTGGATGCTGGGGCTGCCGCTGGCGGCGGCCTTCGCGGTGCTCAACGCCATGTGGTTCGAATTGATGGAGGACGACACCCAGCGCCGGAAGGCGCAGGGCGAGGCGCCCGGCCGGTGACGCCGCGTCCCCATTCCTGACGGCCCATCCCCGCGCTTATTATGAGCGCGCCGGCCCCGCCGTTCCGACGGCGGGGCCTTTTCACGTTTGCGGCCTTCCCCCGACGGGCCAAATGGCCTAAGCGCGCAGCAGCTTCATTCCAGGGTTCCCAGCGCGCATGATCCGGCTCGACTCCATCGGCAAACAGAACGGCAAGCAGATCGTCTTCATCGAGGCCTCCGCGACCCTTCTCAAGGGGGAAAAGATCGGCCTCGTCGGCCCCAACGGCGCCGGAAAGACCACCTTGTTCCGCCTCATCAACGGGCAGGAGGCGCCCGACGAGGGGCAGGTCTCCATCGATCGCGGCACCACCATCGGCTATTTCAGCCAGGACGTGGGCGACATGGCCGGACAGAGCGTGCTCGCCGAGGTGATGGACGGCGCCGGCCCGGTCAGCACCATCGCCGCCGAGCTGCGGACGCTGGAAGCGGCCATGGTCGATCCCGACCGCGCCGACGAGATGGACGCGGTCATTGAGCGCTATGGCGAGGTGCAGGGACGCTTCGAGGAGCTGGACGGCTATGCGCTGGAGGGCCGCGCCAGCGAGGTGCTCGCCGGCCTCGGCTTCACCCAGGAGATGATCGAGGGCGATGTCGGCCGCCTGTCGGGCGGCTGGAAGATGCGCGTGGCGCTGGCCCGCATCCTGCTCATGCGCCCCGACGTGATGCTGCTCGACGAGCCGAGCAACCATCTCGACCTGGAAAGCCTGATCTGGCTTGAGGCGTTCCTGAAGAATTTCGACGGCGCGCTGATGATGACCTCACATGATCGCGCCTTCATGAACCGCGTCGTCACCAAGATCGTCGAAATCGACGCCGGCGCGCTGAACACCTATTCGGGCGATTATGAATTCTACGCCCAGCAGCAGGCGCTGGCGGAAAAGCAGCAGCAGGCCCAATTCGAGCGCCAGCAGGCCATGCTGGCCAAGGAAATCGCCTTCATCGAGCGCTTCAAGGCCCGCGCCTCCCATGCCGCGCAGGTGCAGAGCCGGGTGAAGAAGCTCGACAAGATCGAGCGCGTGGAGCCGCCGCGCCGCCGCCAGACCGTGACGTTCGAATTCCAGGCGCCGCCGCGCTCGGGCGACGACGTGGTGAATTTGAAGAATGTCCACAAGAGCTATGGCGCCCGCCGCATCTATGAAGGGCTGGACTTCCACGTCGCCCGGCGCGACCGCTGGGCGATCATGGGCGTCAACGGGGCTGGAAAATCCACGCTGCTGAAGCTGGTGGCCGGCGCAACGAAGCCGGACGAAGGCACGGTCTCCGTCGGCGGCAGCGTGAAGATGGCCTATTTCGCCCAGCATGCCATGGAGGTGCTGGAGGGCGAGCGCACCGTGTTCCAATCGCTGGAGGATGCCTTCCCGCAGGCGGCGCAGGGCAGCCTGCGCGCGCTTGCCGGCTGCTTCGGCTTTTCCGGCGACGATGTGGAAAAGCGCTGCCGCGTGCTTTCGGGCGGGGAAAAGGCGCGCCTCGTGATGGCGCGGATGCTGTTCGACCCGCCCAACTTCCTGGTGCTGGACGAGCCGACCAACCATCTCGACATCGCCACCAAGGAGATGCTGATCGCCGCGCTGGCCGATTACGAGGGCACCATGCTGTTCGTCTCCCATGACCGGCATTTCCTCGCCGCGCTCTCCAACCGCGTGCTGGAGCTGACGCCGGAGGGCGTGCACCAATATGGCGGCGGCTATAGCGAATATGTCGCCCGCACCGGGCAGGAGGCGCCGGGCCTGCGCAGCTGAGCCTGCCAACTGGGCCTGCGCATCATCCAACACCGGGGTGCGACGATTGACCAGCCGGCCAAGCCGAACCCTTTTGCCGAACCCTTTTGCCGACACGGTTTCCAGCTGGCCGCTCATTCATCGTTGAAGGACGTCGAGATCGTGGACGCTAGCCTTTCCCATTCGCCGCAACTCTCGCTGGCCAAGGACAAGATCCGGATACTGCTTCTCGAAGGCGTGAACGACAGCGCCGTCGAGATGCTGACCGCCGCCGGCTATTCCAACGTGACGCGCCTGCCGAAGGCGCTCGATGGCGATGCGCTGAAGGAGGCCATCAAGGGCGTTCACCTGCTCGGCATCCGCTCGCGCACGCAGATCACCGCCGACGTTGTCGCGGCCGCCGACCGGCTGATCGCCATCGGCTGCTTCAGCGTCGGCACCAATCAGGTGGACGTGGATGCGGTCCGCGCGCACGGCATCCCGGTGTTCAACGCACCGTTCTCCAATACCCGCAGCGTGGCGGAGCTGGTGATCGGCGAGATCGTCATGCTGCTGCGGCGCATTCCGGCGCGCTCCCACGCCGCGCACGAGGGCCGCTGGGACAAATCCGCCAACGACAGCCACGAAGTGCGCGGCAAGACCCTCGGCATCATCGGCTATGGCAATATCGGCTCGCAGCTCTCGAACCTCGCCGAAGCCATGGGAATGCGGGTGCTGTTCTACGATCACACCGACAAGCTGCGCCACGGCAATACGGAATCCACGTCGAGCCTGCAGGACCTGCTGGCGCAGAGCGATGTGGTGAGCCTGCACGTGCCGGAAACCCCGGCGACCCACGGCATGATCGGCCGCGCGGAAATCGCGGCGATCAAGGACGGCGGCTATTTCATCAACAACAGCCGCGGCACGGTGGTCGATCTCGACGCGCTCGCCGATGCGGTGCGCGCCGGCAAGCTGCGCGGGGCGGCGGTGGACGTGTTTCCCGTCGAGCCCGGTTCCAACAACGAGCGCTTCGTCTCCCCGCTCCAGGGCCTGGACAATGTCATCCTGACGCCGCACATCGGCGGCTCGACCGAAGAGGCGCAGGAGCGGATCGGTGCCGAGGTGGCGCGCAAGCTGGTGGATTACAGCGATTCCGGCTCCACCATGGGGGCGGTGAACTTCCCCCAGGTGCAGTTGCCGGCGCGTCCGTTGGGCACGCGGTTCATCCAGGTTCAGCGCAACGTGCCGGGCATGCTCGGGCGGCTGAACGAAGTGCTCGCGCGCCATTCGGTCAACATCGCCGCGCAATATTACGAGACCCATGCCGACGTCGGCTATGTGGTGCTGGATGCCGATGCGTCCGCCACCGACAGCCAGAGCGTTCTGGAAGACATCCGTGCGCTGGACGGCACCATCCGGGCGCGGCTGCTATACGAATACAAGATCTGAGCCGCACCGCCCGACGGCGCCGCCCCAAAGGGGCGGCCTCGTCGGGTGGCCGCGTCGGGTGGCGCGGTCTTCGCGCGCCGCCCGACGCGGCCGCGATGATACGTCCGCAGGTTCAAAGCGGAACGAGACGTGCGACACTTTTGCGCTGAGCACGCCACCGCTTTTGCCTCAGCCTTGGCCGGAGAGCCCCCGTCGCGATGCCGCCATTGCCCGCACCCAGCTCGTCCAACGGCACGCTTCAGGACCTCGCGCTGCGGCGCCGGTTCCTCATGACGATCATGGCGGCCTCCCTGCTGTGGGCCGGAGGGATGATTTTCAGCTCATTCGCGGGCTGGCTGTCGCTGGGACGGGTGCAGGAGGGCAACACCTTCGCATTCCTCCTCGTCGTCGCGGTTTTGCTGTTCGCGGTGCGATGCTGGCCGGGGCGGTTCACGCCGATCGCCGCACTCTTCTTCCTCGCGGCGTTTTGCTATATCGGCGCGGCGCAGTTTCTGGTGCCGCGGGATTCGCTGCGGATGCTGCTTTTCTTTCCCTGCGTCGGCGCGATCTTCCTCATCTTTGGCGGCATCGCCGCCTGGATCGCAATTGCCGCCGCCCTTGCGATCTTCGCCGTCGCGGCGGTGACGAACCATGTGGTGGTCACCCCGCTTGCGGCCAGCACATTCGCGATCACGCTCGGCTTCACCGGCGTCTGCTTCCACGTCTTCAGCGTCCAGGCCCGCCGCGCGCTGGCGACCGTGTACCAGCAGAATGCCGCGCTGGATGTGGCGGCGCGGCAGGATACGCTGACCGGCCTGCTCAATCTGCGCGCGTTCCGGGAGGCCATGAACGGCCATTTCGCCGGCGCGCGCGCAGGCGATCCGTTCGCGCTCGCCTTCGTGGACGTGGACGAATTCAAGTCCATCAATGATCGCTACGGGCACGCCGGCGGCGACACCATTCTGATCGCCGTCGCCCATACGCTGAAGGCGGCGGTGCGTGGGGCGGATGTGGTCGCCCGCATCGGCGGCGAGGAATTCGCGATCCTGATGCCGCGAACCGAACTGCCGGATGCGCTCGGTGTCGCCGAACGGGTGCGGACGGAAATCCAGGACCAGGCGTTCGCGGGCGCCGCCGAGGCGCTCACCGTCACCGTTTCGGTGGGGGTGACGGTATCGCGCGCGCCGCGCTGCACGGTGGATGCCATGCTGCAAGCGGCGGACATGGCCATGTATGCCGCCAAGGCGGAAGGCCGCAACCGGGTGGTCGCCGCACCGAAGGGGGCTGCGGGTTTATCGTAAAGTGTTTTTCCAGCGAAATGGGCGCCCCGCGTGTACGCCCAAGACTGCAACGAAGGCAGGATCGCGCCGCATGAAAACAGAGGCGGCGCGGGCCGCCCCTGTCATTCAAGCATTGATGCGCTCAATAAGTGATGCGCTCAATAATTGATGGTGGTGCGCACGCCGAACACGGCGGCATTCTTGATCGTGGTCAGGCCGGTCGGATCGTTGGGATCAAGCACGCCGCCGCCGGGGTTCCAGATGTATTGGAAGTCCGGCTGGATGGTGAAGCCGGGCGTGACCTCGAACGAATAGGTGGCTTCCAGCACCGTCTCGCTGCCGCGCACAGGGTAATAGGACGCGGTATAGAGGGCGATATCCTGGTCCAGGCCGCGCGCATAAGAGGAAACGCGCGAGGTGCCGAAGGCGACGCCGAAGGAATCAGCTTCGCGGCCGGGCACCATGCCTTTGAAATTGATGCCACCATCGGCATAGAAGCTGATGGAATTCTGCGCATTCGGCGCCGCGCTCACCCGGCCGAAGATGCCGATGCCCTGGTCCTTGGTGCCGGGCTTGCGATAGATCATCTGATCGAGGATCGCATAGAAGGAATAATCGCCATTGCTCTGCTGGGCGATGCCGAGCGTATCCGGATTCGCCAGCGAAAGACCGAAGATGTCATAGCGCTGGTTGGGCATGGAGTTGGAATTATACCAGCCGCCCACCTTCAAGGTACCCGGCAGCCATTTGGCATCGGCATCCTTATTGTAGCTATAGGCGGCTTCGCCGATCACGAACACGCCTTCATCCACCAGGAAGTTCAGGCCGTTCTTGTTCTCTTCCTGCGGATCGCCGCAGCAGGGCGCGGGATTGCCGTTGAACAGGCCGAGCATGACGGAGAAATTGTCCGTCGGCATCAGCTTCAGGCGCACGCCCGGGGTGGCGAGGGGATAGGCCGGGCCGCCGCTCGGAAGGTCGGCGGCGAACAGGGCCGGCCAGCCGAAGGTGGACTTCAGGAACAGGCTGTCATTGTCGCTGATGGCGAATTCGGAATCCGCGGACAGCTGGCCGAACCGCAGGCTCGCCTTGCCGTCGGCGAAGCCCTGCTCGATGTAGAGTTCGAACAGGCGGGTCGAGGACAGGGCGTCCACATTGCTGACGCCCATGATGTTGCCGAGAAACCGGCCGGAAAAATCCGAGCCCTGGATCTGAAGCGCGCTGACGTGGAAGGTCGCGTTGTTCCAGTGGAACAGCTTGTTCAGGTCCGCGTCCATGGTGAACTGAAAGCGGCCGTTATAGGCGGTGCCGGTTCCGAGCCCGCCGCGGGTGTTGCTCCACACCTCGCCGATATAATTGACGCCGAACTGGATGCCCGCGTCCGCAAGCTTGGTGCGGGCGCCGCCCCAATCGCCGAGCCAGCCGAGCTGGGAGGCGATGGAGGGCTCCGCTTCCTCGGCGGCGGGCTCTGCGGCAGCCGGGGCCTTGGTCGACATATCGGCGGCCAGCGCCGGCGCCCCGAGCAAGGCCACCGCCGCGACGCCGGCGAGGAGCGATCTCATCAGGAGCGCGCCGTTCCGTGATCCACGCGCGGCGAGACGATCTGCAACCGAACCGGTCATCTTTTCCCCTTTCCCCAAACCACCATCCACCCTGGCGGCAGGGCCCCAAAACCGCGCCGCAGGCCAGATGTGATAATATCACATTTCCAATTGACTCGTCTTATCAGCGCCCCAAAACGGTGTCGCGCCCTATCTGCGCGAAGGTCGCCGATCGGCTCCGACTGTTGCAAATTTGAAACGCGCCGTGTCGCCCACCCTGTCACCTGCAAATGACAGAAACAAAACCAGCAACAAATCGCCAACAAACCTGCGTATTCACGGTCCGCGCGACAAAGCTACTCACTCTTGTCTCGACGGGCCTCAAATCACCGCGCCTTGCGCACACAATCGCCTTTGGCTGAACCGATTCCCGCCGCGCTCGATCATCCGCGACTTAGGCTCAGGACTCACTAATCAGAGCCAGAAGATGACTGTTGCGGCGATGCATATGGCTGAGAAGAAGGTGTGGGCGCAACGGTCGTAGCGGGTGGCGA
>NCHM01000364.1 GCA_002257205.1 Rhizobiales bacterium 24-66-13 | reverse complement strand
TTGCCGGTGTTCATCATGCTGCGCCGCATGCTGCTGACCGCCTGGATCGCCTCCCATGCCGAGACGCCGACGGCGCAGGCCATGGGCATTCCCTATACGGACGGCACAATCGCCCTCGCCGAAGCCTTCCTCTCCGCCCGCGCGTGACGCGTTCCGGCCGCGCGCCGGGACAGCCAAGAGAACCGGAAACAAGCCCATGAAGACCCAGCAGATCCTGTCCCTCAATGCCTTCCAGCCGGGGGAAACCGCAGGGCTTTCGGATGATGTGGCAGTGCTGGTGGAACGCCGCAAGCGCAGTTTCGGCGCCTCCTCCGTGCTGTTCTACCAACAGCCGCTGCATGTGGTGCGCGCGTCCGGCGCGACGATCCGCACGGCCGACGGCACCGACTACCTCGACCTCTACAACAATGTCCCTTCGGTGGGCCATTGCCACCCCAAGGTGGTGGAGGCGGTGCAGAAGCAGGTGGCGCTTTTGAACTGCCACACGCGCTATCTGTTTGACAACGTGCATGATTATGCCGAGCGGCTGCTCGCGACCTTCCCGGGGCCGCTGTCCAATCTGGCGCTGACCTGCACCGGCAGCGAGAGCAACGACCTTGCCCTGCGCATCGTCGCCATGGCGACCGGGGGCACGGGCTTCATCGTCACGCAGACCGCCTATCACGGCAATACGACCGCCGTGACCGAGGTTTCGCCCTCGTCCTATAAAGTGGGCGCGCCGCCCAAATATGTGCGCACCGTGCCGGCGCCCGATCCGCGCGTGTTTCCCGGCGATCTCGGCGCCGGCTTCGCCCAGGCGGTGCGCGAGGCCATCGCGGCGCTGGAGGCGGACGGGATCAAGTTCGCCGGCCTGCTGGTGGACAGCATCTTCTCCAGCGACGGCGTGTTCGCCGATCCGCCGGGCTTCCTGAAGGAAGCGGTGGATGCGGTGCATGCGGCCGGCGGCCTGTTCATCGCCGACGAGGTGCAGCCCGGCTTCGGACGTACGGGGGGCGGCATGTGGGGCTTTGCCCGTCACGGATTGGTGCCGGACGTGGTGACCATGGGCAAGCCCATGGGCAACGGCATTCCCATGGGCGGCGTCGTCACCCGGCCGGAGCTGCTGAAGGGCTATTGCGACGCCTTCGGCTATTTCAACACCTTCGGCGGCAATCCCGTGGCGGCGGCGGCGGGGCTCGCGGTGCTGGACGTGATCGAGCAGGAGGGGCTGATCGCCCATGCGGCGATGGTGGGCCGCCACATCACGGAGCGGTTGAAGGCGGCGCGGGCGCGCTGCCCGGCGCTCGGCATGGTGCGCGGGGCGGGGCTCTATCTCGGTGTCGACATCGTCGATGGCGAGAAGGCCGATGCGGCGGGCGCGACGGCGCTCATCAATGCCTTGCGCGAAAAGCATATCCTCATCGGCGCGGCGGGGCCGCTCGGCAATGTGCTGAAGGTGCGCCCGCCGCTGTGCCTGAGCCTGGAGCAGGCGGACCGGTTCGTGGATGCGGTGGAAGCCATCCTCGCGCCGAAATAAACCGGCGCTTCTCAGGGCAGGCCTTTCAGGGCAGGCTTGGCGCGACGCGCGCCGGCGGACGGCGCGTCATCAGGCGCAGGAGCGGGCGTTCGATGGTGAAATGCACCACCACGCCCGCCGCCACCGCCGCGATGATGGCGCCGATGGTGAACACGGCGATGCCGCCCGGCAGATCGGCGGGAACCAATTTGCGCCAGATCTGCCCGGCCGCCGAAAGCGCGATGCCGTGGACGATATAGATCGAATAGGAGGCATCCCCCAGCAGGACGAGAAAGGGATATTTGTGCACCGCGCCGGCTTTTTCCAGCGCCAGCGCGCCGATGACGATCATCGCCGCCGGAAGGCCCCAGAGCAGGAAGCGCATCTGCGGCGTCACATCGTTGATGGCAAGCATCACGGCGAAACCAACCAGGAGCAGCGCCCATGCCGCCGCAACGGAAAGCGCACGACCCTGAAGATACCAGATCCCCACCATGACGCCGAAGATGAATTCGATGATGATGGTGGAGGTGTAGAAGGTCAGCATCACGTTGGGTGATGGCAGCGCGGCGCCGAGCAGGACCAGGCCCGCGAACAGCGCGATGATGGTGGCGACGCGCATGCGGTCCGGCAGCAGAAGCACGAGGCCCCACACCAGATAGAAGAACATCTCGTAATTCAGCGTCCAGCCCGGAATAACCACCGGCTCGATGGTCGGGAATACGGGATGCTGCGCCGGCAGGAACAGATAGGAGGCGATGATGTGCCACAGTTCCGGCCGCCCGCTCTGCACCGCGCTCGGCACGAACAGCATCAGAAACACGAAAAGACTGGTGATGATCCAGTAAAGCGGAACAATGCGCACCAGGCGCTTCTGGTAAAACGTGAGCGTATAGCCGGTCCTGTTGGTTGTCGTTACCAACATCAGGAAGCCGCTGATAATGAAGAAAAGATCAACGCCGCTGGCGAGCGCGGCGGGCCACCAGCCGTGATAGTCCATCCGCTCGAGCTGGACATGAACGTGGAAGCATACAACCATGATGCTCGCGATCGCCCGCAAATATTGAAGCGAGTCAAGCATCCGTTAATGGTCTCCGGCGCATTTAATGGAGAAGCTCTATCGAAGGCGGCGGGAATGATCAAGGCATACGGGGCGCACGGCCCATTTTGGCGGCGCGGAACCATGTGCCGGCAAATCAGTTGGCGTCGGGCCGTATGGCGCGAAACTCCGTCTTGACCCTCTTCCGCTTCTTGCGCAGAACCTTCGATGCCCCGGCGGGCATAGCGATTTTTTGAGTTTTTCGGGGTTGGTGGCTATGACGCGTTGGACCCATGGCCTGATAAATCGCCTGGTCGTGCTGTGCGATGTGACGATGATCGTGCTCGCCGCGGCATTGTCCTATTCCGTCTGGCATTTCGCCACCTGGAGCCAGGTGGCCATATTGTGCGCCTTCGGCGCGGCCGTTTTCACGCAGATCCTTCAGCTCGGGCGCGCGTACCGGGTCGAGCACTACAGCCATTCGCTGCGCCAGATCGGCCATCTGATCGTCGGCGGCGTGCCGGCGGCGCTGCTGGTCGCGGTTTTTTATTATGCCCTGGTGCCGATCCACACCACCAATCTGCCCGGCCTGCTGGCCTGGGGAGGGATGACGGGCATCGCGCTGATCCTCGGCCGGCTGGTGATCGTGCGTCTCGGCATGGCGCAGGCGCGCCGCCACGAGGTTCTGCGCCGGCAGGTGGTGCTGGTGGGCGATGTGGACCGGGCGCGCGCCTTCGCGCTGCGCTGCGCGGAGGAAGACGACGAGAGCCTGTTCGTGTTCCTCGGCATTTTCGACGACAAGCCGCATGATCCGCAGACCGCCGATCTCGCCCATCCCCCGGTGCTGGGTGGCCTGCCGGATTTCCTGAAATTCGTGCAGAACCATCGCGTGGACGTGGTGGCCATCGTCGAGACCTGGGAAAATCCGCTGAAGATCGGCGCGATCGTCGAGCAATTGCACCGCATCGCCGCCGACGTGCTGGTGGAGCTTGATCCCGACGGCTTCAACCTGCGCTTCGCCCGCGTCACCAGCATCGCCGGCCAGCCCGCGCTTCAGGTGCAGCAGCGCCCGCTGAAGGGCTCGCTCGGCTTGCTGAAGGCGCTGGAGGATTATTCCGTGGCGGTGATCGGGCTGATCCTGGTCTCGCCCATCCTGCTCGGGGCGGCGCTCGCCATCAAGCTGGATTCGCCCGGCCCGATCTTCTTCCGCCAGCCGCGCGTCGGCTTGAACAACAAGGTGTTCACCGTGTTCAAGCTGCGCACCATGACCGTGGACCCGAGCGACGACGGCTCGCTCGGCACCACCAAGTTCAACCCACGCATCACCCGCGTCGGCGGCCTGCTGCGGCGCCTCTCCATCGACGAGCTGCCGCAATTGCTGAACGTGCTCAAGGGCGACATGTCCGTGGTCGGCCCGCGCCCCCATGTGCCGAACATGCAGGTGGCCGAGGATGTTCGCTATGAGGCAATCCGCGAATATGTGGCACGATATCGGATGAAGCCGGGCATCACCGGCTGGGCGCAGATCAATGGCATGCGCGGCGGCATCAACACCGTGGAAAAGGCCGAGCGCGGGGCGAAGCTCGACCTGTTCTACATAGAAAACTGGTCCATATGGTTCGACATCAGGATCATGCTTCTCACCATCACCAAGGGCATGGCGGGCCGCGACGTCTTCTGAGCGGCCTGGTTCTGCTCCTCGCCGCCTGCGCGGCTTTTCTGCTCACCGGCGGCGCGCCCGCCCGCGCGGCGGAGCCACCCCGGCCGTTCCTCGCCTATCACGCCAGCTGGTACGAGGTGCAGACCTCGGTCGCCGCCGACACCAGCCTTGCCCGCCTGCCGGGCTATATCACCCATGTGGCGCTCAGCTTCGTGAAGCCGGATCTCGTCTATGTCGGCGATCTCGACCTGAAGGGCACGGGCCTGCTCTATCCGTTTTCCGGCGCCGTTCTGAAACAGGCGGTGGCGCTGCTGAAGGCGCGCCATCCGGCGATCAAGGTGCTGATCTCCGTCGGTGGCTGGGGCTATTTCGGCTGGGACAAGCTCGACGCGCCGGCGCTGGCGCGTCTGGTGCGCGATCTCGGTGCCGACGGGGTGGACGTGGATTATGAAACCCCCGACCCGGCCTGCGTCGCAAGCGGGGACGGCATGGCCTGCCCCGGCGACGCGCGCTCCATCTCGGTGATCGAGCAGGTGCGCAAG
>NCHM01000363.1 GCA_002257205.1 Rhizobiales bacterium 24-66-13 | reverse complement strand
TTCCTGGCTTGAGGAAAATCCGGCCGAGGCCAAGGCCGTGGTCGGCAAGGTGGCGGAAGCCGCCGCCGCCCGCGAGGCCGCCCGCCGCGCCCGCGAACTGACCCGCCGCAAGAACCCGCTCGACATCGCCTCCTTGCCCGGCAAGCTCGCCGACTGCCAGGAGCGCGACCCCGCCAAGTCGGAGATATTCATCGTCGAGGGTGACTCGGCCGGCGGCTCCGCCAAGCAGGGCCGCGACCGCGCCTTCCAGGCCGTGCTGCCCCTGCGCGGCAAGATCCTGAATGTGGAGCGCGCGCGCTTCGACAAGATGCTGTCCTCCGAGCAGATCGGCACGCTGATCACCGCGCTCGGCACCGGCATCGGCCGCGATGACTTCGATATCGCCAAGCTGCGCTACCACAAGATCATCATCATGACCGACGCGGACGTGGACGGCTCCCACATTCGCACGCTTCTGCTCACCTTCTTCTTCCGGCAGATGCCGGAAATCCTGGAGAACGGGCATCTCTACATCGCCCAGCCGCCGCTCTACAAAGTGGCGCGCGGCAAGTCCGAGACCTATATCAAGGACGAGCGTGGGCTTGAGGATTATCTGATCAATGTCGGCCTCGACGATGCGGCGCTCTATCTCGCCTCGGGCGAGGTGCGCACCGGCGCCGACCTGGCCGCCGTGGTCGAGACCTCGCGCCAATTGCGCGGCGCGCTGAACGCGCTCCACCCGCGCTACAACAAGGCGATCGTGGAACAGGCGGCGCTCGCCGGCGCGCTCAAGCCGCATCTGCTGCGTGAGCGCGACGCCCAGGCCGAAATGACCGAGGTGACGCGCCGCCTCAACATGCTGGCCGAGGAGACCGAGCGCGGCTGGGCCGGTGTCGCCGACGAGACCGGGTTCCGCTTCTCGCGCACCGTGCGCGGCGTGCTGGAAACCAATTTCCTTGACGCCACCTTCCTGGTTTCGCCCGACGCCCGCCGCCTCGATACGCTGGCCACCGCCCTCGACGGCGTGTTCGCGGGCGAAGCGCGCCTGAAGCGCAAGAGTGACGAGACCGTGCTTCTGGGCGCCGTGGACTTGTTCGACGCGGTCACCGACGCCGGCCGCAAGGGCCTCTCGCTCCAGCGCTACAAAGGCTTGGGCGAGATGAATCCGGGCCAGCTCTGGGAAACCACGCTCGATATCAACGCCCGCTCCCTGCTCCAGGTGAAGGTGAAGGAAGTCGATGCCGCCGGCGATCTCTTCAATCGCCTCATGGGCGATGTGGTGGAGCCGCGCCGCGAGTTCATCCAGGAGAATGCGCTGAAGGCCAGCGTGGACGTGTGATCGCCGCTCCTGCGCGAGCGCAGGGTGACGGCGGAGCCCTCCGCCCCCTCTGTCCGCCCTGCCCGCCGAAATAGCCGCAAGGCGCGGTTCGCCGCCTTGCGGGCGCCTCCTATCTCGGCTTTGCTGCGCCGCGATCCGGGGAGGACGGGCCCATGCAATTGCTGCGCATCTATGCGAGAGCCCTCGCGATGCTCGGGCCGCTGGCGAAGATCGGCCTCGCGCTCGCCATCGGCAATGTGGCGCTGGCCATGGCCCAGTTCGCCGAGCCGATCCTGTTCGGTCGCATCATCGAGGCGCTGGCCGGGGCGCAGCGGGAGGGCAGCCCCTCGCTGGTCACAATTCTCACCCCGCTGCTCGCGGCCTGGGTTGCCTTCGGCCTGTTCAACATCGTCGCCGGCGTTTTGATCTCGCTGCATGCCGACCGCCTCGCCCATCGCCGGCGGCTGGGCGTACTCACCGAATATTTCGAGCACGTGCTTCAGCTGCCCCTCTCCTTTCATGGCGAGACCCATTCGGGCCGCCTGCTGAAGGTGATGCTCCAGGGCACCGACTCGCTCTGGAGCACGTGGCTGTCCTTCTTCCGCGAGGATTGCGCGGCGATCGTCTCGCTGCTGGTTCTCCTGCCGGTGGGCATCTACATCAATTGGCGGCTCGGCTTGGTGCTGATCGCGCTGATCGTGGTGTTCGGTATCGTCACGGCCTATGTGCTGAACCGCACCCAGGCGATGCAGCAGGAGGTGGAGGAGCACAATTCCAGCCTCGCCGAGCATGCCACCGACGCGCTCGGCAATGTGGCGGTGATCCAGAGCTATACCCGCATCGAAGCCGAGGTGAGCGGCCTGCGCGCCACAGCGACCCAGCTCCTGGCGGCGCAGATTCCCGTTCTGTCTTGGTGGGCGGTGGTGTCCATGGCCACCAAGGCCGCCACCACCTTGACCATCCTCGCCATCCTGCTGATCGGCACCTGGCTGCATCTCCAGGGGCTCGCGGCGATCGGCGATATCGTGACCTATGTGGGCTTCGCCACCATGCTGATCGGCCGGCTGGATCATACCGTGAGCTTCGTCAATCATTTGGTGATGAGCGCGCCGGGGCTCGGCCAGTTCTTCGAGGTGCTGGACACCGTCGGCGCGGTGCGCGAGCGGCCGGGCGCCCCGGACCTCGCGGCGGTGAAGGGCGACGTGCGCTTCGAGAACGTGTCCTTCTCCTATGACGGCAAGCGCACGGCGCTGCGCGATGTGAGCCTGCACGCCGCGCCGGGCGAGACCGTCGCTCTGGTGGGCACGACCGGCGCCGGCAAATCCACCGCGCTTGCCCTGCTGCACCGGGTGTTCGATCCCCAGTCCGGCCGGGTGCTGGTGGACGGCACCGACATCCGGGACATCACGCTCTCCTCGCTGCGGCGGCAGATCGGCGTCGTGTTCCAGGAGGCGATGCTGTTCAACCGCTCCATCGAAGACAATCTCCGGGTTGGCAAGCCCGATGCGACGCCGGAGGAGATGCGGCTCGCCCTGTCCCGTGCCCAGGCGCTGGAACTGGTGGAGCGCAATCCGGAAGGCCTGCACGCCCTGGTGGGCGAGCGCGGGCGGGCTCTGTCTGGCGGCGAGCGCCAGCGCCTCTCCATCGCCCGCGCTTTGCTCAAGGATCCGCCGATCCTGATCCTCGACGAGGCCACCAGCGCCCTCGACGCCACCACCGAAGCCAAGGTGCAGGCGGCGTTGGACGAGGTGATGAAAGGCCGCACCACCTTCGTCATCGCCCATCGGCTCGCGACCGTGCGCAATGCCGACCGTATCCTGGTGTTCGACGACGGGCGCATCGTCGAGGCGGGCAGTTTCGAGCAATTGATGCGGCTCGGCGGGCGGTTCGCGGAACTGGCGCGGGCCCAATTCCTGGACGATGGCACGCATGTGGTTCGTCCGCTCGCGGAAACGTGAGAACCGCCGCAATGCGGCGCGGCATCCTGCGTCGCCTGGAGACACGCGATTCAGGCGCCGTACGTGACCCCCGTCCAAGCTGACGCTTGCATGGCAGGGTCGCGCATGCCGCTTTCATCTTTCCGGATGCTCTGAAAAGAGCTAAGGAAAGCAAGGCCACGGGGGTCTTTCCAGCTACGGAGCCAACTTTGCCGGGCTTGTCCTGTCTGTCCGCGCGCGGCGCGCTGCGCCGCCTGACCCTCGCGATCGCCGCCCTCGGCGCGCTCGCGACCGCAGGCCACGCCACCCCGATCCTCCTGGTGGAAGCGGACACGGGCAAGGTTCTGGAACAGCAGGAAGCCGGCAAGCCCTGGTATCCCGCCTCCGTCACCAAGCTGATGACAGTGTATGTGGCGCTGAACGCCATGCGCGAGGGGCGCATCACCCCCGATACGCTGATGACGGTCTCGCCTTATGCCGCCTCCATGCAGCCCACCAAGATGGGGTTCGCGCCGGGCACCCAGGTGACGCTCGACAATGCTCTGAAGATGCTTCTGGTCAAATCGGCCAATGACATGGCGGTGGTGATCGCCGAAGGGGTGGGCGGCAGCGTGCCGTCCTTCGTCGCCGAGATGAACGACACCGCCGCCCGTCTCGGCATGGCCGGGAGCCATTTCGAGAATCCCAACGGCCTGCCCAATAGCGACCAGTTCACCACCGCGCGCGACCTCGCGGTGCTGGCGCGGGCGCTGATCTATCATTTTCCAGAACATGAAATGCTGTTCCGCATCCCCGCCATCAAGATCGGCAAAAGGGTACTGCGCAATTACAATCGCCTGATCGACCGCTATCCCGGCGCCGACGGCATGAAGACCGGCTTCATCTGCGCCTCGGGCTTCAATCTGGTGGCCACCGCCACGCGTGGCAACAAGCGGCTTATCGCAGTTATTCTCGGCGCGCCCTCGGGAGTCGCCCGCACCGAGCAGGCGGCGCTGCTGTTCGAAAAGGGCTTCCAGCCCTCCTGGTCCATCTTCGGCGCCGCCTCGCCGACGCTGGATACGGTGGTCGACACGGGAGGCACGCCCACCGACATGTCGCCCCAGATCTGCGGACGCAAGCGCGCCGTGCAGGCGGCAGAGAACGAGGACGAAAACGCGTACGGTGCACCCGGTTCCGGGCCGAACGCCTATGCAGTCTCGGCGGACCTTGCCGCCGGCTTGAGCAAGGGCGCCGGCGCAGCCTTGTTGCAAAACCTGCCGCCCTCCATGCCGCCGATCCCGGTGTTCGTCGGCCCACGCAACGCACCGATGTCCCCGGATACCGCCATGCCGGCGGAGGTGAAGCCCAAGCCGAAGAAGAAGCCCGCCGCCACCGCCAACGCGGACCCGCAGGCGCCTGCCGCCAAGCCGAAGAATGCCGCGGCAAAGAGCGATACAGAGGCCGAAAAGCCGGCCGCCAAACCTGCCGCGAAGCCGGCTGCAAAGCCCAAGCCTCCGGCCAAGGAAGC
>NCHM01000362.1 GCA_002257205.1 Rhizobiales bacterium 24-66-13 | reverse complement strand
GCGTGCTGCCGCAGCTGCTGGGCGATCCCGATCCCGCGAAAGCCCAGCGCGTCATGGCCGCCGTGCTCGGCATGGTGAAGCTCGATATCGCCGCGCTGAAGGCCGCGCATGCGGGCACCTCGCCCGCGTGAGCGTTTCGGGATCGCTCACGCCGGGATCGCTCAGGTGCCCTTGCGGCGCCGGGCGGCGGGGCGCGGCGGCGGCTCTTCCGCCGGCGCGCTCAGCGACCAGAGGGTTTCGAACAGCGCCGTCTGGAGCCGCGCGAAATCCTCGCTCTCGATCACCAGGCCGTAATTCTCGCGCTTGGACGAGATGATGGCGACCTTGTCGTCATAGACATATTGCGTCACCGACAAGGTGATGTTCTCGGGCGCATAGCGCAGTTCGCGCAGCTCCTGCGGCGTGGATGGCCAGATGCGCTCGGTGTCCTTGTGGCGCGAGCGCAGGACCTGGAGCTTGATGCCCTTATTCAGCCGCTCGGCGATGTAGCTATCCATTTCCTCAAGGCCGGGCGTCTCGATCAGCTCGTCCATGGAGAGGATGCCGCGCAGCACCTTGCTCTGGCAGGAGAGAGTCTCCCACAGCACGGTGCGCACGCCCTCTTCCCCTTCGTAGAAGCGGATCTGCGGCTTGCCCTTGGCCCGATTGTAGAGCGAGCGGATCTGCGGCATCAGATCGCCCAGCACCTGCCGGCGCAGCTCGAGGCGCTGCAACATGCCGACCGGATCCTCGGCGACGATGAAGCGGCGGCCCTGCCGCTCCTCCACGCGGATCAGTTCTTCCTGTTCCAGGCGGGCGAGCACGTCATAGGCGGTGGTGCGCGCCAGCCCCGCGCGGGTCGCCACCTCCTGGACCGGCGCCTCGCCCAGTTCCACCGCCGCCATATAAAGCTTGAACAGCTTGCCGGTGATGCCGATCTTGGCGAGCTTTTCCTCGATATCCATGGTGCCCTATGCGACTCAGGTGCTTGCCGGCACCGTACCGCAATCCGCCGCGGCCGGCGCGGCCGGCGCCGGCAAAATATCGCGGATTGCGCGATGGAAACGAACCCGAAGCTCAGCCCTTCAGGGCCACGGCCTGCTGCGGGGCCTCGTTCACGGTGAGGGTGAACACGTCGGGCCGGGCATAATTGCCAGCGACGTCGAAATCGAACTTGGCGCGGCCGAGTTCGTCCGTGTCCAGGTCCGCCGTCAACAGGCATTCCTCGTCGAACACCGGGCCGGCCAGCACATTGCCCAGCGGACCGATGATCGCCGCCCCGCCATGCATCACATAGGCCTCGGGTTCTGCGTCGATGGTGCAGCGATAATCCGCCGGGAAATCGCCCCGCTTCACCACCTGGCAGGTGGAGAGCACGAAACAGCGGCCCTCCAGCGCGATATGGCGGATGGTGGGAAGCCAGGTCTCGCGGTCGTCGGCGGTGGGCGCGCAATAGAGCGAGACGCCCTTGGCATACATGGTCATGCGCAGCATGGGCATGTAGTTTTCCCAGCAGATGACGGCGCCGATCTTGCCGATGGGGGTATCGAACACCGGCAAGGTGGACCCATCGCCGAAGCCCCAGGCGAGCCGCTCGCCGGCGGTGGGCATCAGCTTCCTATGCTTGCCCATCAGCGCGCCGTCCGGGCCGAAATAGAGCACGGTGCAATACATGGTGCCGAGCTCGCGTTCCATCACGCCGATCACCACGAAGCAATTGGCCGCCGCCGCCGCCTTGCCGAGCCGCTCCGTCTCAGGCCCCGGCACGGTGATCGCGGCATCGAGATAGCGGCGGAATTCATCGCGCCCGCGCACCGTGCGCACGCCGATGGAAATGTCGAAGTCCGAGCCCTTGGGATAGACCGAGATGAAGGCCTCGGGGAACACCACGATCTGGCATCCCGCTTCGCCCGCCTTGGCGATCCAGTCCTCGGCCTTGGCGATCGAGGCTTCGACATCGAAGGGCACCGCGCCCACCTGGGCGACGCCGGCTTTTACAATCATGACACGCTCCGTTTGAAAGATTGGGCGGCGGACTGGCTGCTAGAGGGCGATCCGCCCATATGGCGGTGAATCGCCCTCTAACTTATTGAATAGAGACGGATTCACTGCCCATATGGAATCGCCCAAGGCGTTCCCATATGGGCAGATCCGGCTCTAGACGCCGAGATAGGCGCGCCGCACGCCGGGGTCCGCCTGAAGATCCTGCGCGCTGCCGCTCAGCACCACATGGCCGGCTTCCAGCACATAGCCGCGATGGGCGACGGACAAGGCGAGCACGGCGTTCTGCTCCACCAGCAGCACCGAGACGCCCTGCCTGTTGATGGCGGCGATGGCGGCGTGCAATTCCTCCACCACGATGGGCGCGAGGCCGTGGCTCGGCTCGTCCAGCAGCATCAGCTTGGGATTGCCCATCAGCGCGCGGCCGATGGAAACCATCTGCTGCTCGCCGCCGGACATGGAGCCGGCCATCTGCGTGCGCCGCTCCGCGAGGCGCGGGAACAAGGCGAACACCCGGTCCATGCGCGCGGCAAGCTTGCCGCTGCGCCGGTCGCCATAGGCGCCCATCATGAGATTGTCGGACGTGGACATGCGTGGGAACACATGCCGCCCTTCCGGCACATGGCCGATGCCGAGCGCGGGAATGGTGTGGGCAAGCCGGCCCAGCAGGCTCTCGCCCTCGAACACGATGCTGCCGCGCGCCTTCGCGACCAGCCCGGAGATGCTGCGCAGAAGCGTGGTCTTGCCGGCGGTGTTGGCGCCGAGCACCGCCACCGTCTCGCCGCGCGCGACATGAAGCGCGACATCCTCCAGCACGTTCGGTCCGCCATAGGAGGCGCTGAGGCCCCGGATCTCAAGCATGGGCGCCTCCAGCCACAGTCGTGCTGCCAGTTGCGGCGCCAGTTGCAGCGCCGTGCGCCGCGCCCTGGCCGAGATAGGCCTCGATCACCACCGGATCATTCGCAACCTCGGCCGGTGTGCCTTGCGCGATCAGCCGGCCGAAATTCACCACCAGCAGGCGGTCGCACAACGCCATGATGGCCCGCATGTGATGCTCCACCACCAGGAAGGTCAGCCCCTCGTCCCGCAGGGAGCGAATGACCGCCATCACCTCGTCCATCTCGCTCGGGGTGAGCGCCGCCATCACTTCGTCCAGCAGCAGGACCTTGGGCTCGGTGGCGAGTGCACGCGCCATCTCCACCAGCGCCTTCTGGGGGAAGGTGAGGTCGGCCACATCGGTCTGCGCGATCGCGCCGAGGCCGAGCCGGTGGAGCACCGCGCCGGCCCGCTCGCGGGCGCTTGCAAGATCATGGCGCAGCAATGCGGCGGTCAGCACATTCTCCAGCACGCTCATGTCCGGAAACAGCGCCGCGTTCTGGAACGTCTTGGTCATGCCCTTGCCGGCGACCCGGTGCGGCTTGAGGCCGGAGACCTTATCGCCGCCCAGCAGCACCTGGCCCGAGGTGAGGCGCTGAAGCCCCACCAGCGCATTGAACAAAGTGGTCTTGCCGGCGCCGTTGGGGCCGATCAGCCCGACGATCTCGCCCGCCTTGAGGGTGAAGGAAATGCCGTCCACCGCCTTCAGCCCGCCGAAGGTCACGGCGATGGCCTGGGCCTCCAGCACGGGAGTGTGCGCGTTCATCTCACTGGCCTCCCTTGGCGAGCGCCGGTTCGGCACGCGGAGCGGCCGGAGACGGGGCCCTGCGGCTCCAGCGCTTCGGCCAATAGGCCATGATGCCGCGCGGCTGGATGAGAATGGCGGCGATCAGGATGGCGCCGAACACGAGCTGGGACAGGCCCGCCGCCTTGGAGGAGAGGAACGCGTTCGCCGTCTCCTCCAGCGGGATCAGGAACAGCGCGCCGATGATCGGCCCTGCGAGCGTGCCGAGCCCGCCGACGATGGCGATCATCGCCATGCGCACCGAGACCCCGGCCAGCGAGAAGATGGAATCCGGATCGAAGAAGAAGGTGAACTGGGCGAACACCGAGCCGCACACGGCGGTGAGCGCCGCCGAGATCACGCTGGCGGTGAGCTTGACGCGGAACGTATCGACGCCTGCCACTTCCGCCGCCGCCTCGTTCTCGCGCACCGCCCGCAGCCGATAGCCGATGGCGCCGCGCGCCAGCAGGCCGAACACCAGGCACACCAGGGCCAGCAGGCCGAGGATGATCCAGTAATAAGAGGACACCGCCCGAAACGCGAAGTTCAGCGGCTGGCTGCCCACGAAGGGGATGGAGACCCCCACCGGCCCGCCCGTCAGCGAGGCCCAGGAATTGGCGATCACCCGCATCACCTCGGCGAAGGCGAGGGTGGCGAGGGCGAAATAATGCCCCTTCAGGCGGAAGGTCGGCAGCGACAGCAGCGCCGCCGCCAATCCCGCCAGCGCCGCGCCCGCCACCAGCCCGAGCCAGGGCGAGATGCCGAGCCGCAGATAAAGCAGGCTGGACGTATAGGCGCCAATCCCGAAGAAGGCGGCATGGCCGAGCGAGACCTGGTTCGCGAGCCCGCCGACGATGTTCCAGGATTGCGCCAGCGCCGCGAACAGCAGGGCCATGGCGGCGATGCGCAGCACATGGCCGCGAGGATCCACATAGAACGGCAGCAGGGCCGCCGCGACGAAGAACAGGAGGAGGAGCACCAGCCCCGGCGTGAGTTTCGCGCGCATGGCTCAGGCGCCCTTGATGAGGCCCTGCGGGCGCAGGGCGAGAACGGCGATGAAGATGACGAACAGGCACAGATTCTGAAGCTGGATCGGGAAGAACAGGGTG
>NCHM01000361.1 GCA_002257205.1 Rhizobiales bacterium 24-66-13 | reverse complement strand
CATGCTCTCCACGGCGGCCTTCAACGGCCTGCTGAAGACGCTGGAGGAGCCGCCGGAGCATGTGAAATTCGTGTTCGCCACCACCGAAATCCGCAAGGTTCCGGTGACGGTGCTGTCGCGCTGCCAGCGATTCGACCTGCGGCGGGTGGAAGCGGGCGTGCTCGCGGCTCATATCGCCGGCATCTGCGCGAAGGAAAATGTGACGGTGGAGGCGGAGGCGCTGTCCACCATTGCCCGCGCCGCCGAGGGCTCGGTGCGCGATGCGCTCTCCCTGCTCGACCAGGCGATCGCCCATGGCGGAGGTAGCGTGGGCGCGGAAGAGGTGCGCCGCCTGCTGGGCCTTGCCGACCGAGCGCGGGTGATCGACCTGTTCGAGGCGCTGATGAAGGGCGATGTGGCGCGCGCCCTCGCCGAATTCCGCGACCAATATGACGGTGGCGCCGACGCGGCCGTGATCCTCACCGATCTCGCCGAATTCACCCATCTCGTGACCCGCCTGAAGATCGTGCCCGAAAGCGCGGATGATGCCGCGCTGGTGGAAGCCGAGCGCATGCGCGGCGTGGAGATGGGGCAGGCCCTCTCCATGCGGGTGCTGTCGCGCACCTGGCAGATGCTTTCGAAGGGCATCACCGAGGTGCAGCAGGCGGCCAAGCCCGCCCAGGCGGCCGAAATGGTGCTGGTGCGCCTCGGCTATGCCGCCGATCTGCCCACCCCGGACGAGGCGCTGCGCCGGCTGAAGGACATGCCAAGCTCGGAAGGCGCCGCGCCCGGGCTCTCCGGCGGCGGCAATGGCGGCAATGGCGGTGGGGGAGGGGGTGGCTCGCGCCTTGCCCTTGCGCCGCGTGCCGAGCGCATGGCCGAGAATGTGGCGGCACCCGCGCCCGCCCGCGCCGCGTCCCAGCCGCAGGACGGGCCGGTTCTGGCATCGTTGCAGGATGTGGTGGCGCTGGCGAGTGCCCGGCGCGACCTGCTGCTGAAGCATGCGGTGGAGACCCAGGTCCGCCTCGTGCATCTCGAAGAGGGGCGCATCGAGTTCGCTTTGGTGCCGGACGGCAATCCGAACCTGGTGCAGGACCTCTCGCGCAAGCTCACCGAATGGACCGGCCGGCGCTGGCTGGTGTCGCTCACCTCCCGCGCGCCCGGCGCGCCGACCTTGGCGGAGACCGCCCATGCGGTGCGCCAGGAGCGCGAGGAGGGCATTAGGGCCGATCCGCTGGTCTCGGCCGTTCTGTCGCGGTTTCCCGGCGCGCAGATCGTCGATGTGCGCACCCGCGAGGACATCGCCGAGATCGGCCTCGCGCCGGCGGACGAGGATGCTTATATGGGCGTGGGATTCGACGACGAGACCGAGACCTGATCCCGACCCCCGGCACGGAGAGACCTGATGCGCGACCTCATGGGCATGATGAAGCAGGCAAAAGAGCTTCAGGAGCGCATGCAGCAGATGCAGCAGGAGATGGAGAGCACCGAAGTTGAGGGCGCCTCCGGCGGCGGCCTCGTGACCGTGCGCATGACGGTGAAGGGCGACACCAAGGCGGTGCGCATCGACCCGAGCCTGCTCAAGGCCGATGAGGGCGAGATCCTGGAGGATCTCATGGTCGCCGCGCTCGCCGATGCCCGCCACAAGGCGGAAAAAATCATGCAGGAAAAGATGAAGTCCATGACCGGCGGGCTCGCTTTGCCGCCGGGCCTGAACCTGTTCTGAGGGTCGCGCGCCGCGCCGCCCGTCGCGCCTCGCCCGGTGCCGTGACGGCTGCCACTCGGGCGCCGGCTGCCACTCCGGCGCCGCGAGGTTCAGGCGCGGGAGCGACTACAGCGGGCCTTCCGGCGGCGCGCCCCAGAATGCGGCGGCACCCGGCGGAAGCGATTATAGCGGGTGCTCCGGCGGTGCGCGCCAGAATGCGGCGGCACCCGGCGGAAGGGTGTCCAGCACGGCGGTGAAGGCGGCGGGGTCGGTTGCGCGGCGCAGCGCGGCGGCAACGTCGGCGATGCAGGTCTCGGGCGCGAAATTATGGTGCGGGCGCAGGCCCTGGGCCTCGCGCGTCAGGCTGGCGCGGTCGGTAAAGGGCAGGGGTGCCAGCGACAGGTCCCAGTCGGACACGAAGATCGCCCGCAGCACCGGCGGCAGAACCTGAGCGAAGCGGATCGCTTCAGCGGGGGTGAGGCGCGCGCGGAACGTGCGCAGCACCCCTTCCACCATGGTGTAGGTCTGGTTGCGCGTCGCCAGGCCGGAGGTGTCGCGGGCATCGGCGAGGAAGCGCTCGAAATCCTCGGTGGCGTGCTGGATGGCCATCGGGATGGGCATGCGGTCCGCCCGTCAGCGCCGCCGCACCGGGGGGCGGAACGGCGGCTCCAGCTTTTCCCGGCGCAGGGTGTCGAGCGCGCCCAGGGTCGCCTCTAGCCGGCCGGCGAACACGGCGCGCAATTGCACGGCGGCTTCCGGGAAACCCTCCAGCACCCGCAGGAAGGTGGCACGGGAAATGCGCAGCAGCGTCGAGGCCTCCAGCGCCCGCGCCGTGGCGGGGCGGGGCAAGGCGATGAGAAGGGCGCTCTCGCCCACCAGCGCGCCTGAGAGCACCTCGCACAGGACGCGGGGGCGCGCCGCCTTCTCCTCCACCATCTCCAGCCGCCCGGAGGTCAGCACATAGCCGGCATCGGCCAAGTCGCCTTCCTGGAACAGGATGTCGCCGGCGGCAAGGCGCAGCTGGTCGGCGCTAATGGCGAGCGTGCGCAGGGCATCCGGCGTGAGCATGTCGAACGTGGGGACGTCCTGCAGCAGGGCGACGTCCTGTTCGAGGCTCACGGGCGGTCCCCTGCGTCGATCATGCTCAGGGCACCAGCTTGTAGCCGCCGGCTTGCGTCGCCAGCAGGGTGGGGGCGGAGGGATCGGGCTCGATCTTCTGCCGCAGGCGGTAGATGTGGGTTTCCAGCGTGTGGGTGGTGACGCCGGAATTATAGCCCCACACTTCCTGCAACAGCGTCTCGCGCGCCACCGGCGATTTTCCGGCGCGATAGAGATAGCGCAGGATCGCGGTTTCTTTTTCCGTCAGGCGGATCTTGGAGCCGCGATCGGTCACCAGCATCTTCGCGCCGGGGCGGAAGCTGTAGGGGCCGATGGCGAACACCGCGTCCTCGCTCGCCTCGTGGCTGCGCATCTGGGCGCGCAGGCGGGCCAGCAGCACCGCGAAGCGGAACGGCTTGGCGATATAGTCGTTGGCGCCGGCTTCCAGCCCGAGAATGGTGTCGCTGTCCGTATCATGCCCGGTGAGCATGATGACCGGCGCCTTGAACCCATTCTTGCGCATTTGTCGCACGGCGTCGCGCCCGTCCATGTCGGGCAGGCCCACGTCCATGATGACGAGATCGATGGCGCCGTTCCGGGCCGCCTCAATGGCGCCCTGGGCGGTTTCCGCCGGCACGGGTTCGAACTCATCCTGAAGCGCGAGCTGCTCGATCAGGGCTTCGCGCAGCTCCGGGTCGTCCTCGACCACCAGGATTTTCCACGCATTGGCCATCAAAACCTCCGTTACCCTTGCGGGAACGCGAATCGCGCAAGTACATCATGCTGCGGCGATCCTGCAAATTTGCCCGCGAAAGAATGTTGAAAACTGGTACCTAGGTGGGGTGTATTCGTGCAAGTTCCTGTGGGGATCGGGAAAATAACCGTCCGTCACCTGCCCGGCGCCCCGCATCGGGGCCTCCTGCAGATGGCCGGCCGGGCGATTCCCGTGGCCTTGGGACGCGGGGGAATCGGCTTCGACAAGCGCGAGGGCGACGGGCGAACCCCGGCGGGCCGCTGGCGCATCGAGCGTGCGCTCTATCGCCCGGACCGTGGGCCACGCCCCGTCACCCGCCTGCCTGCCAAGCCCATCGCCGCAACCGATGGCTGGTGTGACGATCCGCAGGACCGCCGTTACAATCGCCCAGTGCACCTCCCGATTCCCGTATCGCACGAACGCATGGCGCGCGCGGATGCGCTCTATGACCTTGTGCTGGTGCTCGACCACAATACACGTCCGCGTGTGAAGGGGCGGGGATCGGCGGTTTTTATCCATGCGGCGCGCCCCGGCTTCGCGCCCACCGAGGGCTGCATCGCCCTTACGCCGCGCGAGTTGCGCCGGCTCGCCGCGCGGCTGAAGCCCGGCGCGCGGCTGATCGTGCGGTAAATAAATACGCAGGAAAGACGCATCCATGCTCCAGGACGTTCCGCCCCCCGAGGGCGTCGCCGACCGTTCGGCGATCGAGGCGGCGTTGCGCGTGCACGGCGCGCCGGTGCGCTTCGCCGGCTGGATTTTCGCCGGCGCGGACTTGCGCGGGCTGGATCTGGCAGGATGCGAATTCGTCCGCTGCCGGGCCGGGCGCGCCGATTTCTCCGCCGCCGACCTCACCGAAGCGCGGTTTTCCGGCTGCGATCTCAACAATGCGCTCTGCCGGGGCACCATTTTGTCGGCGACCACGTTCGCCGATTGCAAGATGACTGGGGTGCAGATCCATGGCGCGCGCACGCTGGGCCTCGCGTTCGAGCGCTGCCTTCTGGTGAGCGCGGCGCTGCACGGCCTGTCGTTCCGGCGCGCCCGGCTCGACCAATTGGATTTCGCGGGCGCCGACCTCACCGAGGCGGATTTTCGCGAGGCGATCTTCCAGGGCTGCAATCTACGCGACGCGAACGTGACCGACGCGCGCTTCGAGGGGGCGGACCTGCGCGGCGCCGATCTCGGCGCCCTGCGACTTGGCGACGCGACACGCTTCAAGGGC
>NCHM01000360.1 GCA_002257205.1 Rhizobiales bacterium 24-66-13 | reverse complement strand
AACCAATGCCGGCACCGGCGTGCCGAGCGACCCCGGCTATGAAGCCGCCGACGCCTCGATCCGCGCGCTCAAGGCCCGCAATTATAGCCTCGCCATCAGCGAGGCGCGCCGCGCGGTGGAACTCTCGCCGCGCAACATCACCTATCGCCAGTTCCTCATTAACGCGCTCTCCACCGCCGGCCGGACTGGGGAAGCGGAGACCGCCTCTTCCCAGGCCATTGCCGCCTTCCCCGGCGAGGTGACGCTGGTGGTGCAGCGCGGCTACATCCGCCAGAAGCTCAGCCGGTACGGCGCCGCGGCGTCCGACTTCGCCGCCGCTTTGCGCAGCGGGCGCCTGCCGCCGGCGGACGTGCGCGGCGTGCGGCTCGCTTTGGTGGACGCCTATATGGGCGCGAAGGACCCGCAAGCCGCGCTCGATGCCCTCGCACCGCTGGGCCGCGAGCGCAGCTATGACGTGGTCGCCCGGCGCGGCTTCGCCTTGCAGGCCCTCGGCCGCCACGAGGAGGCGCTGGAAACCTTCGAATTCGCCTACCGCCTCGCACGCACCCCCACCGACCGGGCCAATATCGCCAGCGCCGTCATCGGCGAACTGGTGGCGCTCGGCCGCAAGGACGAGGCCAAGGCGCGGTTCCAGCAGGCGCTTGCCACCGGCGAACTGCGCGCCATGCAGCCGCTCGACATCGCCTATCTCGCCAACCAGTCCGGCGACACGGCGACCGCCTACAAATATTTCCACCAGGTGGATTCCACCACTGGGTTGCGGCGCGGCATGGTGCTGGTGGATGCCGCCTATGCGGCCAAGCACGAGTATCACAATGCCGAATCGGCGGCCCTGTTCAAGCGGGCCATTGATGCCCATGCGGACGGCGCCCTGCCTTTGCCGGCGCAGACCGTGTTCGGCCTGCGCCGCGAAGTGGGCGAGCTGGAGCGCACCTGGGGCGCCTATGCCTCGGTGAGCTACGGCGCGGTGGGCGTCATGCCCGCGTCCCCGCTGGCGCCGCCGCCGGGCGTGGGCGGCCACACGATCCAGTCGGGGGCCGAGGTCTATTGGCGCCCGCCCGGCATCGGCTATCGCGACGGCTCGATCTTCGAGGTGTTCGGGCGCGTCTTCACCACTCTCTATGACGAAAAGGGCGGGCCGACCGGCGTCGATACCATGCAGGGCAGCGTGGGCGTGCGGTGGAAGCCGCTGAAGGACCAGAACCTGGTGCTGGAAGCGAGCCGCCTGTTCCCGATCGGCACCTATGCCCGAAACGACTGGCTGCTGCGCGCCGCCTATTCCACCGGCGAGGGCAGCGATCTGCGGGTGGACGTGAACGACTGGAACTACTGGCAGTTCTACGCCGACACCAATTATTACGTCGAGCTGCCCGAATCGGTCAGCAGCTTCGAATTCCGCTGGGGCCATTCCTATCGAGTGAAGCCGGTGAACGACAATCTCATCGTCACCCCGTTCCTGGCGGTCGGCGGGGCCTATGATTCGGTGCTCAACACGCCGGGCACGCTCGGCGCCGGCCCCGGCCTCAACCTGCGATGGTGGTTCCGCGAGGACAAATACACCGCCCCCATGTCCTATGTGGATCTGACCGCCCAATACCGCTTCAAGCTGGCCGGAGACAGCCGCGGCGAGGGCCTCTTCGCCGGAGCGTTCGTATCCTATTGATCGCCCGCGGACGCGGCACGCCAGGGCCCGGTGGACCCGCCACCGGGCCGGCGCCGCGCTCGGGTTGCAGCGTCAAACGGATACACGAGGGCCACTTCCCCCGCCGGGGCTAACCCGGTACAAGAATAAGGCACGCAAAGCGACCAGTCAGAGCCTTACCCACAGATGTCTCCCGCTCCCGATACCTATTTTGCATTAGCGCTGATCGGGCCGGCAATATTGGCGCTGTTTTCTTTTTGTTTTCTGGGATTGTGGGCGTTCGGTGGCTCCCGCAATTATATCCTGCTGTTTTCGGCCGCATGCTTCAGCTACAGCTTGGCGGCCATCGTCCAGATCGCGCTGTGGCCGGCGGATTTCGGCCAGAACACCATTCTCTCGGCGCTGCTTTACACCACCAGCGTGGTGATGATCGGCAATGGTGTCCTCCAGCGCGCCGGGCAGCAAATGAGCCCGCTCGTCACGATTATTATATTCACTGTGATCATGGTGCCGATCTGGTATTTTTTCTACATAGAGCGCAGCTTGATCGCCCGCATATATATTTTGAACTTCGGCTACGGGTTTGTTTTCCTCTACATCTGCATGCGTCTGGTGGGGTTGGCCTCGGGCCGCTTCATTGATCGCTTCCTTTATTGGGTGCTGGTGGCGTTCGCTTTCCATTTCTTCATTCGCACCACCGCCACCATAGATCCCGAGCTCGGGAGCGTGCCCGGCACCTTCGGCCGCTCGGTGTTCTGGCTCCTGCTCCAGGTGAGTCTTGCCATTTTCGGGGCGATCATGGCGCTGACGCTGCTCGCGGCATCCGTCGCCGACATGCTCGGCGACATGGAGCGCGACCGCGACACCGATCTTCTGACCCGGCTGCTGAACCGGCGCGGCTTCGAGCGCATCGCCGGTTCGCACATGACCCGCGCGGCGGGGCGGCAGGTCAGCCTGATCTCCTGCGACATCGATCATTTCAAATTGCTGAACGACACTTACGGCCATGGCGCGGGCGACGCGGTGCTGAAGGAATTCGGCGCGCTCCTGCTCAACACCATGCGGGGGGAAGATGTGATCGGGCGCATCGGCGGCGAGGAATTCGCCATCCTGCTGACCGGGGCGGACGTGGAAGGCGCGCGCCAGTTCGCCGAGCGCGTGCGCGCGCTGCTGGAAAGCACCCACTTCGAATCCGTGCCGGATACGCGGGTGGTAACCGCCAGTTTCGGCATCGCCCAATATCGCCCGCCGGAGCCGCTGCGCAAATTGCTCGCGCGTGCCGACGTCGCGCTTTATGCCGCCAAGAAGGCCGGGCGCAACCGCTGCTTCGTCGCCGGGCAGACCCAATAAGCCTGCCCCGCCCGCCGGGACGAATTGCGGGCGCGCCGCTTCGCTCCTAAAATACCGCATGTCACAGATCCAGCCCGCCGCCGCCGATCCCGATGCCGCTGAATTTTCGGCGCTCTATCAAACGTTCGAGGATACTGCCGACGGCCGGCTCGGACCGGTGCGGCTCGCCGCCCTGCGCGCGGAACTCGCGGCCCGCGGGCTCGACGGCTATGTGATTCCGCGCGCCGATGCGCACCAGAACGAATATGTGACGCCGGGCGAGGAGCGCCTCGCCTGGCTCACCGGCTTCACCGGCTCCGCCGGCCTGTGCGTGGTGCTGAAGGACGAGGCGGCCCTGTTCGTCGACGGCCGCTATACCCTCCAGGCACCGGCGCAGGTGGACGGCACCGCCTTCACCGTGGTGCCTTTGGCCGACATCACTCCGGAACGCTGGATCGAATCGCACCTGCCCAAGGGAGCCTCGCTGGGATTCGATCCCTGGCGGTCCACCCTCGACATGAAGGACAAGCTCTCGCAGGCGGTCGCGAAGGTCGGCGGCATCCTGGTCGCGGTCGCCGACGATCCCATCGCCCGCCTGTGGACCGACCGCCCCGCCCCGCCCCGCGCCGCCGCGCGTCTGCTGGACGATGACAGCGCCGGCGCCAGCCCGCAGGAGAAGCTGGCCCGCGTGCAGGCGGCGCTGGCGGCGGACAAGGTCGACGGCGCCCTGATTTCCGATCCCCACGCCACGGCCTGGCTGTTCAACCTGCGCGGCGCCGACGTCAGCCATACGCCGCTGGTGCTCGCCTGGTCGCTGGTGCCGGCGCAGGGGCGGCCGCACCTGTTCGTGGCGCCGGAAAAGCTCTCCAATGTGGTGCGCGCGCAATTGGAGGACGTGGTCGATATCGCCGACGAAGGCGCCCTGGCGGACCAGCTCGCGGCCTTCGCCGCCGGGCGCACGATCCGCGTGGACCAGGCCACCGCCCCGGTCGCACTCGCGCAAGCCATCGAACAGGCGGGCGGAAGCGTCTCGAAGGGGGCCGATCCCATCACCCTGCTGAAGGCGGTGAAGAATGCGGCGGAGATCGCGGGCATGCGTGCCGCGCATCTGCGCGACGGCGTGGCCCTGGCGCGCTTTCTCCACTGGTTCGATGAGGTCGCCCCCACCGGCACGGTGAGCGAGATCCGCGCGGTGGAAGCGCTGGAGACCTTCCGGCGGCGCAGCGGGCCGCTGAACGATGTCTCCTTCCCCACCATTTCCGGCGCCGGCCCCAATGGCGCGATCGTCCATTATCGCGTCACCAAGGAAACCAATAGGCTGATAAATAACGGAGAATTGTTTCTCCTCGATTCCGGCGCGCAATATCCCGACGGCACCACGGACGTGACCCGCACCCTGGTGGCCGGAGAGCCGACGGCGGAGATGCGCCGACACTTCACTTTAGTCCTGAAGGGTCATATCGCACTCGCCCGCGCGGTGTTTCCGGTGGGGGTGAGCGGCGCGCAGCTCGATCCGCTGGCGCGGCAATTCCTGTGGGCGCAGGGGCTCGACTTCGATCACGGCACCGGTCACGGGGTCGGCGCGGGGCTTTCGGTGCACGAGGGGCCGGCGCGGATCTCCAAGCTCGGCCATGTGCCGCTGAAGGCCGGCATGATCCTCTCGAACGAGCCGGGCTATTATAAAGCTAACGCCTACGGCATCCGGCTTGAGAATCTCATCCTGGTGGAGCCGCGCCATCCCGAAGGTGGGGACCGGCCGAGCCTGGGCTTCGAGACGCTCACCCTCGCGCCCTT
>NCHM01000359.1 GCA_002257205.1 Rhizobiales bacterium 24-66-13 | reverse complement strand
AGCCTGACATGCCGGAGGGGCACTCATGAACCGTATCGACGATCTCGCATTGCTGGTCGGCCGCCTGCTGATGGCCGCCCTGCTTCTGCCTTCGGGCCTCCGTAAGGCCACCAATCTTGGCGGTACCGCGCAATATTTCGCCGGCCTCGGCCTGCCCGCGCCGGACCTGATGGCGATCGCGGCGGCGAGCGTGGAAGTCGGCCTGCCGATCCTGCTGGTGCTGGGCGTGGTGCCGCGCCTCACCGCCTTCCTCACCGGCGGCTTCGTGCTGCTGACGGGGCTGATCGCGCATCGCTTCTGGGATGTGGCGGACCCCGCCGCCGTCGTCGGGCAGCAGATCCATTTCCTCAAGAACATCGCCATCGTCGGCGGCACGATGTTCTATTTCGTGTCCGGCGCGGGCGCCTTCTCGCTCGCCGGCCGCAAGCGCTGACGCTCTGACGGGTGAGCGCTATTCGGCGCCGTAGCTGTGCAGGCCGGCGCCATTGGCGCGCAGCCAGGCTTCGGCGATCTTGCGCTCGGGAAAAATGCGCTCCACGGCGCGCCAATAGCGCGGGCCGTGGTTCATCTCCAGCCGGTGCGCCACCTCGTGGGCGGCGAGATAATCCAGCACATGGGGCGGGGCGAAGATCAGCCGCCAGGAAAACGACAGGTCGCCCGAGGCGGCGCAGGAGCCCCAGCGGCTCGCCGTGTCGCGCAGGGTGAGGGCACCGATCTCCACCTGGAGCGCGGCGGCGTGGCGGCGCACGGCGGCGGTCAGGTCGGTCCGCGCCTGGCGCTTGAGATAATCGGCGATGCGGCGGGCGATGTGGGGCAGGTCGCCGGACACGCACAGCAGGTGCATGCCGTCGTGCGGGTCGATCTCCACCGAACAGGTGCCGCGCAGGCGCTCGCGATGGACGATGCGATGGGGAATGCCGCGCACGGGAATGATCTCGCCCGGCGCGAACGGCACTTGCTGCGGCAGCCGCACGAGGCGCGTGCGCACCCAGTCCAGATGGCGCTGCACGAAGGCGTTGGCGGCCGCGAGCGGCACGTGGGGCGGCGCCGTGAGCGTGACGTCGCGCGAGACCGTGCGCACGCGCAGGGTCAGCCGCCGCGCGGTGGGATGCCGCCGCACGCTGACCCGCACGGTCTCCCCATCCACCAGCAGGTCGATCCATTCGGCGCCGCGCCGCGCCGTCGGCGATATATCCTGCCTGCGAAAGAGCATGGCATTCCGACGATTGGGTGGGCCAGGAGCGGCCAGGGACAAGCTTATCGCCGAATGTGAAAAGATTCGCCGCCGAAACGCTACCCCTTCGCGGCATCTGGACAGGGGAAAAGCGCGAATGGCCAAAGAGTGCCGCCCCCGCTAGTGCGGGAACAGCTGTGTCACATTATCGGCATCGGCGCGGGAGCCGGGCGCGACGTGGGCGTCGGCGCGCGGGCGTTCCTGGTTCATGATGAAGTCGGAAATGCGCGGCGCGATCTCCGAGCGGAAGCGCGAGCCGTTGAACACGCCGTAATGGCCGACCCCCGGCTGGAGATAATGGGCACGCTTGTCCTCGGGGATATTGGCGCACAGACGATGGGCGGCGAAGGTCTGGCCGACGCCGGAAATATCGTCCTTCTCGCCTTCCACCGTCATCAGCGCCACGTTGCGCACCGCCTCCGGCCGCACCAGATGGCCGCGATGGGTCATCTCGCCCTTGGGCAGGGCGTGGGTGATGAAGCCCTTTTCAACCGTTTCAAGATAAAAGTCGGCCGAGAGATCCATGACGGCAAGATACTCGTCATAGAATTCGCGATGCTTGTCGGCCGGCTCGCCGTCGCCCTTCACGAGGTCCTGGAACAGGTTGTAATGGGCCTTGACGTGGCGATCGAGGTTCATGCTCATGAAGCCGGTGAGTTGCAGGAACCCCGGATACACCTGCCGCATGGCGCCGGGATGGGCCCATGGCACGGTGGTGATGACGTTGCGGCGGAAGAATTCGATGCCCTTGTCCATGGCGAGCCGGTTCACGGCGGTGGGCGCCTCGCGGGTGTCGATGGGGCCGCCCATGAGGATCATGGAGCGCGGCGCGGTGTGGTCCTGCTCGGCCTCCATGCGCGAAACCGCCATCAGCACCGGCACCGCCGGCTGACACACCGCGAGCACGTGGCAGTCGCCGCCGAAGCTGCGGAAGATGGAGATCAGATAATCCACGTAATCGTCGAGCCCGAACCGGCCCTCCGCCAGCGGCACCATTTTGGCGTCGGTCCAGTCGGTGATGTAGACGTCGTGGGTGGGTAGGAAGGCTTCCACCGTGCCGCGCAGCAAGGTGGCGTAATGACCCGACATGGGCGCCACGATCACCAGCTTGGGCTGCGGGCGGCGCGGCGGATATTCGAACGCGCGCGAGAAATGCAGCAGCCGGCAGAACGGGCGGCTCCACACCGGGTTGATATGGACCGGCACCTTCATGCCGCTGACCATGGTATGGGTGATGCCCCATTCCGGCTTTCCGTAGCGGCGAGTGGTGCGCTCGAACAGTTCGAAGCCCGCCGCCATGGACTTGCCGGCGGTGGTGTGGGACGCGGGATTCATGGGATTGGCGAAGAACATGCGGCTGGCATCGGCAAGCGCCCGCGAGGGGTTGAGCGCGGCATGCGTCATCTCGTACATCCAGTACAAGGGCGCGGACAGGCTGCTCCCGTTCGCGGATGGCTGGCGCGCGGCGCCGCCAAATTCACCGATAGCCATGGTCGTCCCTCACGTTCTTTCTTATCGCACGAGAGTGTGGCCGGGTTTTCAAGCGGTCAATCTCGACAAAAGGTCAACTCAACACTTGACCCAAGTCATCCACCATTATGCTTGCGCCAGCCTAACGATATCCTGACGCCACACAGAGAACCCGGCATGCAATACGGATCTGCGACCTTCCCTTATGGAAGATCCTTCGGACTTCGGCTCGACACGCTGATTCGTCTGCGCTGGCTGGCCGTGGCCGGACAGGTGCTGGCCTTGCTGGTGGTCCATGGCCTGCTGGGATTTCCGGTTCCGCTCATTCCCTGCCTTTTGGTGGTGTCGCTTTCCGCATTGGTTAACCTCCTGCTGCGGGTTCGGTTCCCGATCGCGCGCCGGCTGGAGGATGCCGCCGCCGGGCCGCTGCTCGCCTATGACGTGCTCCAGCTCACCGCCCTGCTCTATCTGACGGGCGGGCTGAACAATCCGTTCGCCCTGCTCTACCTGGCGCCGGTGACCATTTCAGCCACCGCCTTGTCCTGGAGCACCACGGTGGCGCTTGGCGTGCTGGCCATGGGCTGCGCCGGCGCGGTGGGCCTGTGGCACCAGCCGCTGCCCTGGTCCGGCCCGGAGGTTCTGGCGCTGCCGGACCTGTATCTGGCGGGGACCTGGGTCTCCATCGCGGTGTCGATCGGCTTCATCGGCCTGCATTCCTGGCGCGTCACCGAGGAGGCGCGGGAACTCGCCGATGCGCTCGCGGCAACCGAGCTGGTGCTGGCGCGCGAGCAGCATCTCTCCCAGCTGGACGGCCTCGCCGCCGCCGCCGCCCACGAGCTCGGCACGCCGCTCGCCACCATTGCCCTGGTGGTGAAGGAGATGGCGCGCGGCACCGCGCCCGACCATCCCATGGCCGAGGACATCGCCTTGCTGCGCGATCAGGTGCAGCGCTGCCGCGACATTCTCCAGACCCTGACCTCGCTCGGCTCGGGCGATGCGCCGTTCGACCGCATGCCGCTGTCGCTGCTGCTGGAGGAGGTGGTGGGCCCGCACCGCGACTTCGGCATTTACATTTCCGTGACCCTGCCCGAGGACCGCACGCAGGAACCGGTACTGGCGCGCAATCCCGGCCTCATCTATGGGTTGGGAAACTTGGTGGAGAATGCGGTGGATTTCGCGACCGCGCGGGTGGAGATCGAGGCGCGCTGGACCACCACCCGGATGGACATCCTGGTGCGGGACGACGGCCCCGGCTTCTCGCCCGAGGTGAGCGACCGCATCGGCCAGCCTTATGTGACCAGCCGCGCCCGCGACCGCCAGAACAGCGAGGAGGAAAGCGGGCTCGGCCTCGGCTTCTTCATCGCCAAGACGCTGCTGGAGCGCACCGGCGCCGCGCTGGTGGTGGAAAACCGGGCGGCGCCGGGCCGCGGCGCCGAGGTGAAGATCTCCTGGCTGCGCAACACCATCGAGATGGATCCCGAGGACGGTGGGACAAACCCGCCCCCCGCCCCCTATGCTGAAGCAAAGCCGGGCTGAGGGTGGCCGCAAGGTCAACCCGGCCGGAACAGGCGCCGCTGGAAGAACAGGCGCCCAAGAGGTAAACGAGATGATGCCTGAACCCACCTTGCCCGAGATCGAGGGCCCGCGTTCCGTCCTGATCGTCGACGATGATCGCTCGTTTCTCCAGCGCCTGGCGCGTGCGCTGGAAGCGCGCGGCTTCGAGGTGTCCACCGCCGAGAGCGTGGCCGAGGGCTTGGCCCTGGTGGAGAGCGGCGCGCCGGCCTATGCCGTGGTGGACATGCGGCTCGGCGACGGCACCGGGCTCGACGTGATCTCGGCGCTGAAGAAGAAGAGCCCGGGCGCGCGCGCCATCGTGCTCACCGGCTATGGCAATATCGCCACGGCGGTGACGGCGGTGAAGCTCGGCGCGGTGGATTATCTCGCCAAGCCCGCCGATGCCGACGATATCGTCGCCGCCCTGATGGCCAATGCCGACCACAAGCCCTCGCCGCCGGAAAATCCCATGTCCGCCGACCGGGTGCGCTGGGAGCATATCCAGCGGGTCTATGAATTGTGCGGCCGCAA
>NCHM01000358.1 GCA_002257205.1 Rhizobiales bacterium 24-66-13 | reverse complement strand
CTTTCCCCCGGTCGCCGACCTGCTGCATGTGGACAAGGGCTATGAAATCGCCCTCGGCGCGGCGCTCGGCGACGATCTCGACCTGCCGGTGGCGGCGGAGGCCCCGGCGCGCTGGGCCGGCGCCGATTTCGATGCGCTCGACCCGGCCTTGCCCGGCGAAACGGAATCCCTCGCGGCCCATGTGCGCGGCGCCCCGGCCCTCGCCCGGCGGCTCGCCCAGGTGGGCATCGTGCCGCGCGCGGAGGGGGCGCGGCTTCAGAAGATGCTCAAGCCCGGGCAGCGGCTGGTTTCGCGCGAGGGGGACCTGTGGCGCTGGGACGGCGTTCTCGCCGCCGCCGACGCCCCCACCGCCGCCGCCCGCCGGCTCGCCGAGCGCAACCGCCTCGCCGATCTGCATGCCGAAGTGGATGCGGCACGCGCCACCCTCGATGCCGCGCGCGCGGCGCTCGCGGCCCAGGAAACCCGCCTCAAATCCGCCGCCGCCCAGGAAGCCCAGGCCCGCGAGGCGCGGCGCACGGCCCAGCGCGCCGCCGATCTGGCACGCGAGGCCGAGGCCGCCGCCGAGCGCAAGGCTGCCCAGCACATGGCGCGCCTCTCCGCGCTCGGCGAAGCCCGCACCCGAATCGCCGCCGCCCGCGCGGAAGCCGAGGAGGCCCAGCGCCGGGCCGAATCGGAGCTCGCCGCCCTCGATTCGCCGGCCTTGGTGGAAGCCGCCCTCGCCCAGGCGCGCGCCCAGGCGGCCCAGGCGCGCGCCGCCTTGGCCGAGACCCGCGCTGCCCATGCCGCGCTTTTGCGCGAGCGCTCGACCCGCGTGCGGCGGCTTGAAGCGATCGCGGCCGAGGAGCGGTCCTGGAACCAGCGCGCCGGCGGCGCCGGGGAGCGCATCGCCGCCTTGGAGGCCCGTCGCGCGGAGGCGCAGGCGGCCCTGGAGGATACCGAGGAGGCGCCGGCGGAGCTCGGCCGCCAGCGCCGCATCCTCATGGGCGAGCTGGAAAAGGCGGAGGCCGCCCGCCGCGCCGCCGCTGATCGCCTGGTGGAAGGCGAAGCCGCCCAAGCGGCCGCCGACCGCGCCGCCCGCGACACGCTGGAGGCCATGTCCGCCGCGCGCGAGGAGAATGCTCGCGCCGAGGCGCGGCTCGATGCCCTGCGCCAGCGGCGCGACGACCTGATGCGGGAGATCGCAGACGCGCTCGAAGGCCCGCCCGAGACCGCGCGCGTGCAATCCGGCCTGGAGCCCGGCGCGCCTTTGCCGGAGCTTGGCGCCATCGAGGCCGCGCTGGAGCGGGCGCGCCGCGATCGCGAACGACTCGGCGCGGTGAATTTGCGCGCTGAACTGGAGCTTCAGGAAGCCGAGGGCCAGCACGGCAATCTGGCCGGCGAACGCGACGATCTGATCGAGGCCATCAAGCGCCTGCGCGCCGGCATCCAGAGCCTGAACCGCGAGGCGCGCGAACGCCTCCAGGCTTCGTTCACCGTGGTGGACGGCCATTTCCGCAAGCTGTTCGACACTCTGTTCGGCGGCGGCGAGGCGCAATTGGTGCTCACCGACGCGGAAGACCCGCTGGAAGCCGGGCTCGACATCATCGCCAAGCCGCCCGGCAAGAAGCCGCAGACGCTTTCTTTGCTCTCGGGCGGCGAGCAGGCGCTGACCGCGATGGCGCTGATCTTCGCCGTGTTCCTGACGAATCCCGCGCCGATCTGCGTGCTCGACGAGGTGGACGCACCGCTGGACGATGCCAATGTGGAGCGGTTCTGCGCCTTGATGGACGAAATGACGCGCCTGACCGACACGCGTTTTCTCGTCATCACCCACAATCCCATTTCCATGGCGCATATGGATCGATTGTTCGGGGTCACAATGGCGGAGCGCGGGGTTTCCCGGCTCGTTTCGGTGGATCTCCAGGCGGCCGAGAGGTTACGCGAGGTGAGTTGAACGCGTCGGCCACGATGTCGCACAACGCATTTTTTATATATATTTCAATTACTTATATATAGTCACCTTCGCCTTGACACCCCATTTTGGCGCAACTATGGTGCGGCGCGGTTTCGGTGCTGAGATCGTCGGATCCTTCTTCCTTCGAAGCCGGAGTTTTCAGCATGCCGGAGGGTTCAGGCTCCGATCATCGGACACCTGACGGACGACCTGGAAAGCAGGCGAACGAAGAGGCGGACTCTGCCCTCTCCGAGCGTCTTCAGCGGCTCAATGCCGCGCTTGACAAGGCTCGGCCGAAAGACCAATCGCAGCCGGCGGGTTCACGGAACGATACATCCACATCCTCTGGAATGGCCATGGCCTTCCGTTTGGGATCGGAGTTCGTTGCCGGGGTTCTGGTGGGGGCACTCATTGGCTGGGGCATCGACACCGTCTTCGACGTGGCGCCCTGGGGAATGCTTGTTTTCACTTTGGTTGGTTTCGGCGCCGGCGTGATGAACATGCTGCGGGCGGCGGGCGAGACCGGCAAAAAAAGCGGCCCGAAGGCGTGAGCCCGAGGGGTCGCATCGTTTTTCGCGGCGCAAGCCGTTGGTTTGGCACGGCTCTCGCGAGCCGCTTGAGACAGAGGCGAGTCGGATGAACATTGATCCGATCCACCAGTTTGAAGTGCAACGTTACGCGGACCTGCTGAGGGTCAGCGGCGTCTCGTTCTCCTTCACCAACGCCTCCGCCTTCATGATCGGGATCGTCGGGGCGATCTTCCTGTTCCTCACCTTCGCCACGCGTGGCCGCACCCTGGTGCCGGGCCGCATGCAGTCGGTGGCGGAGATGAGCTATGAATTCATCGCCAAGATGGTTCGAGACTCCGCCGGCAACGAAGGCATGGTCTTCTTCCCGCTGGTGTTCTCGCTCTTCATGTTTGTGTTCGTGGCCAATGTCATCGGCCTCGTGCCCTACACCTTCACCATCACCGCCCATATCATCGTGACGGCCGCGCTCGCGCTGCTGGTGATCGGCACCGTGGTGATCTACGGCTTCTGGCGCCACGGCACCCATTTCCTCCACCTGTTCGTGCCATCGGGCGTGCCGAGCTTCCTGCTCCCGTTCGTCGTGCTGATCGAAGTGGTGTCCTTCCTCTCGCGCCCCATCAGCCTGTCGCTGCGTCTGTTCGCCAACATGCTGGCCGGCCATATCGCGCTGAAGGTGTTTGCCTTCTTCGTCGTCGGCCTGTCTTCGGCGGGCATTGCCGGCATGTTCGGCGCGACCCTGCCCTTCTTCATGATCGTGGCACTCACCGCGCTCGAGCTTCTGGTCGCGGTGCTGCAAGCCTATGTGTTTGCGGTCCTCACCTCGATCTATCTCAACGATGCGGTCCACCCGGGGCACTGACCTCGGACCGCCATCGCAACCCGAATACCACCCAAGCGTGTTTTTCAAGGAGCAGAACAATGGAAGCGGATGCTGCAAAGTTCCTGGGCGCCGGTATCGCCTGCCTGGGCATGGGCCTGGCCGGCATTGGCGTCGGTAACATCTTCGGAAACTTCCTCTCTGGCGCCCTGCGCAACCCGTCGGCCGCCGACGGCCAGTTTGCCCGCGCCTTCATCGGCGCCGCGCTCGCGGAAGGTCTCGGCATCTTCTCGCTGGTCGTCGCGCTGGTTCTGCTCTTCGTCGCCTGATCCGCGCACGAGAGAAATGCGGCTTCGGGCCTTCGCCCGGAGCCTGATGGACAAGAAACGGGCGGGCGAGCCATGACCAAGACATGGAAGCTGACTGTTGCAGCCGCACTGATGGGACTGGCCCTCGCGGCGGCTCCGGCGGTGGCATCGGACAGCGCGAAACCTTCGTCCGGCCCGGCCGGAGCTGCCGTGGCGCAGCAGGATCATGGCGCGTCCACCGGCGCCCATGTGGCCGAGGTCGTCGGCGAAGCGGCGCACGGCGGCGAGCACAAAGGCGGCTTCCCGCCGTTCAATCCCGCGACCTTCGGCTCGCAGCTGGCTTGGCTGGCCGTGAGCTTCGGCGTCCTCTATCTCCTGATGAGCCGGGTCACCTTGCCCCGGATCGGCCGGATCCTGGAGGAACGTCATGACCGGATCGCGCGCGATCTGGCCGAGGCGTCCCAGCGCCGTGCCGAAAGCGAAGCCGCGCAGATCGCCTATGAAAAGGCGCTGACGGAAGCGCGCGGAAAGGCCAACGCCATTGCCGGCGAGGCCCGCAACCGTCTCAATGCCGAGACCGAGACCAACCGGAAGAGCCTGGAAGCAGCCTTGACGGTGAAGCTCGAAGAGGCCGAGGCGCGCATCTCCAGCACCAAGACCGATGCCCTGTCCCATGTGCGCGGCATTGCCGTGGACACGGCGCAGACCATCGTGAACACCCTGGTCGGCACCACGCCCGGCCAGCAGGACACCGAAAGCGCGGTGGATCAGGTGCTCAGCCGCAAGGCCGCCTGAATCCAGCAAACCAGCAAAGCCCTCGGGGTGCGCCAGGCACCTCAGGGGATTGAAACCGAGACGACGGGCGATCGAGGACTGCCATGAACGAGATGCAACTCGCGGAGCTTTGGGTCGCCATTGCCTTCGTCGTTTTCGTGGCGATCCTGCTGTATGCCGGTGTCCATCGCAGCATCGCGGGCGCGCTCGACAGCCGCGGCACCCGCATCGCTGCCGAACTGGACGAAGCCCGGCGCCTGAAGGAAGAAGCCCAGAAGCTGGTGGCCGAATATAAGCGCAAGCAGCGCGAGGCCGAGGCGGAAGCCGAATCCATCGTCACCGCCGCCAAGGCCGAAGCCGAGCGCCTCGCCGCCGAGACCAAGGCCAAGCTGGAAGATTTCATCGCCCGCCGCACCCGCATGGCGGAAGACAAGATCGCCCAGGCGGAGAGCCAGGCCGTGGC
>NCHM01000357.1 GCA_002257205.1 Rhizobiales bacterium 24-66-13 | reverse complement strand
GGCTTCCGAGATGCAGACCACCCTCGCTGGCGAAATCGCTCTTTCGGGCGTTGGCGTTCACGGGGGCATCGAAGCCTCTCTCACCCTGAAGCCCGCACCCGCAGACACCGGCATCGTCTTCATCCGCACCTTCGCCGACCAGGCCCCCCGCAAGATGGCAGTCTCGCGCCAGTCGGTGCAGGCGACCGACCTTGCAACCGTCCTCGGCGACAAGAGCGGCGCCCTCGTTTCCACGGTTGAGCATGTGCTCTCCGCGCTGTCTGGCCTCGGCGTGGACAATGCGCTGGTGGAAGTGACCGGCCCTGAGGTTCCGATCCTCGACGGCAGCGCCGGCCCGGTGGTCGCCGCCATCGACGAGGTCGGCATCGCCGTGCTGCCGGCGCGCCGCAAATATCTCAAGGTCCTGAAGCCCATCCGCGTCGAGAACGGCGCCTCTTTTGGTGAGCTTCTGCCCTATGACGCCGGTTTCCGCCTGGAAGTGGAGATCGAGTTCGATCATTCCGGCATCGGCCGCCAGCGCTTCGCCGGCAACCTGACCCCCAATGTGTTCCGCCGCGAACTGGCGCACGCCCGCACCTTCGGCTTCCTGAAGGATGTGGAGCGCCTGCGTTCCGCCGGCTATGCCCGTGGCGCCTCGCTGGAAAACACCGTCTGCCTCGGCGATGCCGGCATCCTCAACCCAGAGGGCCTGCGGTTTACGGACGAGTTCGTGCGCCACAAGGCGCTGGACGCGGTGGGCGATCTGGCGCTTGCCGGCATGCCCCTGATGGCCCGCTACCGCTCCTTCCGCGGCGGCCACAAGCTGAATTTCAACGTGGTGGATGCCCTGCTGGCGGATCGCTCGGCCTTCGCCGTGGTGGATGCCCCGGTTCGCGGCCGGCGCGAAGGCGCGGAACTCGCGGTCGGCGCCCCCGTCCTCGCCTACGCCCCGGAGCGCTGAGGCGCTGGGCTTGGGCATTCATGCGCGGCCCTGGTGCCGCGCCCCGTTTTCCCCGTCGTTTTACCGGCCCATGTTCGGGGTGCTATGCGGGCGAGGCGATCTTTGCCGGCGTCCCGCATTCTCGCGTCTACATCGTCGCGCCCCGGCTCCGCTGCGCCGCGTGCACCCGTCGCCGGCTTGACGTGCGCGCCCCCGCCCTTAAAACCCTAGCGAACCGGGTCGCGGAAACGCAATTGACGTCGCTTTGCCCGCGCCCGCCACATTGCCGACTGAAAGCGCCTTTAGCCGCGTAGTCTGCGGCGTTCTGCACGGAAGCCGACGGCTTGGGATGGAACCTTCACGTGATGCGCCTTTTCACTGACGCCGCTGTCCTGCGCACCCGGGCGGCCAGCTTGCTCGCGATCCTCTGCCTTGCCACCGGCCTTGCCGGCTGCGCCAGCACCAAGGACGATGTGATTCCGCCCGACGAGCCGGCCGAGAAGATCTACAACGAGGGGCTGACCCTCATGCGCAAGGGCGACCTTGTGGCCGCCGCCAAGCGATTCGAGGATCTCGACCGCACCCACCCCTATTCGGAATGGGCGCGCAAGGCGCTGCTGATGGACACCTATGTCTATTACGAGGCGGGCAAATATGACGAGGCCATCGCCGCCGGCAAGCGCTACATGGCGCTGCATCCGGGCTCCGATGACGCGGCTTATGCGAGCTACCTCGTCGCCTCCGCCTATTTCGACAATATCCCCGACATCACCCGCGACCAGAGGGCCACGCGCCAGGCGCTCGACGCGCTGGACGAGGTGATTCGCAAATATCCGAACACGGAATATGCCGCCTCCGCCAAGAAAAAGGTGGAAGTGGCGCGCGACCAGCTGGCCGGCAAGGAAATGATGATCGGCCGCTATTATCTGGAAAACCGCAATTACACGGGCGCCATCAACCGCTTCAAGGTGGTGGTTACGCAATACCAGACCACCCGGCAGGTGGAAGAAGCCCTGTTCCGCCTGACCGAAGCTTATATGGCGCTCGGCATCACCTCCGAGGCGCAGACCGCCGCTGCCGTGCTGGGCTATAATTTTCCCGATAGCCAGTGGTACAAGGACGCCTATAAGCTCGTGCAGTCGAGCGGCAAGCTGCCGGTCGAAAACAAGGGGTCCTGGATCAGCCAGGCCTTCAAGAAGCTCGGTCTCGGCTAGAATCCATGCTCTCCTCTCTCTCGATCCGGGACATCGTTCTGATCGAGAAGCTCGATCTGGCGCTGGCGGACGGCCTCACCGTCCTCACCGGCGAGACGGGCGCGGGAAAGTCTATCCTGCTGGATGCGCTGTCTCTCGCGCTCGGCGGTCGGGGCGATGGCGGCCTGGTGCGCCATGGCGAGGCGAAGGGGCAGGTGACGGCGGTCTTCGATCTGCCGCTCGCCCATCCCGCCCGCGCCATCCTCTCCGCTGCCGACATCGCGGATGAGGGCGATGTGATCGTCCGCCGCATCCAGATGGCCGACGGGCGCACGCGCGCCACCATCAATGAACAGCCGGTGAGCGTACAGACCTTGCGCGCGCTCGGCGCCCGGCTGGTCGAACTCCACGGGCAGCATGATGATCGCGCGCTGGTGGACCCCACCACCCACCGCACGCTGCTGGACGCCTTTGGCGGCCTTTCCGCCAAGACCGAGTCGGTCGCCCGTCTCTGGCGCGCCTGGCGCGCGGCGCTCTCGGAGGCCGGCGCCGAGCGTGCCCGGCTGGAAGAGGCGCAGAAGGAAGCCGATTTCATTCGCCACGCGGTGGAGGAACTCACCGCGCTCGGCCCCGAGGCGGGGGAAGAAGTCATGCTCGCCCAGCGCCGCACCACCATGATGCGGTCGGAAAAGATCGCCGGCGACCTCTCCGAGGCACTGGAGGCGGTGGGCGGCAGCGGCTCGCCCGTGCCCTCGCTCTCCGCCGCCGTGCGACGGCTGGAGCGCCGCGCGGGCGAATCACAGGGCCTGGTCCGCCCGGCGGTGGAGGCCATCGACCTCGCCCTCGACGCGCTGGAGACCGCCCGGTCGCATCTGGAAACCGCGCTTCGCGACGCCGCCTTCGATCCGCGCGAGCTCGAACGGGTGGAGGAGCGGCTGTTCGCCCTGCGCGCGGCGGCCCGCAAATATGGCGGCGCCATCGACGATTTGCCCAAGGTCGCGGCGCGATTCGCAGCCCAATTGGACGCCTTGAACCGCAGCGCCACCACGCTCGCGGCGCTGGAAGCCAAGGTTGCGGAAGCGGAGGACGCCTATCGCGGGGCGGCCGCCGCGCTTTCCGCCGATCGCAAGGCGGCCGGCGCCAAGCTGGATGCGGCCGTGGATGCGGAATTGCCACCGCTCAAGTTGGAGCGCGCCCATTTCACCGCCCGCATCGACAGCGATCCCCGCTCACCCGGCGCGGAAGGCTATGACCGGGTGGAATTCTGGGTGCGCACCAATCCCGGCACCCGGCCCGGCCCCATGATGAAGGTGGCCTCGGGCGGCGAGCTTGCACGCTTCCTGCTTGCGCTGAAGGTGGTGCTGGCGGATCGCGGCTCCGCACCGACCCTGATTTTCGACGAGATCGACACCGGCGTGGGCGGCGCGGTGGCGGATGCCATCGGCCATCGCCTCTCGCGCCTCGCCGGGCAGGTGCAGGTGATCTGCGTGACCCATGCGCCCCAGGTGGCGGCGCGGGCGGGCCAGCATCTGCTGATTTCCAAGGCCTCCGCCGGCACCGGGAGGGACGCGCCCGTGACCACGCGGGTCGCGCCGCTCGATGCGCCGAACCGCAAGGAGGAGATCGCCCGCATGCTGGCCGGCGCCAGCATCACCCCGGAAGCCCGCGCGGCGGCGGAAAAATTGCTCCAGGCGGCTGCCGTTTCCGCGTGAGGCGGGTGAGCGGCGGTCTGCGCCTTCAGTCCGCCGGCGGCTTGTTCTGGCGCAGGGTTTTCACCACGCCGCGCCGCTCCTTTGCCTCTAGCCGCCGTTCCTTCGAGCCGAGGGTGGGGCGGGTGGGCCGGCGGATCGGGGCGACATAGGTCGCCTCGCGAATCATCTCCACCAAGCGTTCGAGCGCGTCGGCGCGGTTGCGCTCCTGGGTGCGGTGGCGCTGCGCCTGGATGATGACGACGCCGTCCTGCGTCATGCGCTTGCCGGCGATGCGGATGAGGCGATGCTTCACGCCGTCTGGCAGGTTCGGCGAGGCGAAGGCGTTGAAGCGCAATTGCACCGCGCTCGACACCTTATTGACATTCTGCCCGCCGGGTCCCGATGCGCGCACGAAGGCGAGTTCGATCTCGTCCTCGGAAATGGCGATGCGGGGGGTGATCTCAATCATGGCAAGCCCGGACGCGCGGAACGCTGCACGGGCCCGACAGCCGGCCGGCAGGCCCCAGCTATGGCAGAAAGCCGCGCCGCGCGACAGGCTTACGCGTTCCCGCGCTGCCGGTTCCACGGTCGCCGACAGCGCAAATGCTGGAAAAATCCGGCCTCGCGGCTCGGGGCGGCGGCGCGCGGGGGAACCCGGCGCGACGGGCTCAGATGGCGTGGCGGTTCGCGGTCGGGCCGAAATGCTCCACATAGCGGGCGCTGATGATGGAGCGCGGCAGCACCACGAGCACGTCGGTGGTGCCGAACTGATGGTCCACCACCGCACCGTCGCCCACGAAGCCGCCGAGCCGCAGATAGCCCTTCACCAGGGGCGGCAGGGCATGCAGCGCCGCCTTCATGTTGATCTCAGCCTTGGGCATGCGATCCATGGGCACATAGCGCTTGTCGAGCGCGCGGGCGCGCCATTCCTCGGGCGCGAGCGCGTTGTGGTGCAGGAACGAGAGCTGGAGCGCGAGCGCCTCGGGGTCGGTGCCCTCCAGGCTCGCGCAGCCGATCATCACATCGATATTGTTGCGCAGGATATAGGCC
>NCHM01000356.1 GCA_002257205.1 Rhizobiales bacterium 24-66-13 | reverse complement strand
TACCTATGGCTACGCCACCGCCGGCTGGAACGTGGCGCCCGCGGCAGGCAAGATCGTGGAGCGCATCGCCCCCATGCTGGGCGTGATGCCGCGCCAGAATTTACCGACCGCGGACCAGATGCTCGGCATGGCGCGCCAAAAGGTGGCCGACCGCCAGTGACCCGGCCCCGCGCGTCGCGGGCGAGGAGAGACAAGACGGCATGAGCGACCCCGCGTCCGCACCGGCGGAGCTGACATCTCCCACCGGGTCCTCGGACTTGGCGCAGGTCCTGTCGGGGCACGCGCGAATCGTCGCGGGACGCATGCAGGTGCCGCTGACCGGCCTCACTGCGGACAGCCGCAAGGTGCAGCCCGGCTTCCTGTTCGTGGCCATTCCCGGCACCAAGGTGGATGGCGGACGCTTCATCGCCGATGCCCTCGCCCGGGGGGCGGCCGCCGTGCTCATGGAACCGCAGGGCGAGATGCCGGCGATCGGCACGGCAAGCCTTGCCTTTTCGCTCGACGTGCGGCGTTCGCTGGCGCTGGCGGCGGCGCGTATTCACCCGCGCGCGCCGGGCACGATCGCGGCCGTGACAGGAACGGCGGGCAAGACCTCGGTCGCCTATTTCCTGCAGCAGGTGTGGGCGCATCTCGGCTTCAAGGCGGCCTATCTCGGCACGCTCGGGCTGATCGCGCCGGGCAGCGCCACCTATGGCGGGCTCACCTCGCCCGACCCGGTGGAACTGCACCAGACCCTGGACCGGCTGGCGCGGCAGGGCGTCACCCATATGGCGCTGGAAGCCTCCTCCCACGGGCTCGACCAGCGCCGGCTGGACGGCGTGCAACTGGCCGCCGGCGGTTTCACCAATCTCGGCCGCGACCATCTCGATTATCATCCGAGCGTGGAGGCCTATTACCACGCCAAGCTCCGCCTCTTCACCGAGCTGCTGCCCGATGGCGCGCCGGCGGTGGCGGGGCTGGATGCGCCCTATGGGCGCACCACCCTCGCCTGGGCGCGCACGCGCGGCCTGCCGCTGCTCTCCATCGGCCCCGGGGGCGATTTCGACGTGCGCGCGATCGTCGCGGAAGGGGTGTCGCAGCGCATCACGTTCAACGGCGGCGACGAGGTGGTGGTGCCGCTGATGGGGCGGTTCCAGGCCGACAATGCCTTGCTCGCGGCCGGCCTCGCCTGGGCCTGCGGCGTGCCGCCGGATGAGGCGCTCGACGCGCTCACCGGCCTCACCGGCGTGCCCGGCCGGCTGGAGCGGGTGGGCGAGGATGCCGCGCGGCCGGTGTTCGTGGACTATGCCCATAAGCCCGAGGCGCTCGCCACCGTGCTCGATACCCTGCGGCCGGCGGTCACGGGGCGCCTGATCGTGGTGTTCGGCTGCGGCGGCGACCGCGACCGGGGCAAGCGCCCGCTGATGGGTGCCATCGCGGCGGAAAAGGCCGATATCGTCATCATCACCGACGACAATCCCCGCAGCGAGGTGCCGGCCGCCATCCGCGCGGAGATCCGCGCCGCCGCCCCCGATGCTGTGGACATCGGCGATCGCGCGGAAGCGATCCGCGCTGCGGTCACGATGCTTCAACCTGGAGATGCTCTGGTTGTCGCGGGCAAGGGTCACGAAACCGGCCAGATCGTGGGCGATCGAACCCTTCCGTTCTCGGACAAGGGGGCGGTGCTCGCCGCAATGGGGGAGATGGGCGCATGAGCGTGTCGCAGCTGTACAGCCTGGACGAACTGGTTGCGGCCACCGGCGGCGCCGTGCGCGGAGCCCCGACGGGCGTGACCGGCCTGTCCATCGACACACGCACGCTCGCCCCCGGCGATGCCTTTTTCGCCATCACCGGCGATAACAGCGACGGCCATGCCTATGTCGGCCGGGCGCTGGAGAATGGCGCCGCCCTCGCCGTGGTCGCGCGCGACAGGGCCCAGGCGCTCGCTTCCGGTGCGTTCGCTCCCGATGCGCCGCTGCTGCTGGTGGACGACGTGCTGGAGGCGCTGCGCGCCACCGCCGTGGCGGCCCGCGCCCGCTCGCAGGCCGGCATCGTCGCGGTCACCGGCTCGGTGGGCAAGACCACCACCAAGGAAGCGCTGCGCCTCGCGCTCAGCGCCGACGGCCCGACCCACGCCTCCGCCGCCTCCTACAACAATCATTGGGGCGTGCCGCTCTCGCTCGCCCGCCTGCCGCGCGAGGCGCGCTATGGCGTGTTCGAGATCGGCATGAACCATCCCGGCGAGATCACCCCGCTGGTGCGCCTGGTGCGCCCGCAGGTGGCGATCATCACCACGGTGGAGCCGGTGCACATCGCCCAATTCTCCAGCATCGAGGAGATCGCCGACGCCAAGGCGGAGATTTTCGACGGGCTGGAGACCGGCGGCGCGGTGGTGCTGAATATCGACAATCCCCAGTTCGCCCGCCTGAAGGCGGCCGCGCAGGCCAAGGGGGTTGGGCGCATCGTGACCTTCGGCGCCGATGCGGGCGCCGACGTCCGCCTGGTGAACATGTGCCTGAAGGCGACCTGCTCCACCCTGGTGGCCGACGTGCTGGGCACGCAGCTGACGCTGAAGGTGGGCACGCCCGGCCGGCACATCATCCAGAACGTCCTGGCCGTGCTGGCGGCGGTGAAGCTGCTGGGGGCGGACCTCGCGCTGGCCGCGCTCGCCCTCTCCGCTCTGAAGCCGCCGCCGGGGCGTGGCGTGCCGATCGAGCTGGCGGTCGCCGGCGGCACCGCGACGCTGCTGGACGAAAGCTACAATGCCAATCCCGCCTCCATGCGCGCCGCCATCGACGTGCTGAGCCGCACCCCGGTGGGGCCGCGCGGCCGGCGCATCGCGGTTCTGGGCGACATGCTGGAGCTGGGCACCGACGGCCCGCTCCATCATCGCGAGCTTGCCGCCCCGCTGCGGGCGGCCGGCATCGACCTCGTTTTTGCCTCCGGGCCGCTGATGCACGACTTGTGGGGCGCACTCCCCTCGAATATGCGGGGCGGCTATGCGCCGAACGCCGAGGCCTTGACCAAGCTCCTGTCTTCCGCCATCCGCTCCGGCGACACGTTGATGGTCAAGGGATCCAACGGCAGCCGCATGGGGCCGCTGGTGAAATCCCTGGCCGAACGCTTCCGCACGCCCGACGAGGCGCTGCTCGAAGGATAGTTAAATGCTTCAATGGCTCTCGCAGCTGCACGACCTCTTCCCCGGCCTGAACGTCTTCCGCTACATCACCTTCCGCACCGGCGGGGCGATCGTGACGGCGCTGCTGTTCGTGTTCCTGTTCGGGCCGTCCATCATCTCCACCTTGCGCCTCAAGCAGGGCAAGGGGCAGCCGATCCGCTCCGACGGGCCGCAATCCCATCTGCTCAAGAAAGGCACGCCCACCATGGGCGGGCTGATGATCCTCTCCGGCCTGATGGTCGCCGTGCTTTTGTGGGCGAACCTCTCCAATCCCTATGTCTGGGCGGTGCTGGCGGTGACGGCGGGGTTCGGGGTGATCGGCTTTTATGATGATTATCTCAAAGTCACCAAGCAGACCCACGCCGGCTTTTCCGGCAAGGCGCGGCTCGCGGCCGAGGCGCTGATCGGCGGGCTGGCGGTGATCGCCATCGTCCATGCCGGCAAGTCCGGGCTCTCGACGTCGGTCGCCTTCCCCTTCTTCAAGGACCTGCTGCTGGATCTCGGCTGGTTTTTCGTGCTGTTCGGCGGCTTCGTGATCGTCGCCGCCGGCAATGCGGTGAACCTGACCGACGGGCTCGATGGACTGGCCATCGTGCCGGTGATGATTGCCGCCGGCTCGTTCGGCGTCATCGCCTATCTCTCCGGCAACGTGCTGTTCGCGGATTATCTGCAGATCCATTATGTCGCCGGCGTCGGCGAACTGGCGGTGATCTGCGGAGCCATCATCGGGGCGGGGCTGGGCTTCCTGTGGTTCAATGCGCCGCCCGCGCAGATCTTCATGGGCGACACCGGCTCGCTGGCGCTGGGCGGCCTGCTCGGAACGGTGGCGGTGGCGACCAAGCATGAAATCGTGCTGGCGGTGATCGGCGGGCTGTTCGTGCTGGAGGCGATCTCGGTGATCGTGCAGGTGATTTCGTTTCGCCTCACGGGCAAGAGGGTGTTCCGCATGGCGCCCATCCACCATCATTTCGAGCAATTGGGCTGGACCGAATCCCAGGTGGTGATCCGCTTCTGGATCGTCGCCGTGGTGCTCGCCCTGCTCGGCCTCGCCACCCTCAAGCTGCGCTGAGGCGCATGCAAAACGCGCGGCAATGAGCCGGCGCGTCATCTCGGCGGCTTCCCTCGCGGGCTGCCGGGGTCTAGTGCTGACGGCACGTTTTCGTCAGGTTGCCCTTCCATGATTCCCGTTACCTGTTTCAAGGATCGCAGCGTCGCCGTGCTCGGGCTCGGCGGCTCCGGCCTCGCCACCGCGCTTGCGCTGCTGGAGGGCGGCGCCCGCGTCATCGCCTGGGACGACGGCGCGGCGGGCCGCGAGAAGGCGGCCGCGCACGGCATTCCGGTGCAGGATCTGCATGCCGTCGACTGGTCCGGCCTTTCGGCTCTGGTGCTCTCCCCCGGCGTGCCGCTCACCCATCCCGCGCCCCATTGGTCGGTGGACTTGGCCAAGGCGGCGGGCGTGGAGGTGATCGGCGACATCGAATTGTTCTGCCGCGAGCGGCGGGCCATCGCGCGCCATTCCCCGTTCGTCGCCATCACCGGTACCAACGGCAAATCCACCACCACGGCGCTGATCTCCCATCTGCTGGCGGTGGGCGGACGCGATGTGCAGATGGGCGGCAATATCGGCACCGCCATCCTTTCGCTCGCCCCGCCCAAGGGGGTGGCGCGGGTGCATGTGGTGGAATGCTCCTCCTACCAGATC
>NCHM01000355.1 GCA_002257205.1 Rhizobiales bacterium 24-66-13 | reverse complement strand
GCTGCCGATGAACAGCGGGACCTGCGGGTCGCGTTCGTCGCGCCAGCTCTGGCCCGGTCCCTCGCACACGATGAGGGCGCTCTTCGTGGCCGGGATCTTCTCGAGCTGCCGCAATCCGGCGCGCACGCCCTCGGGCACGGCACCCTTGGGTGTTGCGGGGGTGGCAGAGGCGGACGAGGAGAGCGCCGGCGTGGCGAGGGCCATCGGCGCGACCGCCGCGCCGGAAAGAAACAGCCGACGATTCAAGCTCATGACGCAACCCTCCGCGAACCTGGGGACGATACATGAGCCGGACGACCTTCCCAAGACGCCGATCCGAAGACGCCGATCCCGTTTGGCGGCTCCAAGGTCCGTACCGTCAGGCGGCGGCGGGGCCGAGGTCGACGGCCTCGAAATAGGGCAGCAGGCCGGTGGCGGGATGGCAGTTCACATATTCCATGTGCGCGCCCTCCAGCAGGGCGAACACCTCGTGCCAGGTGACGACCTCCCGCTTCTCCTTGTGGAGGCGGTTCATCGCGATGGCGTGGCGATAGATGTCGAGATGGGTCTCGTGGGATTTCGCCCAGCGCTCCAGATGCTCCAGCGAGATGAAATAGCCGTGCACGGAGGTTTCCTTGCGCGGCGCCCCCTCCGGATCGAGATTGGTCATCACCCGCAGCGACAGGGTGCCGGTCTCGACCGGATTGGCCACGAGATGGCCCATGCCGCGCATCAGCTTGGGCTGGAGATTGTCGTGATAATCGGCGGTCTGTTCGTTGCCCGCGCCTTCCCAATATTGGCCGGAGCGGATGGCGATCATATTGTGGGATGAGGTCACCCGCAGGCGGCGGCCGAGGCTCGCCGGCGTGCGGCGCGCCGGCATGCCCTCCCCAAAGGGGCTGTCCAGCGGATCGATGGCGGACACCGGCATGCGGTCGCGCGCGGCGCCGAAATAGCCGTTCATGGTGATGGGCTGGATCGTGGCGCCCGGCGTGCGGGCAAGGCCGATGGGATAGTTCGGGGCCGAATAGATGGTCTCGTGCCGGTCATAGGGCACGCGGATGGTCTCGCGCCACAGGCCGCGCGGCCCGGCGCGCCGGGCGGGATCGCGGAACCAGGCCATGAAGGGCGAATTCGCGCTCCAGCGCGCATGGGCCGTCGCGTCCAGCCAATAGGCGACCAGGATGGCATTGACCGCGCCGGTCTCGTCGGTGGTGCGCATGATTTCGTGCGCGCATGGGCCGTCCACGTCGAAGGTGGCGGTGAGGCGGGCGAAGAAGTCCGCCTGCTCCGCCCAACTGAGCTCTTCACCCTGGAGCGCGAAATAATCGCTCACCATCAGCCCGACGGGTTCGCTCCAGCGCAGGGAATAGCGCGGCGCCGCCGGCTCGTGGCCGGGCGGGCGGCGTTCCGGGACGATGCGCGGATAGGTGATGTGGAAAACCATGGCGGGCTCGCGGGACGGGGCAAGTACGGGCAAAGGCTGCGACCGCGGCGCCTCGACGCGTCGCGGTCGCAAGGTATCAGTCGAGAGGAGGGTATCAGTTAAGCGTTTTGCCGTTCCAGCGCGCGGCCGCCTTGGCGGTCTCGAAGGGATAGACCGTCACGAGATCGGCGCCCCGCCATTCCACGAAGATGGGATAGGCGGTCGAGGAAAGGCCGGTGGCATCGAAGGCGGTGCAGCCGCCGGGAATGCCCTTGGCGAAGCCCTCGCCGCACAGCTTCAAGGCAGCGATGGCATCGCGGATCTTGTCGGGATCGCGTGACCTGGCGGTGTCGATGGCTTTGGCCATGTGTTCGAGCGCGGCGCCATACATGATGACTTCGTGGGTCATGAAGGTCCCGTACTTTTCCTTGTATTTGGCGGCGAGCGCCGGGGCGAGATCGTAATTCGCCGGGGCGATGGAGAACACGCCGTCGGCATATTCGCCGAGGCCCTTGGCGAAGTCGGGGATGATGTATCCGGCGGCGCCGCCGACGATGGGCATCTCGATTTTCTGCTGGCGCATGGCGCGGATGATCTGGAGCGCATCGTTGAAATAGGAGACGGGGAAGACGATGTCCGCCCCTGATGCGCGCAGCTTGTTGATCAGCGGGGAGACATCCGTGATGCCGAGGGGATAGGCCTCGTCCACCACGAGCGGGATGCCGGCCTTGTTCGCGGCCTCGCGCAGGCCCTTGGCCTGGGCGGTGCCATAGGCGGTGTCCTCATAGAAAATGGCGACCTTGGTCACCGGCGCGCCCGCCTTCTTCGCCAGCGCGGCGGCATAATCGAATTGCGCCTGTCCGTAGGTGGTCGCCTTGGCCGAGACCTGGAAGATGTATTTGTAGCCGCGCGACGTGATCTGGTCGGCGAAGGAATGGGTAATCATGGGGATGCCGGCGCGCTCCGTGACCTCCGAGGCGGCGAGCGTCACCGATGAGACGAAGGCGCCGAGCATGCCCACTACCTTGTCCTGGCTGAGCAGGCGCTGGGTGGCCGCGGCCGCCGACGCCGGGCTCGGCACGTCGGCATAGACCAGTTCGATCTTCGCGCCGCCCAGCCCCTTGAGGCCGCCGGCGGCATTGATGGCGTCGGCCGCCATTTCGATGCCGTTGCGGCTGTTGACCCCGAACTGGGCGTTCGGACCGCTGAGCGGCAGGACGACGCCGATCTTCACGCTTTCCTGTGCGGCGGCGGGGGTGAGCAAGGCCAGGGAGACGCCGGCGGCGAACGCTGCCGCCCGGCTCCCGCTCCAGATGTCGCGCATGTGCATGGTTCCCGTCTTTTTTGAAGGCGGGCATAGAATGAAAACGAAGTCTGGTAGTTGTCAATTTTTTCCGACAAAAAATGCGGTGAAATGCCAGATAGGCACTCGTAATAGGCAACTGCACTGAATCTTCAGCGAAAAATTTAAGTCGAAAAAATACGACATGATCTGCCATGACGCCGCGGATGGGCGCTTTGGCGAGAATTTGGCGATATATCGCGCCCATCGATATTGGTCGAAAAACTTCGACACGTAATATCGGGTCTAAAAATGGGCCGTATGATAATTTTATAGGCATATTAAAACATTAAAAATCAATAACTTATTATCGTTTGATAGATTCTTGAGCAGGTGTGCCGCATTTTCGACGGGTTATCTAGATTGACGAAAAATCCCGACATGACATACGGTCACCGATATCGGGACCGTCTCGGCCCCTCCTGGGAGGTGAACATCATGTTCCAAGCGATCGTTGGTCGGCGCATCGTCCTTGCCGGCGTCATGGGGCTGGCAGTGTGTGGCGCAGCCGCGGTGCAGCGGGCGGCAGCTGCGGAAGACGTGGTGATCGGCGTCATCCAGCCGCTCAGCGGTCCCAATGCGCAATTCGGCATCGGCTCGCAGCGGGGCACCGAGCTGGCCGCCGAAATGATCAATGCGGCGGGTGGCATCAAGGCGCTGGGCGGGGCGAAGATCAGCCTCGTTACGGCCGATGTGCCGACCCCCGCGACGGCGGCCGCCGCAACGCAGCGCCTGATTTCCCAGAACAATGTCAGCGCGGTGATCGGGGCTTTCGTCTCCTCCACCACGCTTGCGGCGTCCGAGGTAACCGAGCGCGCCGGCATCCCGCTCGTGACCTTCGCCTTCGCCGACCAGATCACCGGACGCGGTTATAAATACGTGTTCCAGGTCTCGCCCAAGGGCACGGTGTTCGGCGCGGCGCAGTTTGATTACGCGACCGCGATCGCCAAGGCGGCGGGCGAGAAGATCGACAAGGTCGCCATCCTCTATGAGGACACCGCCTATGGCACCGCCCAGGCCAAGGGCCTGCGTGAAGCGGCCAAGCAGGCGGGCGTTCAGGTGGTGCTGGACGAGGCCTATCCCCTCGGCATCACCGATGTATCCCCACTGGTGAACAAGCTGCGGGCATCCGGCGCGCAGATGGCCTTCCCGGTCTCCTATCTCAATGACGGCCTGCAGATCATCCGCGCGCTGCGGCAGCAGCAGATCGACATCCCGGTGGTGGGCGGCGCGGCCGGCTACATCATTCCCGACTTCAAGAAGGGCCTCGGTGAATATGCCGAAGGCGTGCTGTCGGTGGCCGCCGCCTCGGGCGACCTGATCCCGGAGCTCGCCGCCAAGTACAAGGAAAAGTACGGCACCTTCATCACCCATGAGGCGCTGATCCATGCGGCGGCTTTGGATGCGGTGGTGCAGGCCATCGAGAAGGCCAAGTCCAAGGACCCCGAGAAGATCCGCGATGCGCTCGCCACCCTGGATTATTGCGCCGGCTTCGCGCGCGGCGTGCCGGGCGGCTGCGTGAAGTTCGACGCCAACGGCCTCAATGCCTCGGCCTTCCCCATCATGGTGCAATGGCGCGGCGATGAGCCGGTCACCGTCTATCCCCCGAAGGCGGCGAAGCAGAAGCCGGTTTGGGCCGGCAAGCCGGTGCCCTGAGCCGCAGTCGCACCGCTGCGCCTCCTCCCGCTGGAGGGGGCGTTCGTTCCCTTCCCCTCCAGCCTTCCCTTCAGGTGCATCATGCTGCAAGCCTTGATCGACGGCATCCTTCTGGGCGGGGTCTATGGCGTCATCGCCACGGGCCTGTCCCTCGTGTTCGGCGTGCTGGGCGTCGTCAATTTCGCCCAGGCCGAATTTTTGATGCTCGGCATGTATGTGGCGTGGTTCGCCTGGCGCTATCTGGGGCTCGACCCGCTGCTCGGCTCGGTCCTGTCCTTCATCGTGGTGTTCGGCATCGGCTATCTGGTCCAGCGCCTGCTGATCGCCCGCGTGCTGAAGGCGCCGCCGGCGGCCCAGGTGTTCCTCACGGTCGGCCTGCTGATCGTGCTGGAAAATGCCGCGCTCATGCTGTTCGGCTCGGATTTCCGCTCGGTCAGCGTGCCCTATCAGGTGCAGGGCTTCCGC
>NCHM01000354.1 GCA_002257205.1 Rhizobiales bacterium 24-66-13 | reverse complement strand
CAAGCTCACGGTGCCATTCGCCGACCTGCCGGAAAAGGCACGCGACGTGATTCTCTACGGCTCCGGCGAGGAGCAGATCGCCTTCGCCTATGACGACGGCCTGCGCGCCTACGAGACCCACAAGACCTTCGAAGGCATCGTGCGCAATCTCGACCGGCGCTGGAAGGAAACCGAAAGCGACTGGGCGCGCGAGGAGATTTCGAAATATTTCTCCACCGTGCCCTGCGCGGTCTGCCACGGCTATCGCCTGAAGCCGGAGGCTTTGGCGGTGAAGGTCGGCGGCATGCATGCCGGCGAGGCTGGCGCGCTGTCCGTGCGCGCCGCGAGCGCCTGGTTCGAGGCGCTGCCCGCCTTGCTGACCGCGAAGCAGAACGAGATCGCGGTGCGGATCCTCAAGGAGATCCGCGACCGGCTGCGCTTCTTGATGGACGTGGGGCTGGAATATCTCACCCTCGCCCGTTCCTCCGGCACGCTTTCCGGTGGGGAAAGCCAGCGCATCCGCCTTGCGTCCCAGATCGGTTCCGGCCTCTCCGGCGTGCTCTATGTGCTGGACGAGCCGTCCATCGGCCTGCACCAGCGCGACAACGCGCGCCTGCTCGAGACGCTGAAGCGCCTGCGGGAGCTGGGCAATACCGTGATCGTGGTCGAGCATGACGAGGATGCCATCCTCGCTGCCGATTATGTCGTCGATGTCGGTCCCGGCGCCGGGGTGCACGGCGGGCGCATCGTTTCTCAGGGCACGCCGGCGCAGGTGATGGCCGACCCCAATTCGCTGACCGGGCAATACCTCACCGGCGCCCTGTCCGTGGGCGTGCCGACGCGCCGCCAGCCGAACCCACGCAAGATGCTGGCGGTGAGCGGCGCGCGCGGCAACAATCTGAAGAATGTGCGGGCGGAAATTCCGCTCGGCCTGTTCACGTGCGTGACCGGTGTTTCGGGCGGGGGCAAATCCACGCTGCTGATCGACACCTTATACAAGGCCGTGGCGCGGCGGCTGAACAATGCGAGCGAAGCGCCGGCCCCGTTCGACAGGCTGGAAGGGCTGGAGCATCTCGACAAGGTCATCGACATCGACCAGTCGCCCATCGGCCGCACGCCGCGATCCAATCCCGCCACCTATACCGGCGCCTTCACGCCTATGCGCGAATGGTTCTCCGGCCTGCCGGAGGCCAAGGCGCGCGGCTATGGACCGGGCCGCTTCTCCTTCAACGTCAAGGGCGGGCGCTGCGAGGCCTGCCAGGGCGACGGCGTCATCAAGATCGAGATGCACTTTTTGCCCGACGTGTACGTGACCTGCGACATCTGCAAGGGCAAGCGCTACAATCGCGAAACGCTGGAAGTCACCTTCAAGGACAAATCCATCGCCGACGTGCTCGATATGACGGTGGACGAGGGCGCCGATTTCTTCAAGGCGGTGCCGAGCGTGCGCGAGAAGCTGGAGACGCTCTCGCGGGTCGGGCTCGGCTATATCAAGGTCGGCCAGCAGGCCAATACGCTTTCGGGCGGCGAGGCGCAGCGGGTGAAGCTGGCCAAGGAATTGTCCAAGCGCGCCACGGGGCGCACGCTCTATATCCTGGACGAGCCCACCACCGGCCTGCACTTCCACGATGTGGCGAAGTTGCTGGAGGTGCTCCACGAACTGGTGGAGCAGGGCAACACCGTGGCAGTGATCGAGCACAATCTCGAGGTCATCAAGACCGCCGACTGGGTGATCGACATCGGCCCGGAGGGCGGAGACGGCGGCGGTGAAATCGTGGCGGTGGGTCCGCCCGAGGAAATCGCCCGCTCGAAACGGTCCCACACGGGCGCCTTCCTGGCGGAGGTTCTGGCGCGGCGCCCCATGAAATCCAAGGTTCCGGCGCTGCCGCCGAAGGTCAGGCGCGGCCGGCGGCAGGCGGCGGCGGAGTAAGCCGCCACCGGTTTTCCCAGCTAAGATCAAGGTCGGGCTGCATCCCGCCGGCGCAATGATGCAGTGCAACGGCGGTGGGCGGTTGGGCGCGCTTTACCCTCCGGGCGAACCGGCGGGTGCACGCGATCGTCGATTGGCCCCCCCCCCGCGAAAAGCCTTGGAGTTGGGCATTTCTAGCCATGCGCCTGCCACAAAAGTTATCAGCTGGTATAAATTATATGCGATTGTCGCAATGCTGCGTTGCGGCAACATGCATTGGCTATGGCTCCGAACAGGCTTATCTCTTCCCCAACGATGCGGAGCACGAAAGTGCCGGCCGCACAAAGGAGAGAAATCATGTTGCTTTGGGGTCTTCTTGCCCGCCAGGTTCGCCGTTGGCAGGCTTATAATCGTACGGTTGCCGAACTGTCCCAGCTCGATGACCGCGCGCTCGGCGATATCAATGTCAGCCGCTCGGAAATCCGTTCTATCGCGCGTCAGGCGTCCCTCGCCGCCTGATCCGTCCGCCTAGACGGACGACAAGGGCCCCCGATTCGGGGGCCTTTTTCGTTTGAGGGGTGTTTTTCCCCCATTCCGGCGACGTCGCGGAGGGATGACGCGTGCGCGCATCTTGAAGCCGCCGCCATGTTCGGGCATTGAGCCAGATCGGCTTTTCGGGCGCGCTTCAGGCGGCCCCGCACCGGGATGCTTTGCCCGGTTTCAGGACGGCTCATGACGGAACAACGCGTGGTGCATGTGATCGGTGGCGGCCTCGCCGGCTCGGAAGCGGCGTGGCAACTGGCGACGCGCGGGGTGCCGGTGGTGCTGCACGAAATGCGCCCGGTGCGCACCACGGAAGCGCATCACACGCAGGCCCTGGCGGAATTGGTGTGCTCCAATTCCTTTCGCTCGGACGATCCCAAGGGCAATGCCGTGGGCGTGCTGCATGCGGAGATGCGCCGCGCCGGCTCGCTGATCCTGCAATGCGCGGACGCCAATCAGGTGCCGGCGGGCGGCGCGCTCGCCGTGGACCGTGTGGGTTTTGCGGAAGCGGTGACGGCGGCGCTCGAATCCCATCCGCTGGTGGAAATCCGCCGCGAGGAAATCGCCGGCCTGCCGCCCTCGGAGTGGGACAAGGTGATCATCGCCACCGGCCCCCTCACCTCGCCGGCTCTGGCGCAATCGGTGCTGGAGCTGACCGGGGAAACCGCCCTCGCCTTCTTCGACGCCATCGCGCCGATCGTTCATTTCGACAGCATCGACATGAGCAAGGCCTGGTTCCAGTCGCGATACGACAAGGTTGGCCCCGGCGGCACGGGCGCCGACTATATCAATTGCCCGCTCGACAAGGACCAGTACGAGGCCTTCATCGACGCCCTGCTGGCCGGAGAGAAGGCACCGCTCCGCGATTTCGAAGCCAAGACGCCCTATTTCGACGGCTGCTTGCTCATCGAGGTGATGGCAGAACGCGGGCGCGAGACCCTACGCTTCGGCCCGATGAAGCCGGTCGGCCTGACCAATCCCAATGCGCCGGACGTGAAGGCCCATGCCATCATCCAGCTGCGCCAGGATAATAAGCTCGGCACGCTCTATAATATGGTGGGCTTCCAGACCAAGCTGAAGCACGGCGAGCAGGTGCGGGTGTTCCGCACCATTCCCGGACTGGAGAATGCCGAGTTCGCCCGCCTCGGCGGCCTGCACCGCAACACTTATCTCAATTCGCCGCGCCTGCTGGACGGCACGCTGCGCCTGAAGGCCGATCCGCGCTTGCGCTTCGCCGGCCAGATCACCGGCTGCGAAGGCTATGTGGAAAGCGCGGCCGTCGGCCTGCTGGCTGGACGCTTTGCCGCAGCTGAGCGGCGGGGGGAGGAACTGAGCCTGCCGCCACTGACCACGGCCCATGGGGCGCTGCTCGCCCATATTACCGGCGGCCATATCGAGACCATCGACTCCGGCCCACGCTCGTTCCAGCCCATGAACATCAATTTCGGCCTGTTCCCTCCGCTTGAAATCAATCCCAAGGGGGAGGACGGAAAGCGTCTGCGCAGCACGGAAAAGACCTTGGCGAAAAAGCACGCCATCGCCGCGCGCGCGCTCGCGGACCTGGATGCCTGGCTCGACAGCCCGGCCGAGGCGGCTTAAGAGGCGCACATGCCCAGGCACCTGCGCCCTTTCACCCCGGTCGAGCACAAGGCCGACCTCGCCCGCTTCACCGTGGATACCGTGCTCAAGCGCGACGTATTCTCGACCGTCGAGCGCGGCACCTGGATCGACCAGTCAGGCGCGGAACATCCCGCCGTTCTGCGTCGGTGGAATGCAGTCTCGCCCTGGTTCTTTCCGATCGCCGCGCGTCTCGCCGCCGGCGAGGTGAAGGCCCTGGAACGCGTCAGCGCCACGGGCGTCACCACGCCCCTTCTGGCGGTGGGGCGTCGCTTCCTGGTGCGCGGGTGGATCGAGGGGGCGCCGCTGCAAATCGCGCGGCCCTATGGCGATCTCGGATTCTTCCGGTCCGCCAAGGCGGCGCTGCGCACGCTGCATGCTGCGGGTTTCGCCCATAACGACCTCGCCAAGCAGCAGAACTGGCTGCGCGGCGCGGATGGCGAGGCCTGGCTGATGGATTTCCAGCTGGCGCTGCCCATATCGCGCCGCTCGCGGCTGGGCCGCATCCTCGCCTATGAGGACGTGCGCCACCTGCTGAAGCACAAGCGCACCTATTGCCCCGACGCGCTCACCGCGCGCGAGCGCAAGATGCTGGCCACCAAGAGCGGCTTTGCCCGCGTGTGGATGGCCACCGGCAAGCGGGTCTATCGCTTCGTGACCCGCCGGCTCATGTCCTATTCAGATACTGAAGGACGCGGGCCGCGCGTGACGCAGGTGGGGCCGCGCATCGCCGAGGCGCTGCTGGCCCATCCGGCGGTGAGCGACGTGCACATGGCGGATTTCCAGACACTCGGCGGCAAGGTCGGCCTCTATGCCTTCGT
>NCHM01000353.1 GCA_002257205.1 Rhizobiales bacterium 24-66-13 | reverse complement strand
CACCTTGCCCCAGGTGGAGGGATCGTTCGGATCGCGCGCGGCGACCGCGATGTCGCCCGCCACGTCCGGCCGGGGCCGGGTGCCGATGGCGGCGGCGGAGGCGGAGAATTCATCCTCGCCCGTGGTGGCGTCGATATGGTGCGCTTCCATGGGCGGAAGCGCCTCTTCCGGCGGCGGGGAGGTGACGATCTCCACCCGCATCAGCTGCGAGGTGACGATCTCGCGCAGGCGCCCCAGCAGGGCGGAGAACAGCTGGAAGGCTTCCGACTTGTATTCGTTCAGCGGGTCGCGCTGGGCATAGCCGCGCAGGCCCACCACCTGGCGCAGATGGTCCAGCATGCCGATGTGCTCGCGCCACAGATGGTCCAGCGTCTGCAACAGGATCGACTTCTCGATATAGCGCATGAGGTCCGGGCCATATTGGCCGGCCTTGCCCGCCATCCATTCGTCGGCGCGGCGGATGATGCGTTCGGTGACTTCCGGGCCGGCGATGCCTTCTTCCTGCGCCCAGGCTTCCACCGGCAAATCGAGGGTCAGCACGTCGCGCACGGCGAAGTCCAGGCCCTTCACATCCCATTGCTCGGGATAGGAATTTTCCGGGATGTATTTGGCGACGAGGTCGGTGATGACCGAGTGGCGCATGTCCTCCACGGTCTCGGCGATATCGGCGTCGTTCATCAAATCGAGCCGCTGCTCGAACACCACCTTGCGCTGGTCGTTGAGAACGTCGTCATATTTCAGGACGTTCTTGCGCATGTCGTAATTGCGCGCCTCGACCTTCTGCTGGGCCTTCTCCAACGCCTTGTTGATCCAGGAATGGATGATGGCCTCGCCTTCCTTCAGGCCGAGCTTCTGGAGCATGCCGTCCAGACGGTCGGACCCGAAGATGCGCATCAAATCGTCGTCGAGGGACAGGAAGAATTTGGAGCGGCCGGGGTCGCCCTGGCGCCCGGAGCGGCCGCGCAGCTGGTTGTCGATGCGGCGGCTTTCGTGACGCTCGGTGCCGAGCACGCACAGGCCGCCGGCGGCCAGCGCCTTCTGCTTCATCTCGGCGACTTCGGCGCGAATGCGCGCTTCCGCCTCGGCCCGCTCGGGCCCGTCGGGCAGGTGCTGCAATTCCTGCGCGACGCGCATGTCCACATTGCCGCCGAGCTGGATGTCGGTGCCGCGGCCGGCCATGTTGGTGGCGATGGTGACCGCGCCGGGAACGCCGGCCTGGGAGACGATATAGGCTTCCTGCTCGTGATAGCGGGCATTCAGCACCGCGAACGACTTCTCATGGCCGTGGCCACTGAAGGCGGCGGGGTCGGAAAAGTCCTTCTGCTTCAAGCCGGCCTGCTTGAGCATTTCGGCGAGCAATTCGGATTTCTCGATCGAGGTGGTGCCCACCAGCACGGGCTGGCCGCGCTCCGAGCAATCCTTGATCACCTCGATGATGGCGACATATTTCTCATGGGCGGTGCGATACACCTCGTCGTCATCGTCCTTGCGGGCGATGGGGACGTTGGTGGGCACTTCCACGACCTCGAGCTTGTAGATGTCGCCGAACTCGGCCGCCTCGGTATTGGCGGTGCCGGTCATGCCGCCGAGCTTCTCGTAGAGGCGGAAATAATTCTGGAAGGTGATGGAGGCGAGCGTCTGGTTCTCGGGCTGAACCTGCACGTGCTCCTTGGCTTCCAGCGCCTGGTGGAGGCCTTCCGAATAGCGCCGGCCGGGCATCATGCGGCCGGTGAACTCGTCGATGATGACGACTTCATTGTTGCGGACGATATAGTCCTTGTCGCGCTGGAACAGGGTGTGTGCCCGCAACGCCTGGTTGACGTGATGCACCACCGACACGTTCTCGATGTCGTAGAGCGAGGTGGACTTCAGCAGGTCTGCGGCGGAGAGCATCTGCTCCATCTTTTCCATGCCGGCTTCGGTCATGGAGACGGTGCGCTGCTTCTCGTCCACCTCATAGTCTTCCTTGCCGAGGCGCGGAATGTAGGTGTCGATCGTGTTGTAGAAATCCGAGCGATCGTCGAGCGGGCCGGAGATGATGAGCGGCGTGCGCGCCTCGTCGATGAGGATCGAATCCACTTCGTCGACGATGGCGTAGAAATGCCCGCGCTGCACCATGTGCGCGCGGTCGTATTTCATATTGTCGCGCAGATAGTCGAAGCCCAGCTCGTTGTTGGTGGCATAGGTCACGTCGCTGGCATAGGCGGCGCGGCGCTGGTCGTCGTCCAGGCCGTGGACGATGATGCCGGTGGTCAGGCCGAGGAAATTATAGACCTTCGCCATCCATTCGGCGTCGCGGCGGGCGAGGTAGTCATTCACCGTCACCACGTGCACGCCCTTGCCGGCGAGCGCGTTGAGATACACCGGGAGGGTCGCGACCAGGGTCTTGCCCTCGCCGGTCTTCATTTCGGCGATGTCGCCATTGTGCAGCACCATGCCGCCGATCAACTGCACGTCGAACGGGCGCAGGCCGAGCACGCGCTTGGCCGCCTCGCGCACGGTGGCGAAGGCGGGCACCAGGAGGTCGTCCAGCTTCCGGCCGGCGGCGAGCTGGGCGCGGAATTCGGCCGTGCGGGCGCGCAGCTGATCGTCCGAAAGCGCGGAAACTTCGGGTTCGAGCGCGTTGATCGCCGCCACCATGGGGCGAAATCCGCGGACCATGCGGTCGTTCGCGGAGCCGAAGATCTTGCGGGCAAGTCCACCTAGCATCGTGACGTCTCTATTCCGTCCCGTCTCTTGTAGCGGAGGGGCGGAGACGGGCCGCCGGACCCTCCGGTCCATGAACGCGCTGTTCGACACGCGCAATGCGGCACCAGCAAGTCCACGCTTGTTATTCGCTTCATCCGGGGCCGACCGCGCCCACGTCCGGCTGAAAGGCCGTTACGGGTCACGTGCCCATCCGGGATACGACGGGAGACTTATGAACGGGTCGCAGGCTTGTCAATGAGAGCGGGCCGCACGGCGTCGCTTCCGGACCGATATTCCCGCCGCGGAACCGCCATCGCGAATTTAACCCGCGATCCCGCACTGCGGTGCACGTGCTGTCATGGACTTGTCCGAGGGTGCTAAGTAGTATCCCGCACGATTGAGGTCCCGGGGGATTTACGATGATGGGGCGGGTAACGCGTGTTTGCCGCGTGGGCTTGAATGCTGGCCTGCGCGCAGGCTTGGGTATGGTTGGAACTCCGGCCCGGATCGCGCTCGCGCTGCCGGTGATCGCCGTGGCCCTCGCGGGCTGCGAGGAAAAGAACACTTATGTCGCCCCGCCGCCGCCCACCGTCACCGTCGCCGAGGCGACCTCCCAGCCCGTGGTGCGGTATCTCGAACTCACCGGCAACACCGCCTCGATCAATACGGTGGACCTCAATGCCCGCGTCCAGGGCTTCCTGACCGACATCAAATATAAGGACGGCGCCCTGGTGAAGAAGGGCACCGTCCTGTTCGTGATCGAGCAGGACCAGTACAAGGCGACCTTGGACCAAGCGAAGGCGACGCTCTCCGCCAACCAGGCGCTTCAGGTCCAGGCCGAAGCCGAGTTCAACCGCCAGAATCAGCTGGCGAAGCAGGACTTCGCCTCCCAGGCGACCCTCGACCAGGCCCGCGCGAAGCGCGACCAGGCGGTGGCGAACGTGCAGAACGCCCAGGCCGCGCTCGATATCGCCAAGATCAATCTCGGCTATACCGAGGTGACCGCACCGTTCGACGGCGTGGTGACGGCCCATCTCCAGGACATCGGCGCGCTGGTGGGCTATAGCGGCCCCACCAAGCTTGCCACCATCGTCGAGGTGAACCCCATCTATGTGTGGTTCTCGCTCTCCGAGACCCAGGTGCTGAACATCAAGGAAGGCCTCGCCAAGCAGGGCAAGACCCTGCAATCGGTGTCGCGCGACCTCGCCAACATCCCGGTCGAGATCGGCTTGCAGACCGAGCAGGGCTATCCCCACGCTGGCAAGCTCGATTATGTCTCCCCGCAGGTCGATCCCAGCACCGGCACGCTCACGGTGCGCGGCATCTTCGACAATAACGACCTCGCGCTGATCCCCGGCCTGTTCGCGCGCGTGCGCCTGCCGCTGGGTTCTGCGACGGACATGGTGGTGGTCAATGATGCCGCCATCGGCACCAACCAGAGCGGCAGCTATGTGCTGACCGTGGATGCCTCCGGCAAAGTGGCCGAGCAGGTGGTTCACCTCGGGCAGATGCAGGACAACGGCTTGCGCGCCCTCGCGGGCGGGCTGACGGCGGGAACCCAGGTGGTCGTCAACGGCCTCCAGCGGGCCGTGCCGGGCTCCAAGGTCACGGTGGAGAAGGGGAGCATGACCCCGGCGGCGCAGAAAAAGCCCATCACGCCGGCGATGAATACGCCCGCGACCACCCCGGCTGCGACCCCGCCGGCTGCGACCACGCCTCCCGCCGCGACACCCGCGGCGCCGAAGAACTGACGGCCGATCCCTCGAACCACAGGCGGCGAACATGATCTCGCGCTTTTTCATCGAGCGACCGGTCCTTGCCAACGTCCTCGCTCTGCTTTTTGTCCTGATCGGCGCTGTCTGCCTGATCCGCCTGCCGGTGGCGCAATATCCCAATATCGTGCCGCCGACCGTCACCGTGACCACCAGCTATCCGGGCGCCAGCGCCAAGACCATCGTCGACACGGTGGCGCTGCCCATCGAGCAGCAGGTGAACGGCGTCCAGGACATGCTGTACATGCAGTCCTGGGCGGCCAGCGACGGCACCTATACGCTGGTCGTGACCTTCGCCATCGGCACCGACCCCAACATGGCGCAGGTGCTGGTGCAGAACCGCGTCTCCATCGCCTTGGCCTCGCTGCCTTCGGCGGTGTCGACCCAGGGCGTCACGGTGCTTCAGAAGGGCACCTCGATCCTGGAGTTCGTGGCGCTGACCTCGCCGGACGGGCGCTATGACGGCCTGTTCCTCTCCAACTACGCCGCCATCTACGTGCAG
>NCHM01000352.1 GCA_002257205.1 Rhizobiales bacterium 24-66-13 | reverse complement strand
CAGATGGCGACGCCTCCGACCCAAGACCAGACCTTCTGCATGGAACCCCCCGACAATGGCGTCGCTTCGCATAGGCGAGGGCGGGGACATTGGCAAGCTATGGCAGGAGCATGGCGGATGCCGCGACTTTTGGTAAGGTCCGGCGGGACCGTTACCGGGGGATGTTTCATGGCCGCGTTTTGCTTCTCGCGCCTCGCTTTTCGCAGCCTGCTGACCCTCGTCCTCACCGGCGCGGGATTTTTCGCGGCCCTGCCGGCGAGCGCTGCACCCGCGCGCATCATCATCCTGCGCCATGGCGAGAAGCAGGATGCCTATCGGCTGTGCCCGGTGGGCAATGAACGCGCCCAGGCGCTCGCGGCGCAGTATCTCGGCAAGGGCGCGAAGGACAGCCTGTTTCCCGCCGGCACGGCGCCCGCCGCCATCCTTGCCGTGACGCTGCACACCATGGAGCTCGCCGCGCCCGCCGCCGCCACCTGGGCTTTGCCGGTGGTGATGTATACCGCCCTTCCCGAGGCCCCCACCAGCCCGCGCAAGAAGCGCGCGAAGGCGGCGGCCGCCACAATCGCCCCGCCGGCGCCGCCCCCCTCCGCGCCCGCCGCCGCGTCCACGGAGCAGAAGCCGAAGACGGGCGGGCGCGATCCGGGGAAGCGCGCCCGCAAGGCGGATTTCACCCAGCTTGTCACCTCGCGCACCCAGCAGGCCGTGCACGATGTGTTGACCGATCCGCGCTTCACCGGCCAGACGGTCGTGATGGTGTGGGAGCACGATCACATCGCCGACGCGGCCCTGGAAGCGGCCAACCCCGGCCAGGAGGTGACGCTGCGCCAGCTGCTGCACCTTGGCGCGCTGCCGGATGTTCCGGCCAGTTGGCCTTCGGCGACCTATGATTATTTCTGGATCGTGGACCTCGACCCCGACGGCAAGCCGGTGCGCTTCACCATGCAGCGGCAGGTGTTCGACGGCGCCTTCGCCACCCTGCCGTCCAACGAATGGGGCGCGCCCAACGGCTTGACAGCGCAGACCCGCTGCGCCCTCTAGCCTGCGTGTCGGCTATTGCTTGATGATCGTGCTCGCGGCGCCGTCGGGCAAGGTGTCCACCACCAGCAGGCGGACCGCCTCCGGCCCGTCATTGACCGCGAAATGCCATTGGTCGATCACTTCGATGATGGCGTCGCCGGGCTTATAGGTGAAGGTCTGCGCCGTGGCTTCCACGGTCACCGACAACGTGCCGGCCAGGACATAGGCGAAGCGCGGATAGGGGTGCTTGTGCGCCGGAAGCCGCGCCCCCGGCGCAATCACATATTCCGAGAAGGTGACACGCGCGTCGCCGGGCGGAAAATGGATCGGCTGGCCCGACGCGGTCGTGGTCGAGGATGCGATCGGCTTCACCACGACCGGTGATTCGCCTTGCGCGAAGGCGGCACCCGAAGCGAACAGCGCGGCGATGCCGAGAGATATGGCGAATTGCCGATGTGACATGCCCATTCCTTGCCGTCCCATTCCTTGCGGTGCCGATCTGAGCGCACCGTTTCTTTTAGCCTCAAAAATTTGAGCAAGATCAATAAAATCAGTTTTATGAAGAAGGTGGCGCACCTCGTGTCCACCGGATCGCAGGTTTTCCGCGCGCGCGTCGGTAAAGTCAGCCAGACACAAGCTTTCAAAGGGATTTTGCGGCTGCGCGGTCTTACTTCGCCCGGCATGGCAAATTGGTCATGGCCTGTGCTTGGGGGGACCAAGGCAGAAGGAAACGCAATGTCCAAAGCTCAAGTTATCGCCATGCCACGCACGACAGGCTCCAACTTTGCGGGCATGGAATTTCTCGACCATCTGCCCTTCGCCATCATGCTGTGCGATCCGACCAGCTGCATCATTCAATATGCCAACCATAAGTCCCGTGAATTGCTGCGGGAAATCGAGCACGTGCTGCATGTTTCGCCCGATTCGGTGGTCGGATCTTCGCTGGATGTCTTTCACGCGCAGCCCGCGCACGCCCGCCGGATCGTCCAGGATCCCAGCAAGCTGCCGTACCAGACAGTCATCCGCGCCGGCAACGAGACGCTCGATCTCAACATCAACGCGATCCTGGATGCACGCGGAAGATATCGTTTCGCGCAACTCACCTGGAACCGCGTCACGAAGATTCTGGATCAAAAACAGAAGGCCGAGCATCTGCTCAATATGATCGACGAACTGCCGATCAATGTGATGACGTGCGAGAAGGAAGATCTCAAGATCAATTACGCCAACAAGGCAAGCCTCGAGACGCTGCGGCGCATCGAGAAATATTTGCCGATCAAGGCGGATGATCTGGTCGGCACCTCGATCGACATTTTCCACAAGCATCCCGAGCATCAGCGCGCGATGCTCGCGGATCCGAAGAACCTGCCCCATTCGGCGAAGATTCGCGTGGGCCCGGAGACGCTGCAATTGCGGGTGTCGGCGGCACACGATTCGCACGGCGCCTATCTCGGCCCGATCCTGACCTGGTCGGTCATCACCAAGAGCATCGAAGTCGCGGCGGGGGTGACCGAGGTGGTCGACGGCCTGCGGCAGACCGCCACCAGCATGAGCGCGGAGAGCGACACGCTGCTGGAGCTGAGCGAGGGCTCGGAGAGCGCGGCCTCCTCCGTCAGCGCCGCGGCCGTGGAAATGGCCGCCTCATTCGACGAAATTTCGAAGCAGATCCACCACGCGGCAACCATGGCGCAGGATGCGGCCGACCGGTCCACATCCGCCGACACTTTGGTGCGCGGACTGGCCGACAGCGTGGGGCGCATCGGCGCCGTGACCGCGCTGATCGAGAAGATCGCCGCCCAGACCAACCTGCTCGCGCTTAATGCGACCATCGAGGCGGCGCGCGTGGGAGAGGCCGGGCGGGGATTTGCGATCGTGGCGCAGGAGGTCAAGGCGCTTGCCGTGCAGACCGCCAATGCCACGAAGGAGATCCGGACACAGGTGGAAGCGGTCCAAGCCACAAGCACCGAAGCCGCGACCGCCGTCAGCGATATTTCCGGCAATGTCGGGCAGGTGAGCCAAGTGTTTGTCGCCCTGTCCGCCGGCGTTCAACAGCAGGTGGCAACGACTCATTCCGTGAGCCAGATGATCACCCAGGTTTCCGGCAAGACGAAAGAGATTCGCTCGGGCGCGATGCAGGCGCGCAGCGTCGCCACGGAGGTTTCCCATTTCGCCGAGCGGTTGAACGGAGAAATGGCCGCCCTCCTGGCAGACGCTTCGGAATCGACGCGTTAATACTTTGTCACAAACCGGAGTTATTTTGGAAAAGCAGGCAAGCATAATGTCCTTATGGCATTTTCTTGCCTGAGTTTCACCGAGAATGCTTCAAATGGAAAGGACATATTTGCGGGGATTGCGGAGAAATATCTTCTAAAAATCGTAAAAGTGATAGCACATCAATACCATAATACCGCGACGAAAGAAGCGCTTGTTACCACCATACGGGATGACCTAATATTGGACGCAGCGAAAACTTTTAGAGCATACCCGTGTCTGAACAAAGTGGTTATTTCTTTATATCAACATTGCTGGACACTATAGATATAGCTGTATGTCTTTTTGACTCAGAAGACCGCACTATTTTTTGGAATCCTGCATTCACACGGTTTTTTCCCGAGCATCATGGGCAGGTCTATTCTGGCGAGCCCTATAGGGAAAACTTGCGTCGATTTTATGCGGGCAGATTGTCTGAAGAAGAGATGTTGAACATAGAGCGCTATATTGACGAGGGCGTGGATCGGCATCGCAATCAGACACGGCCCTTCGTTTTCACGCACAATGGTCGTCGTCTGCGCGTGGCATCTCTTCAGACTCCGGATGGCGGCCGCATCCGAATCTGGCATGAACTTTCCGATGACAACAACCACGCACCGGATCCGGCCGTTTGGAACGAATTTCCCATCGATCTACTCGATTACATCGCCGACGGTGCGATGGTGCTCGACCAGAACGACAAGATCATCGCCGTCAACAGTGAGTTCCGGGCGCTCTACGACATCGCGCCCGGCGAACCGATCATCGGGCTGACACTGGTTGATATCGTCAAGCGCGCGTGGGCGAAGGCGGGGAGTTTGAGCCGCGTCGTCGATGCGTCCGTGCTGGACAATATCCGCTTCGCCGGCGCGCCGTTCGAGGTCGAGCTGCCGGGCGGGCGTTGGCGCCGCGTGATCGCGCGCCGCACCGCGAGCGGCATCGGCTATTTCACCCATTCCGACATCTCGGTGCTGAAACGCGCACTGGCTGATCTCGCCGCGATGGCCGCCACCGACGGCCTGACCGGCCTTCCCAACCGTCGCAGGTTCGACGCCGGGCTTGAGGAAGCCTGGCAACGCTGCCGCCGCGAGGGGGCCGCGATTTCGCTGCTGCTTATCGATATCGATCATTTCAAATCGGTCAATGATCGCTTCGGCCATGTGGTCGGCGACAATTGCCTGCGACGCACGGCCACGATCGTCCACGAGGCGGTGCGCCAGTCGATCGATCTTGCCGCCCGCTTCGGCGGCGAGGAATTCGCGGTGCTGCTGCCGGATGCCACCGCGGAGGGCGCCGTCGCGGTCGGCCGGCGCATCCGCGCGTCCATGGCCCGCGAGCCCTGGAGCGAAATCCATCCCTATCTGACGTCCGTCACTGCGAGCATAGGCATCTGCGCCGCCCGGAACGCGGCTGATCTCACCGTCGCGGACTTCATGCGCCATACCGACGAAGCGCTCTATCGCGCCAAGAACAGCGGCCGCGACCGGCTCGAACTCCACGTCGCGTAGTTGACCAAAGAATTGCGGTTCGACCCGTAGGCGACAGATGGGTTCCCTCTGTCGGGGTCGAACCACGAGGCGCCGTCAGGCCACGCGCGCGGCGCTGGGCGAAACCATGCCGCTGGTGTGACAGGCTGCTGGCGTGAAGTGAATGGTGAGCCCGTCGGGATTCGAACCCGAGACCCCATGATTAAAAGTCACGTGCTCTACCGGCTGAGCTACGGGCTCACTGGGCATGGGTGTTAGGCCGCGCGGGCCGCAGGGTCAAGGTGGCTAAGGGAAACTGCCTGTGCGCAGCCCCCCGTATGCGCCCGATTACCGCCCCGCGCGGTATTGACCGCATCCCGCGCCCGCGCGCACCATCCACCCGAGAAGGAGGCCCTTCATGCCCGTCATCAACCGTCTCGCCGATGCGGCGGACGAACTCACCGCCTGGCGCCAGCAACTCCACCAAACTCCGGAGCTGCAATATGATCTGCCTGTCACCTCGGGCTTTGTCGCCGCGCAATTGCACGCGTTCGGCTGCGACGAGGTGGTCACGGGCATCGGGCGCACCGGCGTCGTGGGCGTGATCCGCGGCGATGGCGGAGCGGGGCGCACCATTGCGCTGCGGGCCGACATGGATGCCTTGCCGATCCTCGAGCGCACCGGCGCCCCCTATGCCTCGAAGACCCCCGGCAAGATGCACGCCTGCGGCCATGACGGGCACACCACCATGCTGCTCGGCGCCGCCCGGCATCTGGCCGAGACGCGCAATTTCGCCGGCACGGCGATCATGGTGTTCCAGCCGGCGGAGGAAGGCGGCGCGGGCGGTCGCGCCATGGTGCAGGACGGGCTGATGGAGCGGTTCGGCATCGACGAAGTCTACGGCATGCACAATCTGCCGGGCCTGCCGGTGGGCTGTTTCGGCATCCGCGAGGGCGCCATCATGGCGTCCGCCGACCATCTCGAAATCACCATCGAGGGCAAGGGCTCCCACGCCGCCAAGCCCCATGAGGGCGTGGACGTCGTGCTGACCGGCGCCGCCATCGTCACCGCCTTGCAGCAGGTGGTGGCGCGCAATGTGGACCCGCTGGACTCGGGCGTGGTGTCCATCGCCATGTTCCACGCCGGCGAGGCGGACAATGTCCTGCCGCCAAGCGCGAAGCTCACCGGCACGCTGCGCAGCCTCTCTCCCGCCGTGCGCCTGCAATTGCGCGAACGGGTGAAGCAAATCGCGGAAGGGGTTGCCGGCGCGTTCGGCGCGCAGGCCGAGGTGCGGTTCGTCGAGGGCTATCCCGTCACCGTGAACCATCCGGACCAAACCGCCTTCGCCCAGCGCGTGGCGGAAGATGTGGCCGGCGCGCCGCAGGTGAACGGGGCCGCGCCACCCCTGATGGCAGCCGAGGATTTCGCCTATATGCTGGAAGCCCGCCCCGGTGCCTATATTTTTGTGGGCAACGGACCGAGCGCCGGCCTGCACCATCCGGCCTATGATTTTGCCGATGCGGCGATCCCGTTCGGCGCGTCCTATTGGGTGCGCCTGGTGGAAACCGCGCTGCAACCGGCCTGAGCCGCGGCGGCGCCCTGCGTCGAGCGGTTCCGCGATGATTCGCGGCCCGCGATCACACCTTGCTTGGCGCGATTACTTAGCCTTGCGCAGGCGGAATTCGAGCACCCCGGCTTCCACCTTATGCCCCTCGAACGCATCGCCCGTCTGCTGGGCGATGTGGGGAATGTCGATGACCGACATGGGGTCGGTGCAGGTCACGATCAGCAGCGTTCCCGGCACGAGGGCCGCCAACGCCTTGCGGGTGCGCAAAGCGGGCAGGGGGCATTTCAGCCCCTTGAGGTCAAGATGCACCTCGCACGCGCCGGCCGGCGGGGTATCCGACGGCGCCTTGCGCGGAAACGGGCCGATCACGCGGCCTGCTCCTTGAGCCGGGCAAGGCTTTCCTCGCGCCCGAGCACCGACAGCACATCGAAGATCGGCGGTGAGGTGGTGCGCCCGGTGAGCGCGGCGCGCAGCGGCTGGGCGACCGCGCCGAGCTTGATGCCCGCCGTCTCCGCATAGGCGCGCACCGCCGCTTCGGTGGCCGGCACGGTCCATTCGGCGGCGGCAAGCGCCGGCAGCAGCGCGCCGAGATGGGCACGCGCCTCGCCGGTGAGCAGCGCGCTCGCCTTCTCCTCCAGCGGCAGCGGCCGTTCCGCGAAGATGAAGCCGGCATTGTCCAGCAATTCCACCAGCGTCTTCGCCCGCTCCTTCAGGCCGGGCATGGCGGCACGCAGCTGCGCCTTGTGCTCCGGCGTCATCTTGGCGAGCCGCGCGGCGCCATCCGGCAGATAGGGGATGAGCGCCATGACGGCTTCGAACAATTCATCGTCGCTGCTGGCGCGGATGTAGTGTCCGTTGATGTTTTCCAGCTTCTGGAAATCGAACCGCGCGGCCGAGCGGCCCACATGGTCGAGATCGAACAAGGCGATCATTTCGGCGGTGGAGAACATCTCCTGGTCGCCATGGCTCCAGCCGAGGCGCACCAGATAATTGCGCAGCGCGGCCGGCAGATATCCCATGGCGCGATAGGCATCGACGCCGAGCGCGCCATGCCGCTTGGAGAGCTTGGCGCCGTCCGGCCCGTGGATCAGGGGGATATGGGCCATCTCCGGCACCGGCCAGCCGAGCGCGCGATAGATCTGGGTCTGGCGCGCGGCATTGGTGAGATGATCGTCGCCGCGGATGATGTGGGTGACGCCCATGTCATGGTCGTCCACCACCACGGCCAGCATATAGGTGGGCGTGCCGTCGGAGCGCAGCAGGACGAGGTCGTCCAGATCCTTGTTCGGGAAGGTGACGGTGCCCTGCACCAGATCGTGGATCACGGTCTCGCCCTCCTGCGGCGCGCGCAGGCGGATCACCGGCTTGCGATCCTTCGGCGCTTCGGCGGGATCGCGATCCCGCCAGCGGCCATCATAGCGCGGCGGGCGGCCCTCCTTGCGCGCGGTCTCGCGCATCTCCTCCAGCTCTTCCGCGCTGGCATAGCAGGGATAGGCATTGCCCAGCGCCAGCATCTGCGCCACCGCTTCCTGATGCCGCGCGACGCGGGCGAACTGGTAAACCGTGTCACCGTCCCATTCGATACCGAGCCAGGTCAGGCCGTCGAGGATCGCGTCGATGGCTTCCTTCGTCGAGCGCTGGCGGTCCGTGTCCTCGATGCGCAGCAGCATCTTGCCGCCCTTCGCCCTGGCGTAGAGCCAGTTGAACAAGGCGGTGCGGGCGCCGCCGATGTGCAGGAAGCCGGTGGGAGAAGGAGCAAAGCGCGTAACGATCTCTGACATGAAGGTCCGCCGAAAAGGGGGCTGGAGCGGGGCGGGCGCGCCGCCGGGATGCTGTGTGCACCGCCGGCATATGGCGCGCGGGCGGCGCCCGTGTAGCATAGGCGCGCGCGTTGGGGAACGCGGGGGCATGGCGGGAACATCAAACACCGGCGAGGACGAACCACCGCGCGCAGAGATGCGCGGCGCGCGGGCGGCTGTCTGGGGCGCGGGGCAGGCCGCGCCGCGCCCGTTCGGTGCCTTGGGCGATCTGCGGGCGCGCCTGTTCGCCGGCATCGCCGCCGACATCCGCGCCGAGGCGGAGGCGGGGCGGCTGGTGCTCTGGCTGCCGGTGCTGTTCGCCGCCGGCATCCTGCTCTATTTCGGTGCCGACCAGGAACCCTCGCTCGTCGCATGTCTCCTGCTGACGGCGGTGATGCTGACCGCAACCCTGGCGGCGCGGGCGCGCGCCTCTTCCTTCGCGGTGCTCGCGGGCGCGACGGCGCTCGCCTGCGGCTTCACGCTCGCCTGCCTGCAGACCGCCCGCATCACCCGGCCGATCCTGATTCCGCCGGCGGGCAGCGTGCGGCTGACCGGGTTCGTGGAGCATCTGGAAAAACGCGCCACCGCCGACCGCATCCTGCTGCGGGTGGAGACCGCGCAGGCCAAGGGGCTGGATTTCAAACCCGAGTGGGTGCGCCTCTCGCTGCCGCGCGGGTCGGCGCTCACCGTAGGCGCCGGGATCAGCGTTTCCGCGCGCCTGCTGCCGCCCCTCGGGCCGGCCATGGCGGGGGCGCACGATTTCGGCCGGGCGCCCTGGTTCGCCGGCATCGATGCGGTGGGCTTTGCCCTCGGGCCACCGAAAGCTGTGGCGCTCGCGCAGGCGCCGCCGGCGGCGGTGCGCATCGCAGCCCTGGTTCATGGCGTTAGGGTCGCGCTCGCCGCCCGCATCCGCCTGGTGCTGAGCGGTGCCGCGGCCGATATCGCCGTGGCGCTGGTGACGGGGGATCGCTCCTCCATCGCGCCGGCGGTGGAAGAAAGCATGCGCCTGTCCGGCCTCACCCATGTGCTGTCG
>NCHM01000351.1 GCA_002257205.1 Rhizobiales bacterium 24-66-13 | reverse complement strand
GCGGCGGCGAAGAAATCCTCTATGCCGGCATGCAGCGCGGATGTGGCCAAGATCCCGCCTTCCGGCCCCGGAAGTCGGCGCAGAAGCCCTTCCGCCTCCGCTTCCCGCACCAGCTTCAGAACGTGGGCACGCGAAACATTGCATCCCCGCGCCAGCGCAGAGATGGATACAGTGGCTGACGCCTCGCTGCCGGCCGCCAGCGCATCGTTCGCTGCCTTGGCCAGGAGGAAAGCCATCATTAACCCGCCGTCCCGGTCCGCGAACAGGGCGATCGCGGGGGCGGTGTCGAGCAGGCGAATGCCCGCCACATAGCGCCGGCCCAGTTGCCGGATCAGCGCGCCGAAGAAGCCTGGATTTTCAAGCCCGGTGAGGAGGAGGCCGCCCAGCGGATCGAGCCGCGCCAGCGCGCCACTCAAAATCAACCAGCGCCGAGTCTGCTCGTCCACGAGACGCTGCGTGGGCACCAAGGGACGCGTACGGCCGCTGGGCGCGCGAATGTCCGACGTGCGTCCGACTTCTAGAAAACCGGCCCAGCGCATCAGCAGGATCATTGCCTTCGCGCGCCCGCGACTGCAAATGCCGGTATCCTGGCACAGATTGGTCAGCCGCGTGACGGTAAGCCCCACGCCGTTCCGGTCCGGCTCGTGGTGCAGATAGAGCGTGCACAAGGCGAGCGCCAGACGTCCGCGATCGTTGAGAATGCGGTTGGGAAGCAGGTGGCCGCGATACATGCCCAAGAGGCCGCGCATGGCCTGATCGACGGCCATCACGAAGCCGGGCTGCTGGCGCAGCGCCGCCATGTGCATGAAAGCGTCGTCAAACGTTGCGGCAGAGTCCGCTTCGCCTGGCGCGCCCGCAGAGGATCGCTGGTTTTCGTCCATTCCGCGCCTCGGTCTCCGGCCTGCGGCAAGTTTGAGACAAGCAGTAAGAAATATCGTCGTTTAGCACGCCTGCGTCAGGGGGCGAGTCATGTCCGGGGAAATCTTCCCCATTTATTGCCGTGAAGGGTCAAGAATCGCCATTGAGAACCTCGATCGGCACGCCTAACCCTTAGTCCCGATTTCTCTGGGAGTTGAGCCATGTCTCGCCTCGCCGTCATGCTTTCCGCAGCCGTTTTGGCACTGGCCGCCGGTGCGGTCGTGCCCACTCCGAGCCAAGCCGTCGTCTATTGCAGCGGCCCCGGCGTTCCTCGCGGTTGCGTGGTGCGCCCCGCGCCCCGCGTGGTTTATTGCACCCGGCCCGGTTATCCGGCTGGGTGTGTCGCCAACCGCACCGGGGTCGGAGTGCGGCCCGGTGTTGGCGCCGGCGCGGCGGGTGTCGGCGTCGCGCCTGGTGTTGGTGTCGGCGCGCCGGGATATGGTGTCAATGCCGGCGGGCCAGTCAACCGAGTCGGCGTCCGCTGAGCCGGCCCCCTGCCATCACGATGGAGAAGCCTGTGACCTTGAAGACGATCGCGGCCCTGAGCCTTTGCCTGGTCTCCACCTCGGTGTTCGCGGATCGCCCCGCGGCCAACAAATGCGCGGCCGGTCTCGCCGCCGATTCGCAGGCGATCTATGCCGCCGCTGCGCCGCAGATCAAGCCCGGCGTCGATGCGCGCGCCGTCATCACCTCCCAGACCAAAAGCCTGGTCATGTCTGGCCAGATCAACCAGGGGACGGCACGCGCCTCCGCCGAAGCCGCGGCCACCTGCCTCAAGATGATCAATTCCTGATCCTGACGACCAATTCCCCGCTGCCGGTTTCGCCGGCGGCGGGGCGCTGGCGCAGCATTGCCAGCGCCAGCGCGCCACGCTAGAAGCATCTCAACTTACCAATTTTCGGCGGCGCGGCCTGTCGGGGGCGCGCCTCCGGCTTCGGGCCGGCGAGACATCGGGGCAAGCGAGCAATGGTGGCACGCATCTTCAAGCCGGCGCGCAATGCGATGCAGTCGGGGGTCGGCAAGACCAAGCATTGGGTGCTCGAATATGAGCCGGAGCGTGCCCGGTCGGTCGAGCCGCTGATGGGCTACACCAGCTCCGCCGATATGAAGAGCCAGATTAATCTGCGCTTCGAGACCAAGGAAGAAGCGGTGGCCTATGCCGAGCGCCGCGCCATTCCCTACCAGGTGTTCGAGCCCCACGAGCCGGTGCGGCGCAAGATCGCCTATTCGGACAATTTTGCCTTCCGCCGCTTGGGTCAGTGGACTCATTGAAGTCTGCGCCATCGGTGGATGAGGGCGCGCCGTGGGGCGAAACCGCAGCGCGTTCATGTTAGAAGAACGGCTGCGCCGGCCCCGTAGCTCAGCTGGATAGAGCAGCCGCCTTCTAAGCGGCAGGTCGCAGGTTCGAGCCCTGCCGGGGTCGCCAATGCGACGTCTCCGGACCGTCACATTCGGGCCGCGCGGATTCTTGATCGGACGACAGGTTTCCCGTGCAAATCTGCATGCTGCGTCCCAAGGTGCACAGGGCCGCTGCGAAAGCCAGGATGCGAGCCGGTCCTGAGCGGAGACCGCGAAGGTGATTCAGCGCGCCGGCAGCATCGTCCATATCGGCTTCCACAAGACCGGCACGACCTCGATTCAGCATGTGCTGGGGTGCGGGCGCGAAGCCTTGCTGCAGGCGGGATGCGCTTATTACGCCGGCCGCCACATGGCCGATAATCATGTGGAATTGCACGCCGCCGCCATGCGCCCGCATCGCCCATCCACGTTTCGCCTCGGCAGCGGGCTGGTCTTTGACGAAACCTATCGACGCACCGTGGCGCGGGAGCTTGCGTCGTTCGGTGTGGCCCACGCCGGACAAACCTGCCTGTTCTCGGCCGAGGGGGTGTGCCTGCTGCGGCATGAAGACGAAGTCGCGTGGCTGCGGGATGCGTTGCCCCGGCCGGTGCGGATCATCGCCTGCCTGCGGGAAAAGGCGGCCTATATGGCCTCCTATCGCGCGCAGCTCGAAAAAGTCAGGCACATGTGGGGCGGCATCATCCAACGCGATGAATATAATTATATGGAAGACGATTCCTGGCTCTGGGATTATGACGCCCGCCTTGCGCCGTTCCGGGCGGCTTTCGGAAGCGAACAGGTCACGGTGCTTGATTTTGATGCGGTGACCAAGGCGCAGGGGTCGATCGTGCCCGGCTTTCTCGAGTCGATCGGTCTGCGCGACGCCCTGTCGACGCAAGCCTGGGCCGGCCTCTTCCTCAATTCCCGCGTTGCGCGCGGATCGCTATGATTGCAGGCCGCTTTGGCGCTAGAATGCAGAATGATCTGTGCCGAATGCCCAAGATGCCGCCGCCGCTCCATCATCTCCTCTGAGATGCCGCGCCTTCAGCCATCGGAAACCGAAGACGACAAGGCGCTCCCGCCGATCAGCCTGCGCTGCGACCTTTGCGGCAGCAAGAAAGTGCGCATCTACAATTTCACGTCGCCGATCGAAGCGGTGCGCTTCATGGCGAATCGCGGCTGACCGGCGATCCGCACGCCTCAGGCCGCGGCGGTGGCTTTCCTGGTGGTGGGGGTCGGCCAGACCAAAGCGACCGGCTGCGGCGCTGCAATCTGAACGCCCTTGCTCAGCAGGGGAAACCGGCTCAGCAATTGCCCAGCCGCATCCAGCGCGAACACCGCGTCCCCCGCAACGAAGGGAAGATCGTCGTCGGCGATCTGCAATGCCAGCTCGAGATCGAAACAGACAGTATCAGGCTCCAGTACGGTGGCGCCCGATGCGGTACGCAAGCATGCCCTGACCAGAAAGGCATGGGCAGCGAAATCTGACGGCATGGGTCGTATCCATCTTCGGCTGATCTGCCGCGGCACGGTGTGTTGGCCTTGGCGTCACATGAGGTTTTTATACGCCCAGTGTCGCAATCGGGCTACAGGCAAGCGCTGCATGCCCCAGGACTGAGACGAATGCAGGGATTCAGGCACGGATGGAAGTGATCGGCCTATCGAATCTGGTGCTGTTGGTGTGCGCGGCCCTGGTGGTGGTCGGCACGCTGTCGAGCCTGCTGGCCGCCCGCTTCGGCGCTCCGTTGCTGCTGATCTTCCTTCTGATCGGCGTGCTCGCCGGCGAGGATGGCCCGGGCGGAATACATTTCAGCGATTATGGGGCCACTTATATCGTGGGTTCCGCCGCCTTGGCGGTGATCCTGTTCGACGGTGGCCTGCGCATGCGGGCGACCACCATGCGCGGCGCGCTGGGCCCGGCCTTCCTGTTGTCCACGGCCGGTGTGTTCATCACGGCCGCGCTGGTGGCCGGTGCGGCAATGGTGCTGCTGGGCCTCGGTTTTCTCGAGGGCTTGCTGGTCGGAGCCATCGTCGCGTCCACCGATGCCGCGGCCGTCCTGTTCCTGGTGCGGGCCCAAGGGCTGCGCCTCGGCCGCAGGGTGGGTGCGGTGATTGAGATCGAATCGGCCACCAACGATCCCGCTGCCGTCTTTCTCACCATCATGCTCGTGGAATTGATGATGGCGGGCACGACGCACGCGGGCTGGGACATCCTGGCCGGGGCGGGGCAGGAACTGGTCCTCGGCATCGTGTTCGGCGTCGCCGGAGGATTCCTGCTCACCTTCATGATCAATCGGGTGGATCTGCCGGCGGGCCTGCATCCAGTGTTCGTGGTCGCTTCCGCAATCGTGATCTTCGCCTTCACGTCCGTGCTGCATGGCTCCGGCTTCCTCGCGGTGTATCTGGCGGGCCTCGTGGTGGGAAACCGCCCGGTGCGGGCGCTGGCGGCGATCACCAGCTTCCACGATACGGTGACGTGGCTGTGCCAGATTGTCATGTTCGTGATGCTCGGCCTCTTGGTTTCGCCGCATAGCCTAGTCGATTCGATTCTGCCGGGGCTCGGCGTCGCCGCCTTCCTGATCCTGCTCGGGCGGCCGGCGACGGTGTTCCTGTGCCTGTGGCCATTCGGATTTTCGCTCCGGGAGAAGCTGTTCGTCTCCTGGGCGGGGTTGCGCGGCGCGGTCTCCATCTTCCTGGCCACCATCCCGATGCTCGCCGGCCTGCCGGGGGCGCACACCTATTTCAACATCGCCTTCATC
>NCHM01000350.1 GCA_002257205.1 Rhizobiales bacterium 24-66-13 | reverse complement strand
CCGGCCGGGCTGCGGGTCTGCTCCCATTCATATTTGAACAGGTTCTCGAAGAAGTGGTTGCTCCACTGGGCGGGCGTCTGGGTCCAGGTGACCTCAAGGCCGCTGCCAATGGCGTCGGAGCCGAAGCCGGTGCCGAAATTGCTGGCCCAACCGAGGCCCTGAGCTTCCAGTTCGGCGGCTTCCGGGTCCGGTCCCTTGTGGGATTCGGGGGCCGCGCCATGGGTCTTGCCGAAGGTGTGGCCGCCGCCGATGAGCGCGACGGTCTCTTCGTCGTTCATCGCCATGCGGGCGAAGGTCTCGCGGATGAAGGCGGCGGCGGAGAGGGGATCACCGTCGCGGTTCGGGCCTTCCGGATTGACGTAGATCAGGCCCATCTCGGTGGCGCTCAGCGGCGCGTCGAATTTGTCGAGGGCGCGATGGGTGAGCCAGGCGGTCTCCGAGCCCCAGAACACGTCCTGGTCCGGCTCCCAGGTGTCTTCGCGCCCGGCGGCAAAGCCGAAGGTGCGGAAGCCCATGGTCTCCAGCGCCACATTGCCGGTGAGGATGATCAGGTCGGCCCAGGAGATCTTCTGGCCATACTTCTTCTTGATCGGCCAGAGCAGGCGGCGCGACTTGTCGATATTGACATTGTCCGGCCAGCTGTTCAGCGGGGCGAAGCGCTGCTGGCCGCGGCCGCCGCCGCCGCGGCCGTCCGCGAGGCGATAGGTGCCGGCGCTGTGCCAGGACATGCGAACGAACTGCGGGCCATAATTGCCGAAGTCCGCCGGCCACCAATCCTGCGAATCGGTCATCAGCTTGCGCAGGTCGTTCTTCAGCGCCTCAAAATCGAGCTTCTTGAACTCTTCGCGATAGTTGAATGCCGGGTCCAGCGGGTCGGACTTGGCGGAGTGCTGGTTCAGCAGATCCACACGCAGCTGGCTCGGCCACCAGTCGCGATTCTGGGTCCCGCCGGTGCCGTGGGCGACCGGGCATTTGCCCGTGCTCTCCTCAGTCGTCGCGTTCATGCTTCCCTCCGATCCAGGCTGCGGGCCAAGCGAGACAATCGACCGGTCCGAGCTTCACACGAACGCCTCTTACCAAATCTCTGTCATTAGATTAATTCTGATTTACTGATTGCTGTGATAAGTTCAGCTTATGAAAAATCTGACATTCAAGCAGCTCCGCTATTTCGAGGCGTTGGCGCGGCATGGCCATTTCCGACGGGCTGCCGAGGCCTGCGGCATCTCCCAGCCTGCCTTGTCGATGCAGATCAAGGAATTGGAGCGGGAGGTCGGCACCGAGCTGTTCGAGCGCAGCGCCCGCCAAGTTCGGCTGACCAGCTTCGGGGAGGAGTTCGCCCCGCGCATCCGCGACATTTTGCGCTCCATCGACGAATTGGGAGATCTGGCGCGCGCCTCCCGCGACCGGCTGATGGGGCGGCTGCGCATCGGCGTGATCCCGACGGTCGCGCCCTATCTGCTTCCAACCCTCCTCGGCAGGCTGAGCCGCCAGCACGAAGGTCTCGACATCCATGTGCGCGAGACGCAGACGCCAAGGCTCCTCCAGGAGCTGGAAGACGGCCGGCTCGACACGGCCATCGTCGCCTTGCCCGTCTCCGAGCCGGCCCTGGTCGAAATCCCCCTGTTCACCGAGAATTTCGTCCTGGTCCGGCCCGGCGCGGATGAGGGAAAGCCGGTGCCCGCCCCCGATGCGCTGCGCGAGATGCGCTTGCTTCTGCTGGAGGAGGGGCACTGCTTTCGCGATCAGGCCCTGTCGTTCTGCAATGTGGATATACGCGCGACGCCGCGCGATTTTCTGGAGGCGAGTTCCCTGTCCACCCTGGTCCAGATGGTGGACGCCGGCATCGGCATCACGCTGATACCGGAAATGGCGGTGGCGGTGGAGACGCGCTCGGCATCGGTGTCCGTGGCGCGCTTCGCAAGTCCCGAGCCTTCGCGAACCATCGGCATGGTCTGGCGCAAGACAAGCCCGCTCACGAAGCAGCTTGTGCAGATTTCTGACGTGGTCCGCAGCTCCACCGATTTCATGCGTGAGCAGTGGGAGGCATGCGAGGCCAATTAGCGCTTGGAACCGCTCGGCGTGATAGCGCTTGATGAGTGGCGTGACCTTCCGCGTTTCGAGGTCGAGCACCATCACGCCGTGCATATAGTCGGCGATATAGGTCCGGCCCGCCCCGCCCGAACTTGAGGTCGTTGGGCTAGTCCTGGTAACAGGTAACCTCCTCACATGTGCCGTCGGAGGAGACGCGGACGATGCGCTCGTTCTGGACATTGACGCGGTAAAGCAGGCTCATTTTCAAAGCTTGGCCCCTCCAGCAACCATTTGGAACACGGCTGGGGCCTAGTGCACATTCGGCGAATACCGATTCGCTGAACGTGCTCTAGGCTTTTGTTCTGACGCGTTTTCTTAACGCGAAACCGGACTCCACTTTTGCTGAAAACGCGCTAGGGTGTGGCGGCGATCAGCCCGCTATCGACGATGCTTTCCGTTCCGGTGACGTAGCAGCTCTCGTCATTGGCAAGGAACAGGACCGCATGCGCGGTGTCCCAGCCGCTGCCCATGTACTTCATGGGAATCTGATTGTTGCGGCGGGGCAGAAACGCTTCCGGATCATCCTTCGCGTATTTCTGCACGAGATTGTCCAGCAAGGGCGCCTGCATGAGCCCCGGCACGACGCAGTTCAGGCGGATGCCCTCGGCGACATAAATGACCGCGGTCGCGCGCGTGAACTGGATCAGCCCGGCCTTGCCCCGAGCGGCTGCGACATCCTCCCGAGCGGGTCCGTCAGGATGCAGGATCTTGTGAACCTCCCCCTCATATGCGGGTCAAGCGCCAGCACCGCGACCGAATACGTCAGTGCGGTCTTCCTGCAGAAGGGGTTGGTCTATCAGCCAAAGTTTGTCTTCGAGCAGGTCGCCATCGCGGCTGGGTTCGTGCGCAAGGGGCTGGGAATCGTCATCCAGCCCTGTCTCGGCATCACGCTTCAGCCAGCCGAACCGTTCCTCCGCTCCTCCGCTCCATGACCAGGGCGATGCCCTGGCCGATGCCAATACACATCGCCCAGGCGAAAATGGAGCCTTGGCGTTGAGACTTTACGAGGTTCGGCCGCACTGCGCGATCTTGGGCGCCGTTCTATTCCCCCACGGGGACCGGACGCAGAAAGTCGAAGTCGCAGCCCTGGTCCGCCTGGAGCACCTCGCGGTAGTAAAGCCGCGCATAGCCACGCTGGGGCGCGGGGCGTGCGGGGGGGTGATCGTGCCTGCGGCGCGTTAGTTCGTCCTCATCCACCAGCAGGTCGATGGTACCGGCTTTGACGGACAGGCGGATGCGGTCGCCGTTGCGCACCAGGCCCAGCGGACCACCGGATGCCGCGTCGGGGGCGACATGCAGCACGATGGTGCCGTAGGCGGTTCCGCTCATGCGCGCATCTGAAATCCGCACCATGTCCTTGACCCCCAGCCGCGCGAGCTTCTGCGGGATCGGGAGATAGCCGGATTCCGGCATGCCGGATGCACTGCGCGGCCCGGCATTCTGCAGCACCAGGAAATCGTCGGGCGCGACGTCGAGGTCCGGGTCGTCGATCCGTCCGGCGAGATCCTCCAGCGAGGTGAACACCACCGCGCGTCCCTCCCGTTCGAACAGGGCGGGGTCGGCCGCGGCGCGCTTCAGGATCGCACCGCGCGGGGCGAGGCTGCCGAACAGCGCCACCAGTCCTCCCTGGGGCTGGAGCGGCGCATCCAGGGCCTTGACCACCGTGCGGTCGACGAAGGCGGGAGCAGGCGCAAGGCGTTCGCCGAGGGTCTCGCCCGCCACGGTCATGCAATCGAGGTGCAGGAGCGGCTTCAGTTCGCGCAACACCGCGCCGATGCCACCGGCGGCGTGCAGGTCCTCCATGTAATACGGGCCGGTGGGCTTCAGATCCACCAGGACCGGGGTGGTGTCGGAGAGTTCGTTCAGGCGCTTGAGGTCGATGTCTACCCCGGCGCGCCCGGCGATGGCGGTGAGATGAACGATGCCGTTGGTGGACCCGCCGATGGCGAGCAGCACCCGGATGGCGTTTTCAATCGACTTCGCGGTGATGATGTCGCGGATGGTGATGCCGGCCCGCGCCAGTGACAGCGCGGCGGCGCCCGAGGCCTCGGCGGCGCGGAGGCGGTCGGCATGCACCGCGGGAATTGCGGCGGTGCCGGGCAGCATGATGCCCAGGGCCTCGGCGATCGAAGCCATGGTGCTGGCGGTGCCCATCACCGCGCAGGTGCCGGTGGTGGTGGCGAGATTGCCTTCCACCTCGCCGATGGTCGCGTCATCGATCTCGCCGGAGCGGTATTTCGCCCAGAACCGGCGGCAGTCCGTGCAGGCACCGAGCCGCTCGCCGCGCCACCGGCCGGTCATCATAGGCCCGGTCACCAATTGCACCGTCGGCAGGCCCGCCGAGACTGCGCCCATCAGCTGGGCCGGCACGGTCTTGTCGCAGCCTCCGACCAGCACCACCGCATCCATGGGCTGGCCACGGATCATCTCCTCGGTGTCCATCGACATGAGGTTGCGGAAGAACAGGCTGGTGGGATTGAGGAACACCTCGCCCAGCGAGATGGTGGGGAATTCCAGGGGCAGGCCGCCGGCCGCGAGCACGCCGCGCTTCACCGCCGCCACGAGTTCAGGAACGTTGCGGTGGCAATTGTTGAACTCACTGTAAGTCGAGGCGATGCCAACCACGGGCTTGTTCAGCAACGCCTCGGAATAGCCCATCGACCTGGCCATGGAGAGCCTGAGGTAACGGGCGAAATCCCGATCGCCGTAATTGGTGAGCCCGCGGGCCAGGCCGACGGGGGAGGGGTCTTCGCTCATATCGGTCAAGCTCGAATCTAGAGGGAGTCGCGGGGAACCTGGCCGAATGCGCGCAGATACGCCGCCTTGGAGGCGGGGAGGTGGTTGCGGCACAATTGCACCAGGAGATCGCTGTCCAGCGCTTCGATCGCCGCGATCATGGCATGGTGTTCCTGGCGCGCGGCTTC
>NCHM01000349.1 GCA_002257205.1 Rhizobiales bacterium 24-66-13 | reverse complement strand
TCGATCGAGAACCGCGCCCGCCTGCTGCTGGAAGTGACGTCGGCGATCATCGCCGAGATCGGTGCCAAGCGTACCGGCCTGCGCATTTCCCCGGTCACCCCGGCGAACGACCTGACCGACAGCAATCCCCAGGCGCTGTTTAACTATGCGGTGGAAGAGCTGGAGAAGCTGAAGCCGGTCTATATCCATGTGGTGGAAGGCGCCACCGGCGGCCCGCGCGACGTCGATCCGAGCTTCGATTTCGAGCAGCTGCGCGCCCGCTATTCCGGTGCCTGGATGACCAATAACGGCTATGACCTCGCGCTTGCGGAAAAGGTGCTGGCGGACGGCAAGGCGGACCTGATCGCCTTCGGCCGGCCCTTCATCTCCAACCCGGACCTGGTGGAGCGCCTGCGCACCCGCGCGCCGCTGAACGAGATGAACCGCGAGACGCTCTATGGCGGCGGCGCCGAGGGCTATACCGATTATCCGGTGTTGGAAGCGGTGGCGTGAGCCCTGGTTCGGAGGCGGGTGGGACCGCCCTCCCGGTCGCGGATCGCGTGTTCGGCACGGTGTTGCCGTTCACCGGCTTCGATCTTCGGATCGCGGCCGAGGTCTGGACCGAGGCGGAGGCCCACCGCTCCGAGATTGATGCCGAGTTCGCCGTCCAGCGCGCGGCCAATCCGCATCTGTGGAACGGCCGCATCCTGGTGCTGCGGGAGTTCGCCTTCGTAGGCGGGCTCCTGCGGGGCCGCTTTTTGGAGACCGATTTCGCCACGCTGCTGTGGTGGCGGGCGCGCGACTGGCCGGAGCTTGGCGCCTGGAACGCCTTCGCCTTGTGCGCCCTCCAGGGCAAGGACGGCGCGTTCGTGATGGGCGAGATGGGAGCGCGCACGGCCAATGCCGGGCGGGTGTTTTTTCCCGGCGGCACGCCCGACCTCAATGATGTCACGGCGGACGGACGGGTGGATCTGGAGCAATCCGCCCTGCGGGAATTGCGCGAGGAAACCGGCCTCGATCCGGCCTTGATCCATGCCGATGGCGGCTGGTGCGCGGTGTTTGATGGCGCGCGGCTCGCCCTGGTGCATCGCCTGGTGTTCGACATGACGGGCGAGGAGATCGCCCACCGCATCCGCGATTTTATCGCCCGGGAAAGCGAGCCGGAACTTGCCGATGCGGTGGTAATTCGCGACCGGACACAGATCACGGACAAGGTCACATCCTTCGCCGCAACCTATCTGCGCCATCATCTGCCTTGAGGCCGATCGCCTTTCATGGCTTGACGCCGTCGCAACAGAGCATCGTCATGCACGGGCTCGACCCGTGCATCCACGCGCCACCGTTGGAACCGGCTTTTCAAGATCCGCGCAGTCGGCCGGGCGTGGATGGCCGGGACGAGCCCGGCCATGACGGGTGCATCTGGATGTCAACCGGACCTTACTCAGGCGCCCGGGGCATCGGCGAAGCCGACGGGGACGGCGGTGCGTTTTGGGCGCTATCCAAGCGGGCGGGAAGCCTTGGTTCTCCAAAATGTTTCACGTGAAACAATGGCTTAGCACGGACGAACAGCGGTTTACTGAGGCTTCACCGTGCCTTTCCGGCAGATGACACCGTTTTTTCGGGCGAACGTTCGGCGCGAATGAATCCGGCCGGCATCCGCGCCCTACGGATAGCCGTAGCGGGCGCGGATGGCGGCGAGCTGGTTGCGCGACTCGCTATCCTTGCCGGCGGCGCAGGTGGCCTTGGGCGTCGCGAGGTCGGACGAGATCCGCTTGAAGACGCTTTGGTTGAGATTGCCGCTCGCCGCGTCCGCATCCACCACCTTCATGAAATTCGCCAAGGCCGAGGTGCAGCTGGCCGCGCCTGCGGTCGAATCGGCGGCTCCCACAGGGGCGGCCGATGCCATCGTGGGCGGCGGGGATGAGGAGGTGGTACAGGCGGCAAGAAGCAGCCCGGCGAGAAGCAGCCCGGCGAGGGTGCAGGCGGACAGGCGAGCCTTCATGGCATACTCCCGTTCAAGACTGTGAAGGGTGGCGCCTCGCGCGGTCCGGGGCAAGGGCAGTGATGAGGCACGCGGCGCGGAGAAACGTGTCCTGTGTCGGCGCGGCCCCGGCGTGGACCGCACGCCCCTCGGTGGGCCTCCCCCAGCGCGCCTTCTGGCGCAGGCATCGCGCCGAAACAGCGCCGCCCGCGCGCGGCCTCCTTGTGCCGCCGTCGCAATTCGTCTATCAGGGCCGTTAGAGAGCCATTGAGTGAGCGAGCCGCGAACCGTGTCGTCACATCGGACGAACTGCGCAGGTCCCTCCTCCCGCACCCCCTGGGTGGCGGGAAACGCTCTCATTCTGCGCGCGCTCCTTCTCCTTAGCCGCCCCTGAGGGCCGGCCGGGCGCTGCGCGCCTGGGCACTCAGGGGATCGGATCTGAACGAGACATCAGCGCAATTGCGGCCCGCCCTCCCTTAAGACGCCAGATGCGCGCGGGAGGCCGGCCGAGACCCGAGAAGGACCGAGCCAATGACCTCCCACACCGACGCCTCTCATCACGAGACGCCCGCCGCCACCGGTTCCGAGAAGGACCGCGTGGTCATCTTCGACACCACCTTGCGCGACGGCGAGCAATGCCCCGGCGCCTCCATGACCCTGGAAGAAAAGCTCCAGGTGGCGGAATTGCTGGATGAAATGGGCGTCGACATCATCGAGGCGGGCTTCCCCATCGCCTCCATCGGCGATTTCGAATCCGTGGCCGAGATCGCCCGCCGCTCCAAGCGCGCCGTGATCGCCGGCCTCGCCCGCGCCATTCCCGGCGATATCGCCCGCGCCGGCGAAGCGGTGCGCCATGCCCGGCGCGGCCGCATCCACACCTTCGTCTCCACCTCGCCGATCCATCTGGAACACCAGATGCGCAAGACGCAGGAAGAAGTGCTGGAGATCATCACCGCCACCGTCACCCAGGCGCGCAACTTGGTGGAAGACGTGGAATGGTCGGCCATGGACGCCACCCGCACGCCGCTGGATTATCTCGCCCGCTGCGTGGAAGCCGCCATCAAGGCCGGCGCCACCACCATCAATCTGCCCGACACGGTCGGCTACGCCACGCCCGACGAATACCGCACCATGTTCCGCACCATGCGGGAAAAGGTGCCGAACGCGGACAATGCGATCTTCTCCGTGCATTGCCACAATGATCTGGGCCTGGCGGTGGCGAATTCGCTGGCCGGCCTGGAAGGCGGCGCGCGGCAGATCGAATGCACCATCAACGGCATCGGCGAGCGCGCCGGCAATGCCGCCCTCGAAGAAGTGGTGATGGCGCTGACCGTGCGCCGCGACGTGCTGCCCTATACCACCGGCGTGCAGACGCAGATGCTGACCCGCGCTTCCAAGCTGGTGTCGGGCGTCACTTCGTTCCCGGTGCAGTACAACAAGGCCATCGTCGGGCGGAACGCCTTCTCGCATGAGAGCGGCATCCATCAGGACGGCATGCTGAAGCACAACCAGACCTATGAGATCATGACCCCCGAGAGCGTGGGCGTCACCAAGACCTCGCTGGTCATGGGCAAGCATTCCGGCCGCGCCGCCTTCCGCGACAAGCTGAAGACGCTGGGCTACGAATTGGGCGAGAACGCCCTGAACGATGCCTTCACCCGCTTCAAGGATCTCGCCGACCGCAAGAAGGTGGTCTATGACGAGGACATCGAGGCGCTGGTGGATCGCGGCATCGCCGCCGCTTATGACCGCACCAAGCTGATCTCGCTCTCCGTCATCGCCGGCACCCACGGCCCCCAGCGCGCCACCATGAAGCTGGAGGTGGACGGCAAGGTGATGACCGAGGAAGCCGAGGGCAACGGCCCGGTGGATGCCACCTTCAACGCCATCAAGGCCCTGGTGCCGCACCATGCCAAGCTGGAGCTGTATCAGGTCCATGCCGTCACCGAGGGCACGGACGCCCAGGCGGAAGTCTCCGTGCGGCTGGAGGAAGACGGCAAGGTGGTGACGGCGCGTGCCGCCGATCCCGATACGCTCGTCGCCTCGGCGCAGGCCTATATCACCGCGCTGAACAAGCTGGCCGTGAAGCGTAACAGCGTGAACGCGCAGGCCGCGGTGGGCTGAGCTTTTCGCTTCAGGGCGGTGGTTCGATCGAAAGCTTCGTCATGGCCGGGCGTGTCCCGGCCATCAGGCGGGCGTCCAGGAGGCGGGTGTCCACGTGCGGCGTCCACGCGAGATGAGGCGGAGAACGCGCCGGCGGTTGGACGTGGATACCCGGCTCAAGGCCGGGCATGACGAACGGATAGCGGCCGTTCAGTTGCGTTTTTAAGGGAACACAAGGGAGAAGGGCCGGGCGCATTTGCCCGGCCCTTCTTCATTTGCCGTCCTTGTCGCCACCCGGACCACCCGCGCCAGGAGGAGGACCACCCGGACCCCCTGCGCCAGGGGGAGGACCGGGGGGCCGCTCGGCTTGCGGCGGTTTCGCGGCGGGCGGCGGACCGGCAGGCCGTGGCCGCGCCGGCTCTGCCTGGGGCGGCTTTGCGGGCGGCGGGGCGGCTGCCGGCCGCTCCACCTGCGGCGGGCGTTCGGCCTGAGGGGGCCGCTGGGCCGGGGGCGGCGCTGCCGGCCGTTCCGCCTGAGGCGGGCGTTCTACTTGGGGCGGCCGCTCGCGCTGCGGTTCCGGGCGGGCGGCGGCCGGCGGCGGGGCGGGGCGTTCGGGGGCGGCTTCACGCTCCTTCTGCGCAGGGCGCTCCGGTGCCTCGCCACGCGGGGCGGGCGGAGGCGCGGTCTTCTCCGCTGGCGCGCCGCGTTCGGCCGGCGGGGCGCGATCCGGCGTGCGGTCCGGGCGATCCGCCTGCGAGGGCCTCTGGGGCGCAGGCTGGCCGGCATTCGGAGGCGGCGGCGGGCGATCCGGCGGACCCTTGCGGTCGTCCGGGGCACCGGTGCGCGCGCCCGGCGGGCGTGGCGCATCGGGGCGTGGCGCATCGGGGCGAGCGGAATCGGGACGCGGTGCGCCGGGCGGCGTCGTCGGCCGCGCCGGAGCGGGAGGCGGCGGC
>NCHM01000348.1 GCA_002257205.1 Rhizobiales bacterium 24-66-13 | reverse complement strand
GGTGCTGAACGGCATCACGGTGCGCGGCTCGATCGTCGGCACCCGCCTCGATCTTCAGGAATCGCTGGATTTCGCGGCCGACGGCAAGGTGAAGGCGACGGTCTCCACCGCCAGGCTGGAGGACATCAACACCATCTTCGACAAGATGCACAAAGGCCAGATTGAAGGCCGCATCGTGCTCGACCTCGCGGCCTGATCGCCCGACTCGCCACCCGCGCCGAGACCTCGTCCCGGCGCGGGTGCGCACAGCTTCATGATGTGCTCCGGCCTGATGCCGTCTGAGATGCGGCGTCTGCGCCAGTTCGAGGATGAGAACGCTAAGCTGAAGCGGATTGTGGCGGAGCTGTCATTCGCCAAGGCGATGTTGCAGCACGCGCTGTCAAAAAAGCGCTGAGGCCCGCGCGCAGGCGCGAGCTTGTGGACCGGGTGCGCGAGGCATGGAAGGTGTCGGTTCGGCGTGCCCTGGATATCGGGCGAGGCTCGACGAGTCGTTGCCTGGCGACTTTGTGGAGCGCCTACTTGGCAAGCTTCTGGCCTTTGCCCTGCCCGTCGGCCTGCAGTGCCTGCCAGACGCAGCGGCCGCAACACGCGATTGGCCCCTGGACCTCAAGCGAAGAGGAGTGCGCAAATGGGCAAGCTCGCAGGGAAGACGGCAGTCGTTACGGGTGGCAACGCTGGGATTGGCCTTGCGATCGCCAAACTATTCGCGGCCGAGGGCGCCTTTGTCTTCATCATGGGACGTCGTCAGAAGGAGCTCGACGAGGCGGTCCAGGCGATCGGGCCGAACGCTGTGGGCGTCAACGGCGATGTATCCAAGCTCGACGATTTGGATCGACTCTACGAAATTATTGGCGCGCGAGGAGCTTTGGACATCGTCGTAGCCAACGCGGGTGTTGGTGAACTCGCGACGATAGACGAGATTACGGAGGCTCAGTTTGACAAGGTCTTCGACGTCAACGTCAAGGGTACGCTCTTCACGGTGCAGAAAGCCCTGCCGCTTCTGAACGATGGGGGCGCTATCATCCTCACCGGTTCTGTTGCGGGGATGAAGGGCACGGCCGGGCTGGGGATCTACGGAGCGAGTAAGGCGGCGGTTCGCAACTTTGTGCGCGGCTGGACCATCGAACTGAAGGGCCGCCGGATCCGTTCGAATGTCCTCAGTCCCGGCCCGGTCGATACAGATATCTTCGCGAGTCTGCCTGAGGAAACGCGGCGCACGCTCAAAAGCACCGTCCCAATGGGTCGCATGGGGCACGCCGAGGAGGTGGCGAAGGCGGCTCTGTTTCTGGCGTCTGACGATTCGACCTTCGTCACGGGCATCGAGCTCTTCGTCGATGGCGGCCGGGCTCAGGTTTGAGCAAGGTGGCGTGTGCAGAGGGCCCGGCTTGGTTGCGGATTGCGGCTCGCATCGCCAAGTCGGGCATTATGCTGATCGTCCGCTGCGGGACCCTTTCAGGTCATCGGCTTCAGAACTGTGGCTTCCATTTGGTTCCATATTCGCTTGGCGTTGAGCGTGATCTGCTCGCTGGCGCTTTCAAGCACAGGCTCCAGCAGGCCATCATCCGTTGCGTGGCGGCGGATCACCTCGGCCTGAAGCAGGATAGCCGTCACCGCATTGGCCATGGTTCGGCGTACGGGGTCGGTTTCACCTGGGGACCATCCATGTCGGTTCGTAAGCCCATCCATCCCAACGGGACGAGGCGAACATCCATGATTGCGATCCATTGCTGTCTCCATCGGTCCACGAGGCAAGATCAGCTTAGCTGGCGCGACGCATAAGGGGAGCCAAGCGGCGTAAAGTGCCGTTAAGAATCGTATCAGGTCATCGATCACTGGAGCCGCGAAGGCTTATCCGAGCACGAACGGCAGGAAGAGAACGATATCGGGCACGCAGATGAGCAGCGTGAGCACGGCCATGTCCATCAGGAGAAACCAGAACACACCGCGGAAAATCTCCGAAGTGGGAATAAGGTCGCCGACCACGCCTTTGATGACGAAAACGTTGAGGCCGACCGGTGGCGTCAGCATGCCGAACTCCAGCAGCTTCGTCAGGACGACGCCGAACCAGATCGGATCCAGCCCCACCTTGGCCACAAGCGGCAGGACGATCGGCAAGGTGATCAACATGGCGCTGATGGGCTCGAGGAAGCATCCGAGGAAGACATAGAGCAGCGTGATGGCCAGCATCAGTGCCGCCGGGCGCTCGCCGAGCACGGCGAAGATATCGGTTAGGAACACGCCGGTTCCGCTGAGCGTGAGAAACCGTGCCAGCAGGCTCGCGCCGATACCGATCAGGATGAGGGCGCAGGTCGTGCCCGCCGTCTCTCCCAGCGCTTCGGTAAAGGCGCGAAGGCTGAGTGAGCGCTTGGCAAAGCCGATGAGCGCCGCCGCCGCCGCGCCGGCCGCGCCGGCCTCGGTGGGGGTGAATATGCCTCCGAACAGGCCGCCGAAAACCGCGAGGATGAGGAGGAGGACCGGCCAGCTCTCGCGCAGCGCGGCGAGCCGCTCGGCCCGGGTGGCGTTGTGATCGACCGGCGGCGCGAGCGAGGGGTCGAGCCGGGTCCGGATGAGGATGACGAGGATATAGCCGATGGATGTGAGGAGCCCGGCACTGATGCCGGCAAGGAAGAGCAGCGTCACCGGCGCTTCGGCGATCAGCCCATAGAAGATGAGGATGATCGACGGCGGGATCAGTGCGCCGATGGTTCCCGCCACCGCGACCGAGCCCACTGCGAGTTGGGGGTGGTATCTGGCCTCGATCATCTGCGGGATCGCGATCTTGCCGATCGTCGCCGAGCACGCCAGCGAGGAGCCGCACATTGCGGCAAAGCCGGTGGCGCCGAGGACCGAGGCGATGGCGAGCCCGCCCGGAACGGCGGCGAGCCATAGCCGCGCCAGCCGGAACATGCCGTCGGTCAGCCCGGCGCGGTGGCATAGGTGGCCGAGAAGAAGGAACATGGGCAGCGAACTGAGAACCCAGTTTGCCGCGAAATTGAACGGCACGACGCCGAGGGCACCGAGAGCCACCGTCCACCCTTTCACCGCCCACAGGCCGAGGAAGGAGACACCAATGAGCGCCGGGCCGATGGGCATGCCGAGCAGCAGAGCGGCAATCAGCAAAACCAGCGCGAGCAGGCCGATTTCGATACCACTCACGGCTCATGCTCCGGCTGCCGCTGGGAAGAGGCATCGCCGGACAAGAGAGGGGCGAGACGCAGCAGAAAGGCGGTGGCCAGGAGCCCGGCTCCGATTGGAACGGCAAAATGAGCCGGCCATACCGGCATGATGGCGCTGCCCTGCACCTGCGCCGCGCTCACCTCCCAGTCGCGCACCGCATCCATCCAGCCGCGCCAGGCGACCAGCGCCATGATCAGACCGGCGGCAAGCCCGCTCGCCGCCTGCATGAGCCTTTGCACGCGGGCCGGCAGGAGCGGCACCAGGAGATCGACCGAGATGTGGCCCCCGTGCCGCTCGACGAGGGCCAGTGGCGCGAAGACAATGAGGACCATGTAGTAGTGCGTCACGGTGGTCAGCGTTCCCGGCAGGGGCTGCCCCAGCAGCTTGCGCACCACCACATCGAGCGCGACATGCACCATCATCAAGAGGACGGCCGCGCTGCCCAGGACGGCCCCCGCCCGAGCCGCCGCATCGATCAGCCGAATGATCCTGCTCACCCCATACCCCTCTGGCGCGGCTTTCACGTGTGGCGTGCCGGCAATTCAGCGGCCGGGGTCGCTTACGTCCACCTTCGAATAGAGATCCTGCCAATAGATGTCCGCCAGTTCCTCGGCGGAGGAGACGTGGCCCACACGCAGCGCCCATCGTTCGAGGATCGGCAGGAATTCGTCCAGCATCTGCCGGCTGCGCGCGACGCCCTGGGCGGCGTAAATCTCCGCAAGCCGGCCGAGGTCGGTCTCAGTGAAGCGCGCGCTCGCCTCCCGGACGGCCGCGTCGGCCTCGTGGACGGTGCCGCCAGCCGCCATGGTCTGCCCGATCACCTGCTGCTCGCCCTCGCTATAGGCCCAATTGGCGGTAGCCGTTCCCCAGGCGGTGGCCTTCAGGACGGCCCTGCGCTGCGCGGCCGTCAGCCTGCGCCAGACATCGCGGTTGACGTTTGCGAAGGCTGCCACATAGACCCCGCCGGGAACATCCGCCGTGATGGAGCGGATCGAGCCGCTCAAGCCGAAGTTGCGGACATCGGGAAGGGATAGGACGACGCAGTCGACGATGCGCTGCGTCAGTGCTTCGAGCATCTCGTTGCCGGCCATGGTGACGGGCACGGCCTTCATCGCCTCGGCCCAGCGCGCCCAGTTCGCGCCGCCGACCCTGAGCCGGGCGCCACGGAGCTCCGCCACGGAACGAACGGGACGAACGCAACTGAGGGCATAGGGGGTGGTCGCGGCCGCGCCGGTGTACACTTGGTTCTGGCGGGCGAATTCCGCGACGCATTCCGGACAGCGCGTCAGGATGAACTCGGCCATGGCCGGCGCATAGGCGGCCCCCTTCAACCGGCGCGGCAGACTGGAGAACCTGTCCAGCACCATGGATGCGTCGTGGATCAGGTTGGTCGCAGGATATTCTCCGGCCTGGTAGGTGGTCAGCACCACCCCGATATCGGCGAGCCCGGCGCGGAGCCCGGGCGACGTCTCCGCCAAGCTGAGCAGCGACATGGCATAGACACGCGCGGTCACCTCGCCCCCGGTCTCCTGGCGAAGGGCTGCGGCAAAGACCTCGCCGCCCCTGACGAGGTAGGATTGCGGCGGGTGGCCGATGGCAAAGGATAATTCGGCCGCGCCCAGCGGGCGAAATGCCGCCGCCAGGAAGAGACCGGCCAGGGCGTACACCACTCCACGGCTCATCTTGCCACTCTGACACCTGGGCAGAAATGGATCTGACGCCGCATGGCGGTGAGAGGACGTCAGACATCCCTATAACCTAGCACAGACCTATGGTCGGCCAGAAGAATACCGCGTAAATTGGCGGCAATGAAAATGCACCAGCAGCGCCGTGACGGGGGCGCAGCGGTGCAATGCC
>NCHM01000347.1 GCA_002257205.1 Rhizobiales bacterium 24-66-13 | reverse complement strand
GCGCCGATCAGCGCCGTGACATGGGTGCGAGCGATGCGCTCGGCATCCGGTTTCCACAGCAGGTGTTCCCGTTGAGTCACGATGCCCTCCCTGAATTTGTCGCCGCGTGCCACGGCGGTTGGATGCTGCCTAAGACATAGCCCCTGGATAAGCCATCTGCTAGCGGATCCATCGGGCGGCGCAGCCATCAAACCGACACAGACCCCGAAGAATGTCCCCGCTCCCAGGAAGAAGTGATAGAAGCATGCGGCTCGGTGCGGCACGAGCCCAGTTCCAAACCCGAAGACCGGATGAATACGTGGTGAATTTCGCTGCAACGGCCCGGCGGGTGATGTTGATTCTGGCCGCGACCGCATGTGTGCTCGCCGCCGTCTGCATCGCCGCGATGGTCCTCGTTCCCGCACTGGTGCCGGCCCAAGAAGTGCGGCGCCTTGCGGATGAAGCCCTGTTGCGCGCGACCGGAGGAGTCGCCCGGATCGCCGATGCGCACGCGGATGTGGATACGGAGGCGCCTGGAGTTGCCCTGCTGCCGTCGCCGCGCCTGATCCTCGGCAAGTTCGCGGTGTCCCTCGGCGATGGCGCCGTGTTCGATGCCGAAGGCGCGGTGGCGCGGCTGCGCCTGCTGCCGCTGCTGCTCGGCCGGATGGAAGTGGCGGACATCACGCTGCTGCGCCCCACCCTTCTCATGACCGGCAAGCACCTGCCCCGCGCCCTGCGCCTCGGCCCGTTGGTGGGAGACCTGGACGTTCCCGAATTGCGCTTGCGCGGCGGCACCATCGCGATGCGCAGCCCTGAGGGCCTCACCCAGGAATTGATCAGCGACATCGATGCCTCGCTCGACCGCTCGTCCCGCTCGGCGCTCGCGCTGACGCTGGATTTCACGTGGCGGGACCGGGAGGTCGAAGGCCGCATCGCCATCGCCGACGCCGCGGCCTTTCTCGCCGGCCGGGCGAGCGAAAGCCGGGTCGATCTTTCCACCGGAACCTCCTGGGTGCGATTCCGCGGGCTGGCCGCGGGCGGGGCATCGCCAAGCCTGCTCGGCGACGCCTCCGGGGAGACAAGCGCGCTGCGCGGCCTGCTCGACTGGGTCGAGCTGCCGACGCCCACCTCGGGCGGGTTCGGGCGTTTTTCCTTCTCCGGCAAGGTGTCCGCGAACCCGCGCGAAATCTCCCTGACACCCGCAAATGCGGAGCTGGACGGCAATCGCAGCGAGGGCGCGCTCTCGGTCAAGCTCGATGGTCCGCGCCCCTCGGTGCAGGGCACGTTCGCCGCCGACAGCCTGAACGTGACGCCGTACGGGCGGCTGGTCCTGACCGACGAGAGCGGCACCAATTGGGATCGCGGCCCGCTCTCCACCAACGGCCTCAAGGCGGTGGATGTGGACCTGCGGCTCTCCGCCGGAACCGTGCGCGCCGAGGACCGGACGTTCGAGCGCGTCGCCACCAGCGCCACCTTGCGCGCCGGCCGGCTGGTTCTCGCGCTGGGCAATGTGCAAGCCTGGGGCGGCGCGGTGCGCGCTTCCCTCACCCTCGCCCCGCGCCCCGATGCCGCCGAGGGCATCCTGGTCCATCTGGAAGGCGACGCCATGGATGTCGCGCTGGACCAGGCGCTCGACGATCTGGCCGGCCTGCGCAGGCTGGAAGGCAAGGGTGACCTTCAACTGCTGCTGGAAGGATCCGGCGAGAGCGTCTTCGAGATCGCCCAAAGCCTGCATGGCCGCGTGGCGCTTTCGGGCAAGGCCGGCGCAGTGGTGGGGCTGGATGTGGCGCAGGTGCTCAAGCGCATCGAGCAGCGCCCGCTTTCGGCCGGCGGCGACCTGCGCGGCGGCCGCACCGCCTATGACGCGCTGGCGGCGAAGCTGACGATCGCCAAGGGCATGGCCAATGTGGACGAAGGCCGGCTGGAGGCCAAGCAGGTGCGGATCAATGTCAGCGGCACCGTCTCGGTCATTCTGCGCGACCTGGATCTGCACGGCCAGGCGGGCCTCATTCCCGCGGCGGGTGCGAGCGGCGACAAGCTGGCGTTCGATCTGCCGTTCCTGGTTCAAGGTCCTTGGACCAGCCCCAATGTGATGATCGACCCGCAGAGCCTCATTCGCCGCTCAGGTGCGGCCCAGCCCCTGCTCGATGCGGTGCGCGCGCGCGGCTCCGGCGAAGCCGCCGTGCGCTCGGTGATCGAGCAATTGGCGAAGCCCTCGTCCGTCACCCTCCCCGCGAACTGAACTCACCCCTCGGCGGGGACGTCGGGCGCCGGCCGGCTGGAGGGTTCGCGGCGCGGCGCGAACGGCGCATCCTGGGACGGCGCCTCCCGGGACGGCGCATCCTGGGACGGCCGGAGTTCCGCACCATCGCTTCGCAGACGTGCGAACAGGAAATGATCTTCCCAAGTGCCGTTGATGCAGAGATATTCGCGCGCTAGGCCTTCGGAGACGAACCCCAGTTTTCGCAGCAGCTTGATCGAGGCGACATTGTTGGTCATGCACGCCGCCTCGATGCGGCGCAAGTGCAGCACGTCGAACGCAACGGGGATCAGGGCGGCGACGGCCGCCGTCATATAGCCCTGTCCCGCATGGCGCGCGCCCATCCAATAGCCGAGGCTCGCGGCCTGGCACACACCGCGCCGCACATTCGACAAGGTGAGCCCGCCGACGAGGCAATCGTCCGCCGCGCGGAAAATGAAAAGCGGATAGGCTTCGTCGCGCTGCATATCGCGCGCATAATGCCGCAGACGGCGGCGAAAGGCGCCCTTCGTCAGGTCGTCCACGGGCCAGAGCGGCTCCCACGGGGAGAGAAAGTCACGGCTTTCTTCCCGCAGAGCCTGCCAGCTCGCAAAGTCCTTCATCTGCGGCACACGCAAATAGACGCCCTCGCCCATGATCGCATGCAACACGCTTTGCTCGAAGACAGAACTGAACAACCACATGCGCGAGTCCGCCACAGCGAGGACTGATGTGCGTCACCGCAACGTCAAACGTTCCACAACCCGCGCGGCCGGTTCAAGCCCCTTTCCCGGGCCGATCGCCGATAAGGTGGGGCGCGCATGGGCCAGCAGGTCCCGCGCGCTGGCGCGCACGCTCTCCACCGTGACGGCTTCGACCTTCGCGACGATCTCCTCCACCGGAATGATCCGGTCGAACCCGAGGATCTGCCGCGCCGCCTGATCGGCCCGCGCGCCGGAGCTTTCCTGCGCGGTCAGGACGCCGACCTTCATCTGCGCCTTGGCGCGATTCACTTCCACTTCGCTGGCGCCGTCCGCCAAGGCGAGCAATTGGTCGATGACCACATCGGTCAATTCGCCCACATCGCCCTGGTCGGTGCCCGCATAGATGCCGAACAGGCCGGTGTCCGCATAGGCCCAGTGAAACGCGTAGATCGAATAGCACAGGCCCCGCGTCTCGCGCACTTCCTGGAACAGGCGCGAGGACATGCCGCCGCCGAGCACATTCGTCAGCACTTGCAGCGCGTGATAGCCGGGGTCGGTATAGGACCGCCCCGCGAGCCCCAGCACGATGTGGACCTGCTCCAGATCGCGCGGTGTCAGCACCGTGCCGCCGCCATAGGCCGCAAGCGGCGTTGCCGGCTTCTGCCCCGGGCCGATGGCGCGCAGCCGCTCGGTGGCCTCGCGCACCAGATGGTCGTGATCCACGGCGCCGGCAGCCGACACCACCATGCGCGGCCCGCGATAGCTGCGCTCCAGATAGGCGCCGAGCCCGGCCGGATTGAAGCCGCGCACCGTCTCCGGCGTGCCCAGGATGGACCGCCCGATCGCCTGGTCGGGGAACGCGCGCTCCTGGAACAGGTCGAACACGAGATCGTCGGGGGTGTCCTGCACCGCGCCGATTTCCTGCACGATCACATTCTGCTCGCGCACCAATTCGTCCGGCGCAAAGGCCGGCTCGGTGAGGATGTCGGCCAGGATATCGAGCCCGAGCCCGAGATCCTCGCCCAGCACGCGCACATTATAGGAGGTGTGCTCGACCGAGGTTGCGGCATTGATGTCGCCACCCACCTGCTCGATTTCCTCGGCGATGCGCCGGGCGGAGCGCCGCCGCGTGCCCTTGAACGCCATGTGCTCCAGCAGATGGGAGATGCCGTGCTCGTTCTCCTGCTCGTCCCGCGCGCCGGCCCCGACCCAGATGCCGAGCGAGACCGTGCCGAGATGCGGCATGGGATCGGAAAGAACGGTGATGCCGTTGTCCAGGGTGGTCCGCATCACGCTCATGCCGCGGCGCCCGACGTGATGCGGGAATGGGCGGAGATGAAGCTTTCGATGGCCGCGAGATCATTGGGCAAGATGGTGGTCTTCTCCTTGCGGGTCATCAGGTCCGCCATGTGGGCGGGCAGCGCGGGGCGCTTGCCGGTGGCGGCTTCCACCACATCCGGGAACTTGGCCGGATGGGCGGTGGACAGGATCACCTGCGGAATGCGGGAATTGTGCTCCACCTTGCCGGCCACGGCGAGCGCGACGGCGGTATGGGGATCGATCACATAGCCCGCTTCGCGATAGGTGCGGGTGATGGTGGCGAGCGTCTCCGGCTCGTCCGCCCGGCCGGCGGAGAATTCGCCGCAGATGGTGGCCATCGCCTCGCGCGGCAAGGTGAATGCGCCGGACTGGGCCAGCGAGGCCATCAGCTGGCGCAGGGCGGCGGAATCGCGATTCAGCGCCTCGAACAGGACGCGCTCGAAATTCGACGAGACCTGGATGTCCATCGACGGCGAGTACGAGGGCTGCACCCCGCGCACCTCATAGCGCCCGCTCTCCAGCGTGCGGGCGAGGATGTCGTTCACATTGGTCGCGATGGTGAGGTCGTGGATCGGCAATCCCATGCGCTTGGCGACCCAGCCGGCCAGGATGTCGCCGAAATTACCGGTGGGTACGACGAACGACACCTCCCGCGCCGGGGCGCCGAGGGCGGTGGCGGCATAGAAATAATAAACCACCTGGGCGACGATGCGCGCCCAATTGATGGAATTCACCCCCGCCAGCGCCATGCGGTCGCGGAAGCCGTGGTGGTTGAACATGCCCTTCACCAGG
>NCHM01000767.1 GCA_002257205.1 Rhizobiales bacterium 24-66-13 | reverse complement strand
GAACGGGCGCAGGCCGGTGGATTTCAGCCATTCCACGATCGCGCCATGCCCGTCGAGCGGGTGATAATAAGTGGTGCGCCAGATATCCACCTGCGCGGCACCGGACTGCCCGGCATCTGCGATCAGCAGATTGTAATATTCGCCCGCCGATGGCAGCTCGGTGCGCGCGCCCACCGCCTCCGCGAGCTTTCCCGCCCATGGCCCATCCAGAGCCGTCTCGCGCATGGCAACATGGGACGGCTGGTCGAGATTGTCCGGCATCTGCACCGCCAGCACGCCGCCGGGCGCGAGCAGGGAGAGGAGGCGCGGAAACAGGCGCGCGTGGTGCGGCACCCATTGCAGCACCGCATTGGCGAAGATCAGGTCCGCCGGCCGATCAAGCGTGAAGCTGGAGGCATCGCCCGCCGCGAAGCGCGCCTGCGGTAGACGCGTGCGGGCGGCCTCCAGCATGGCGGGCGAGGTGTCGATGCCGAGCACATCGGCGCCGGGAAAGCGCGGCGAGCGGCACATGGGACAGCAGATCCCGCGCCGGGCGGGTGCGCTCATCCTCGAACTTGAGATATTGGCGGGCGTTCCAATCCTCGGCCATGGCAGCTCTCCGCGCCTCAAAGAAAAGCCGCCCGGAGGCGGCGCGTTCACCCATGCCCGCCGCGCCAATTCTTGGGCGGCTTGGGCACTCTGGTCTGTCTCGGCAACCAGTCCGGCCGGGGTGCCCGGCGTTCGGCCTCGGTCACGCGGTCCTCTTCCGGGAGCATCTCGTCCTGCCCGTCATAGGCATCGGCCGGCGCCTGGCCAGGGCTGCCTTCGCAGATCATGAGCTGGCCGGCATTCTTCGTCCGCTTGCGCGTGCCGGGCATCGAAATCCTGCTTTCAACCTCGGACGAGGTTATTGCTGTACCGTCGGATTTCTACCATGCCGTGCCGCACCCGCCAAGAACACCGGCAAAGGACACCCGCCGCAGTGGTGGGCCGGCCCTCGCGCCGAAAGAGTAAAAGCGGGCAGCGCACCACCCGCCCTCCGATCAGCGGCCGAACTTCTTGTAGTGGATGCGCTTGGGGATGATGGAATCGATGCCGAGGCGCCGCTTCTTGTCTTCCTCATAATCCGCGAAATTGCCCTCGAACCATTCCACATGGCTGTCGCCCTCGAAGGCCAGCATGTG
>NCHM01000346.1 GCA_002257205.1 Rhizobiales bacterium 24-66-13 | reverse complement strand
ACACCGTATCGCGAGGATGAGGACATGGCCGATTATCCCGCTTCAGGCGGCGCCCCCATTCGCACGCCCCACACTCAGCCGGCGCAACCCGCCGCCCCCCGTGGCGACGGCGCAACCCGTCCGGTCGCGCCGCGCGCTTCGGAATCGGCAGCCCGCCCGTTCGGCGATGCCCCGCGCCGCAAGGATCTTCTGTCGCCCTCCGTCGATGCGGTGGTGGCCGCCGCGTTCGAATCGCTGGGCGACATGGTGCTGCCGGCGCATGAGCGCACGGTCGAGGATCTGGTGAAGGAGATCCTCCGGCCGATGCTGAAGGAATGGCTGGACGCCCATCTTCCCGACATCGTCGAACGGCTGGTCCGCGCGGAAATCGAGCGGGTATCGCGCACCGCGCGCTGACCGTTTCGCAAGCCCGTAATTGCCCCTTGTGCGGCGGCCCCGTTGACGGCGGGGCCGCCGTACGGCTTTAAGGCGCACGTCTCAAGATCACGATGCCGGGCGCGGCGCGCCCGTGGAGCTTTGCGCATGCTGGAAAAAGTGTTCGATCCCGCCGCCGTGGAAGCACGCATCTCGGCCGCCTGGGAAGAGGCGCAGGCGTTCCGGTGCGGGCGGCCCGAGCGCAAGGATGCGCCCGGCTTTTCCATCGTCATCCCGCCGCCGAACGTCACCGGCTCGCTGCACATGGGCCATGCGCTCAACAACACGCTCCAGGACGTGCTGGCGCGCTATGAGCGCATGCGCGGCAAGGATGTGCTCTGGCAGCCGGGCACCGATCATGCCGGCATCGCCACCCAGATGGTGGTGGAGCGCCAATTGGCCCAGCGCCAGGAGCCGGGCCGCCGCGAGATGGGCCGCGCCGCCTTCATCGAGCGCGTGTGGGCCTGGAAGGAAGAATCCGGCGGCACCATCGTCAACCAGCTGAAGCGCCTCGGCGCCTCCTGCGACTGGTCGCGCGAGCGCTTCACCATGGACGAGGGCCTCTCCCGTGCCGTGCTGAAGGTGTTCGTGGAGCTGCATCGCGCCGGCCTGATCTATAAGGACAAGCGCCTCGTCAACTGGGACCCCAAGCTCGTCACCGCGATTTCGGACCTGGAGGTCCAGCCGGTCGAGACGAAGGGCAACCTCTGGCACCTGCGCTACCCGGTGGAGGGCGCGGACGGCCGCTTCATCGTGGTCGCCACCACGCGCCCGGAAACCATGCTGGGCGATACAGCGGTCGCGGTGCATCCCGAGGATGAGCGCTATGCCGATCTGGTCGGCAAGTTCGTCATCCTGCCGCTGGTGGGCCGACGCATTCCCATCGTGGCGGATGAATATTCCGATCCCGAGAAGGGCTCGGGCGCGGTGAAGATCACCCCGGCGCACGATTTCAACGATTTCGAGGTGGGGCGCCGGCATCATCTTCCAATGATCAACATCCTGGACGCCGAGGCGCGCATCGACGTGTCGGGCATACAGGATGACTTTGCCGCCCGCCGCGACGCTTATGTGGACGATCCCGATTTCGGCGGCGTGCTCACCCTGCTGAACGGCACTGATCGCTTCGTCGCCCGCAAGCAGATCGTCGAGCTGCTGACCAATCTGGATCTGCTGGAGAAGATCGAGCCGCATCCCCACGTGGTGCCGCACGGTGACCGCTCGGGCGTGGTGATCGAGCCCTGGCTCACCGACCAATGGTATGTGGACGCCAAGACGCTGGCCCAGCCGGCGCTTGCGGCCGTGCGCGAGGGGCGCACCGGCTTCGTGCCCAAGAATTGGGAAAAGACCTATTTCGAATGGCTGGAGAATATCCAGCCCTGGTGCGTCTCGCGCCAGCTTTGGTGGGGCCACCAGATCCCGGCCTGGTACGACCCGTTCGGCAATGTGTTCGTCGAGCTGGACGAGGACCAGGCATTCGAGGCCGCGCTCGCCCACAATGTCGGCGCGGAAAACCTCACCGGCGATGAGGCGCAGGCGCTGATCGACGATGAGGAGAAGCGCGCCGCCTTCCTCACCCGCGACGAGGACGTGCTCGATACCTGGTTCTCCTCCGCGCTCTGGCCCTTCTCCACCATGGGCTGGCCGGACGAGACGCCGGAGCTCGCCAAATTCTACCCGACCTCGGTTCTGGTGACCGGCTTCGACATCATCTTCTTCTGGGTCGCCCGGATGATGATGATGGGCCTGCATTTCATGCCCGACGTGCCGTTCAAGGACATCTACATCCACGCCCTCGTCCGCGACGAGAAGGGGGCGAAGATGTCGAAGTCCAAGGGCAATGTGATCGACCCGCTGGACCTCATCGACCAATATGGCGCCGATGCCCTGCGCTTCACGCTCGCCGCCATGGCGGCCCAGGGGCGCGACATCAAGCTCGCCACCTCGCGCGTCGAGGGCTACCGCAATTTCGCGACCAAGCTGTGGAACGCGGTGCGCTTCGCCCAGATGAACGGCTGCGAGCGGGTGGAGGGGTTCGAGCCCGCTAAGGTGGACGGCACGCTCAACCGCTGGATCATCGGCGAGGCCGCCCGCGCGACGGCCGAGCTTGAGACGGCGCTCGCCGCCTATCGCTTCAACGATGCCGCCGGCACGGTCTATCGCTTCATCTGGAACGTGTTCTGCGACTGGCACCTGGAACTGGCCAAGCCCGTGCTCTCCGGCCCTGACGGGGCGGGCAAGAGCGAGACGCGCGCCACCACGGCGTTCGTGCTCGACGTGGCGCTGAAGCTGCTGCACCCCTTCATGCCGTTCCTGACCGAGGAATTGTGGGCCCGCACGGGCGAGCAGGGCCCGGCGCGCGCGGGGCTCCTCGCCCTGGCCCCCTGGCCCGACCTCTCCGGCCTTGAAGCGCCCGATGCGGAGGCCGAGGTGGGCTGGGCGGTGGATCTCATCACCGAGGTGCGCTCCGTGCGCGCCGAAATGAACGTGCCCGCCGGCGCCCAGGTGCCGCTGGTGCTGGTGGAAGCCTCCGCCGCCACCCAATTGCGTGCGAAGGTGTGGGACGATGCCATCCGCCGGTTGGCGCGGCTATCCGACATCACGCTCGCCGATGCCATGCCCGGTGAGTCCGTGCAGATGGTGGTGCGCGGAGAAGTGGCGGCCCTGCCGCTCGCCGGCATCGTCGATCTCGCCGAGGAGCTGACCCGCCTGCGCAAGGAAGACGGCAAGCTCGACCAGGAAGTCGCGCGCATCGACGCCAAGCTTTCCAATGCTTCGTTTGTCGCGCGGGCGCCCGAGGAGGTGGTCGAGGCCGAGCGCGAGAAGCGCGAGGAATATCTCGCGCGCAAGGAGAAGGTTCTCTCCGCCATCGCGCAATTGTCCCGCACCGCGTGACGTGTTTTCGGCCCGGTTCGTCCGGGCCGAAAACTGTGACAGGTGAGCAACACCTGGAAGCATTCCAGCCACGGACCCGGCCTGCGGCGGCGCGCGCCGCGAAGCCGCCACAAAACCGCGTGTAATCGAAGCTCTGCACGTGGCGCGTTCAGTTGCTCGGAAAGTCTTTCCGGCCGCCACGTCGAGGGTGATCCCGGATGACAGGGCATAAGGCCGGTTGCGGTCTATTGATTGCGGCAAAAGCACAGGGGCGCCCAGGAGAATCCTCGGCTTGGCCTTGGCGCGGCCCCGATCTCGCCCCCCCGCCATGGCATCTTTCCGCGATCATGGTTAGCAAGAGCCAGTCCCTGCTGAAGCGTCGCGCGTCCCGTGTCGGGCGTTGCATCTGCGCGTCCCAGCCGGCGAAACGTCCGTATCGGGAGACGTTCGCGGCGGCGCTGCTTTTGTGCGGCGTGCTGGCGAGCCCCGCGCTCGCGTTCGACGGCAATGCCCAGTCGGACCACACCGTGCCCGAGCAATTGACGCCGCCGGCCAATGTGCCCGTCACCCCCGGCGTGCGGCCGGTGGACGAGGCGTTCCGCTCCGGCGCGCAGGCGCTGCGGCTCGGCCAGACCGCCAAGGGCGTGGATGCCCTGCGCTATGCCGCCGACCAGGGCCACCCCGCCGCCCAATGGAAGCTGGGCCGCATGTATGCCGACGGCGATGGCGTGAAGCGCGACGACATCAAGGCGTTCGAATATTTCAGCCGGGTCGCCAACAGCCATGCCGAGGATTATCCCGGCACCGCCCAGGCGCGGTTTGTCGCGAGCGCGTTCGTGGCGCTCGGCGGCTATTATCTCCATGGCATACCCAATTCCTCGGTGCGGCGGGACGCGGGGCGCGCCCGCGACATGTATTCCTATGCCGCATCCTATTTCGGGGATTCGGAAGCCCAGTATCGGCTCGGCAAGATGTATCTGGACGGCGTCGGCACGCCGCGCGACCCACGTCAGGCGGCGCGCTGGCTCATCCTGTCGTCCCAGAAGGGGCAGTATGAGGCCCAGGCGCTGCTCGGCAACATGCTGTTCCGGGGCGACGACGGCATCAACCGGCAGGGCGCCCGCGGCCTGATGTGGCTGACCCTCGCCCGCGACGGGGCCGCTGCCCCGCAGGACAAATGGGTGGTCGACCTTTATGAGGACGCCTTCGCCGAGGCGACGCCCGAGGAGCGCGCGCAGGCGCTGCAATATCTCGAGCAATGGCTGAAGACCGCGCAGCGCTGAGCGCGCGGCACGGTTTGAGGGGCGGGCAGGGCGGTCGCTCCTGCTCCGGCGCGGACCCGCGCGTGATCAGGCCGCGATCTTGAGATCCACCCACACCGGCACGTGATCGGACGGCTTTTCCCAGGCCCGCACATGCTTGTCGATGCCGGCCGCGATCAGCGTATCGGCCGCCTGGGGCGACAGCAGCAGATGGTCGATGCGGATGCCGAGGTCGCGCTGGAAGGCGCCGGCCTGATAATCCCAGAAGCTGTAGAGCTTGGCGCTGTCCGAGGTCGCCCGCACCGCATCCACCAGCCCGAGATGGGTGAGCGCGCGGAACGCCTCCCGCGTCTGCGGCAGGAACAGGGCGTCATTGACCCAGGCGGAAGGGTCCGCCGCATCGGCCTCGGCCGGAATCACGTTGAAATCCCCGCACAGGAGCAACGGCTCCTCCAGCGCGAGCCGGTCGGCGGCGAAGGCGTGCAGGCGCTCCA
>NCHM01000345.1 GCA_002257205.1 Rhizobiales bacterium 24-66-13 | reverse complement strand
CGCCGTCGCGCTCCTTCCAGGCCTTCATCATGGCGTAGCGGGCGATCACCGGGACATTCTCCTGCTGCCCGACCTCGGCGATCAGCTTCAGCATCGGCCCCGTGTCGGCGTCGATATTCACCCAGGGCGAATATTGCAGGTCGATCAGCACCGGATCAGCGCCATAAGTGCGGATGGCGGCGATGCCGGTGCGCAGCTGCGCGCCGAAATTGCCCAGGCCGAAGCTGCGCAGCACATAATTTGTGCCCACCTGCCAAAGCACCACATCCGGCTTCAGCGCTCCGACGTCGCGGTCGAAGCGGGAGAGATTCTCCGGCACGTCCTCGCCATTGCCGCCCTTGTTGACGACTTTGATCTGCGTGCCGGGGAAGCGCGCCTGCAATTCCGCCTCCAGCACCGCGGGATAGGTGCGCGAGGGATCGGAGGCGCCGACCCCGGTGGTGGAGGAGGAGCCGATCGCCACGATAGTGATCGCCTTGGTGCGCGCGAATGTTGCGGCCGCGCGCGGCACGCTGAGGGCGGCCTGGGGCGGCTGGACGGGGCAGGCGGTCGTCTGCGCGATGGTGGGCGTGGCAAGCAGGCCCAGCAGCGCGACGCCGCAGGCGCGTCGCGCAGTGCCGGAAAACAACGCGGCCATGCCGCTCTCCTTCGTGGCGTCCTATGGCGCCTTCTGGCGCAGCGCGAACCCGAACAGGACGGTGGTGACGCCGTTCACGATCAGATCGATGCCCAGGAACAGGCCGAGCAGGAATACCGAATTCACCGGCCATCCGGCAATAATGATCACGCCCAGAAGGAAGGTGATTACGCCCGAGAGGGCGAGAAATCCCCAGCCGGCCGCCGGGCGCGCGCCGATCGCAGCGAAGATGCGGAACCCGCCGCCGACCACCAGCGACACGCCGATCATCAAGGTGATTACACCCGCCGCGAGCAGCGGCTGATACATGATGAGCCCGCCGGCGATCACGTAGAGCACGCCGCCCAGCAGCCAGAATAGGAAGCGCCCCCAACTCTGCACGCGGAAGGCGTGGAGAATCTCGACGATGCCGGCGACCAGCACCAGCGCGCCGACATAGAGCGCGGTGACGAGCGTGGAGGTGAGCAGATGCGCGAGCGCGATGAAGCCCAGCACCACGAAGGCGATCCCAAGGGCCACGAACCAGCCCCAACTGGTCCGGATCTCGGTGATGTGAAGCTTGGCGGTGGGGGAGGAAAGGCTGGTGGGCATGATTGGTGCTCCGGCAGCGGAATGCCGTCCGCAGGCGATCATATCCGCCCCCTGCGTGCAATGCTAAGACGCAATGGGGTGGCCCCGGGGGGAGCATAATTTACCGGCGCGATTCGCCGCAGGCTGGAAACCCGTTGATGACGCAGACCAAACGTTCACGCCGCGCCGCCCAGGAGCAAGCGGAAGCCGAGCGCCGCGCGGCAGAGATCGCCGGGCTCTGGGTGGGCCATCGCGTGGTGCGGCTGCATGTACGCCTGTTCATTTCGATCCTGATCGGCATCCTCACCTTCGTCATCCTGATCCGCACCGGCCTGGCGGAGGGCGTGATGGGCGCGCTGATCTCCTGGGACATCGCCGTTTTTGTGTGGCTCTGCCTCGTGGGCGTGCTGGTGGTGCGCACCGACGCCAAGATGCTGAGCATCCATGCGGGCATCGACGACGAGGGCGGGCCGGTCATTCTGATCGCCTCGCTGCTGTGCGCCGGCATCAGCCTGGTGGCGGTCATCATGGCGAGCGGCCATCACGGGGCCGACGGCAGTTCCTCGCCGGAGCGGGTCGGACTGGCGGTGGGCACCTTGCTGCTTTCTTGGCTGTTCCTTCATACGATCTATGCGCTGCATTATTCGCGGGAATATTATTCCTCCCACCCCGATGCCGCGCCCATGCTCGTATTTCCCGGCGACGCGCAGCCCGATTATTGGGACCTGCTCTACTTCTCGTTCAATATCGGCACCGCCTCGCAGACCGCGGACATCACCATTCCCTCGCCCCGCCTGCGCCGGGTGGTTCTGGGGCATCAGATCGCCTCCTACATCTTCAATGCGGCGGTGATTGCGCTGGGGGTGAACGTCGCCGCGAGCCTCGTGTAGGACGGTGTATGGTGCGATGCAGCATACAAAGTTGCATTGAAACAGCGAATGCACCCCTTGATATATAAAATGCAGCCACCGATACTCCATTTCGGGCCGGCGCATTCTTTCATAACAATGTAACAAAAGCGTCCGCCGGCCCTGTGTCATGCGCCACGAGCGCGAAGGGGGTGGAGGCGCGGGTGTCGCAGGTCGTCTCGGCGTTTGTGTGCGGGGTTCAAAAAAGCGGGACCACGAGCCTGTTCGAATATCTGGGCGCGCACCCCGACCTAGCCGCGCCGGACCGCAAGGAGCTTCATTTCTTCGACAACGAGGCGATCGACTGGCGGCAACCGGACTATGGCCTCCTGGAGGCCGCATTTCGGACGGCAGGTGCGCGCCTGCGGTTCGAGGCCACGCCGGTTTATATGTTCTGGCCGCCGGCAATGGCGCGTATCCGGGCTTATAATTCGAAGGCGCGACTGATCTTTCTGTTTCGCGACCCGTGCGAGCGCGCCTGGTCCCATTGGTGCATGAACTATGCCCTCGGCCAGGAGGACATGATGTTTGCCGAGGCCATCCGGGAGGGCCGCGCCCGCCTGCCGCCGGACGCGCCGCTGACGCGGGCATGGCGGCGGTTCAGCTATGTGGAGCGCGGCTTCTATGGCTCCCAGGTGCGACGGGCGCTGGCGCATTTTCCTGCCGACCAATTGCTGTTCCTGCGCTCGCAGGACTTGGCGCGCGATCCGGAAACGACGCTGGCGCGCATCGCCGCCTTCCTCGGCCTGAGCAGCTTTCCGCCCATGGCTGCCAAGCGCGAATTCGAGCGCCCGCAGAGGATATGGCCGTGCCATCCCTCGGAGGCGGACAATGCGCTGATATCCAGCCTATTGGAGAGAGAGATGGGAGCGTTCGAGAGCCTGACCGACCTCGACGTGTCGGACTGGCCGGTGATGACTTTTGCCGCTTTCAGGGAACATGCGGCCGGCGCATCGGGCGGCGCCCATCTTGCGCCGGGGTGGGGGCAGGGGCTCACTCAGGCGAGCGGCACGCAATAGCGCACGAACGCGTCGGCCGGCGTGAACGAATCATAAAGGCGGCGCGCGACGGAATTGCTGGCCTTGGTGTGCCAATAAAGCTCCGTCCAGCCCTCGGCCCGGCCGCGCGTCACGAGATCCCCAATCAAGGCCCGGCCGATGCCGCCGCCGCGCACCGTGGGATCAACGAACAAATCTTCCAGATAACAGCGCGGCCCATGGCCCCAGGTGCCGGGATGCAGCACGCTGATGGCGAAGCCCACCACTTTGCCTGCGCACTCGGCGAGGCGGCAGGAGATGGGCGAGGCGGGATCGAGGATTCGCGCCCAAGTGTGCGCGGTCACATCGTCCGGCACATCGGTTTCATAGAAGGACGTATAGCCCGCCCAGAGATCGCGCCAGCGTGCTTCGTCGTGGGGCATGGCATCCCTCAGGGTGATCGCAATCGCGGCGGAAGCCCTGCGTCTTTCGTCGTCCGTGCCGGCCATGTCCATCCCCGTTCAATGAAAGAGCGCCGGCCTGCCGTGCGGACGGGCCCCAGTCCTCATGAGGCGGGGCGTCATGGCGGCGACTTAAAAGAAAAGCGCGCCGGAGGGGCGCGCTTCTCGTTCAATTTCAATTCCAAAGGCCTCAAGGCCCGGCGCATCAGTGGCTCTGGGAGCTGGATCCCGCATTGGCCTGCGCGCCGCCGGTCTTGGGCATGATCACGACCTTGGTGCCCACCTTGACTCGATCGAACAGGTCTTCCACGTCCGCATTCAGCATGCGGAAGCAGCCGGAGGAGACGAACTTGCCGATGGTCTGCGGCTCGTTGGTGCCGTGGATGCGATACACGGTGCCGCCGAGATAAAGCGTGCGCGCGCCGAGCGGATTGCCGGGGCCGCCGGCCATGAAGCGCGGCAGGTAGGGCTGGCGGGTGATCATTTCCGCCGGCGGGCGCCAGTCGGCCCATTCCGCCTTGCGGGTGATCTTCTCGGTGCCGGCCCAGGTGAAGCCGTCGCGGCCCACGCCGATGCCGTAGCGGATCGCCTTGCCGCCACCCTGCACCAGATAGAGATAGGTGTTCGAGGTATCGATAACGATGGTGCCGGCGGGCTGGGTGCTCGGGAAATCCACCGTCTGGCGGCGGAAGCGCTCCGGCACCGGCTCGCTCGGATCGACATCCTCGATGCGCGGGCCGGAGGGCGCTTCCTGCGTGCCGGGAACAACGGCGGCATTGGCCCCGTAGACGCCGGACGGCGGCGCGCTGGCCGATGCCTGGGCTGCGCCGCCATAAGACGCCGTCTGCGGCTGCACATAACCCTGCTGGGGTTGGACATAGCCTTGCTGCGGCTGCACATAGCCCTGCTGGAGCGCCTGAGCGCGCAAGGCATCCTGCTGCGCGGAGGTCGGCGGCTCGTCGGAAGCCTGCGGCTGCACATAGCCCTGCGGCTGCTGGGCATAGCCTTGCTGCGGCTGCACATAGCCCTGCGGCACGGCCGAGCCATGCGCGCCCTGGGCGGCGTAGCCGCCTTGCGGGGCATAGCTGCCCTGGGGTGCAATCGAGATCGGCTGGTTGCTGGGCGCTGCGGCCTGAACGGGCGCGCCCTGCGAATACCCCTGCTGAGGCGCCGGTTGGGCATAGCCGGGCGCCGCATAGGACGGCGCCTGCACGCTGCCCGGCGGCGGAGCGATGGGCGCGCTCTGCACGGCCTCGTTGCGCGCCGCGGGGCGGGCATAGGGATCATTATACCCGGGGACGGTTCCCGCAGGCTCGGGAGCGATGGCGCCGGTCGCGTCCTCGTCCACCGCGGCGGCCGCGGGGACATAATACCGGCTCTGGACCGACTGAGCCTGTGCCGAAGCAGCCAGGGAGGCAGCCAGGACGGAGATCCCAAGGGCGGAGAGGAGTGTGTTGCGCAGCGTCATGGGATTCGTTGTTAATCCTGAAACGTGACGAAATTGGAAACGGTCG
>NCHM01000344.1 GCA_002257205.1 Rhizobiales bacterium 24-66-13 | reverse complement strand
GCGGGTTTCCGGGTTCAGCAGGTTCGCCACCACGCCGACCGCGCGGCTCGCGTCGGTGACATAGACCGCCTGCCCGCGCTCATATTGCGGGGCGATCTTCACCGCCGTGTGGACGCGCGAGGTGGTGGCGCCGCCGATCAGCAGCGGCACGACAAAGCCCTCGCGCTCCATCTCGGATGCGACCGACACCATCTCGTCGAGCGACGGGGTGATGAGGCCGGACAGGCCGATCACATCCACATTCTCGCGCTTGGCGGTCTCCAGGATCTTGGCGGTTGGCACCATGACGCCGAGGTCGATGACCTCGAAATTATTGCATTGCAGCACGACGCCGACGATGTTCTTGCCGATGTCGTGCACATCGCCCTTCACCGTCGCCATCAGGATCTTGCCGGCGGATGAGGATTCGGTGGTGCCGTTGTCCAGCTTCTCCTGCTCCATGAAGGGCATGAGATAGGCCACCGCCTGCTTCATCACGCGGGCGGACTTCACCACCTGCGGCAGGAACATCTTGCCGGCGCCGAACAGGTCGCCGACCACGTTCATGCCGGCCATCAACGGGCCTTCGATGACGTGGAGCGGACGGGCCACGCTCTGGCGGGCCTCCTCGGTGTCGGCATCGACGAATTCGGTGATGCCGTTGATCAGCGCATGGGCGAGGCGCTTCTCCACCGGCCAGGTGCGCCAAACGAGATCGGCTTCCTTCTTCTCCTTGCCGGCACCGCCCTTGAAGCCTTCGGCCAGGGTCAGCAGGCGCTCGGTGGAATCCGGATCGCGATTGAGAACCACATCCTCGCAGGCCGCGCGCAGCTCGGCGGGGATTTCGTCATATAGCGCAAGCTGGCCGGCATTGACGATGCCCATGTCCATGCCCGCCTTGATGGCGTGGTAGAGAAACACCGCGTGCATCGCCTCGCGCACTGGCTCGTTGCCGCGGAACGAGAACGACAGGTTCGACACGCCGCCCGAAATATGGGCATGCGGCAAGTGCTCGCGAATCCAGCGCGTGGCCTCGATGAAATACACGCCATAGGGCGCGTGCTCCTCGATGCCGGTAGCGACCGCGAAGATGTTGGGGTCGAAGATGATGTCCTCGGCCGGAAAGCCGAGTTCCTCGGTGAGGATCTTATAGGCGCGGGCGCAGATCTGGGTCTTGCGCTCGAACGTATCGGCCTGCCCCTGCTCGTCGAACGCCATCACCACCACGGCGGCGCCATAGCGGCGCACGAGGCGCGCCTGGGCGCGGAAGGCGTCCTCCCCCTCCTTCATGGAGATGGAGTTCACGATCCCCTTGCCCTGGATGCACTTCAGCCCGGCCTCGATGATCGACCACTTGGAGCTGTCCACCATCACCGGGACGCGGGAGATGTCCGGCTCGGCGGCGACGAGGTTGAGGAAGGTGACCATGGCCTTCTGGCTGTCCAGCAGGCCTTCGTCCATGTTGATGTCGATGACCTGGGCGCCGTTTTCCACCTGGTCGCGGGCGACATCGAGCGCGGCGGGGAAATCGCCGTTGGTGATCAGCTTGCGGAACCGGGCCGAGCCGGTGACATTGGTGCGCTCGCCCACGTTCACGAACGGGATCTGCGGCGTCAGCTCGAAGGGTTCGAGGCCCGACAGGCGCAGCATGGGCGGTAGATCGGGCACGGCGCGCGGCTTATGGACGGAGACCGCCTTCGCCACCGCGGCGATATGGTCCGGCGTGGTGCCGCAGCAGCCGCCGACGATATTGACGAGGCCGGAGGCGGCGAATTCGCCCACCAGGGCCGCCATGGCCTCGGGGCTCTCGTCATACATGCCGAATTCGTTGGGCAGGCCGGCGTTGGGATAGGCGCACACCAAGGTGTCGGCCACCTTGCCGATCTCGGCGATATGGCCGCGCATCTCCTTGGCGCCGAGCGCGCAATTGAGGCCGATGGAAAACGGCTGGGCGTGGCGCAGCGAATACCAGAAGGCCGCCGGCGTCTGCCCGGACAAGGTGCGCCCGGAAAGGTCCGTGATGGTGCCGGAGATCATCACCGGCACGCGATAACCCAGTTCGTCGAACAGCCCCTCGATGGCGAAGATCGCGGCCTTGGCGTTCAGCGTGTCGAAGATGGTCTCGATCAGCAGCAGGTCGGAGCCGCCGGCCAGCAGGCCGCGCGCCTGCTCGCCATAGGCGACGGCGAGTTCGTCGAACGAGGTGGCGCGAAAGCCGGGGTCGTTCACGTCCGGCGAGATGGAGGCGGTGCGATTGGTGGGGCCGATGGCACCGGCGACGAAGCGGGGCCGCCCGTCCTGCGCCTGCGCCTGCGCTGCCGCTTCCTTGGCGAGGCGCGCGCCTTCCACATTCAGTTCGTAGGCGAATTCCTCCATCCCGTAATCGGCCTGGGCGATGGTGGTGGAGGAAAACGTGTTGGTCTCGACGATGTCGGCGCCGGCCATGAAATACTTCAGGTGGATGGCGCGCACGTCATCCTGCCGGGTCAGGTTCAGCAGGTCGTTATTGCCCTTCACATCCCGCGGCCAGTCGGCGAAGCGCGCGCCGCGATAGCCGGCCTCGTCCAGCCTCAGGCCCTGGATCATGGTGCCCATGGCCCCGTCCAGCACCAGGATGCGCTCGCGCGCGGCGGCATGGAGGGCGGCGGTGGTCTTTTCTCGGGTGTCGGTCATGGTGCACCACTGATCCCGTCTGGGAAGCCTTGAATCGTCTGCTCGGGAAAGCGGCCCGGACCGCTCGGGACGGCACCGCCGCCCCGCATTAAACGCAAAACATCACACCGCGATGGCCTGCGGCGCCGTGCTGGCCACGCCCTTGTCGCGAAGACCGAGCAGGTGGCAGATGGCATAGACTAGGTCGGCGCGGTTCAAGGTGTAGAAATGGATATCGCCTGCGCCGCGATCCACCAGGTCTGTCGCCTGCTCGGCGGCGACGGCGGCGGCGATCAGCTTGCGCGTCTCGGGATCATTGTCGAGCCCTTCGAAGCGCTTGGCGAGCCAGTCCGGCACGCTCGCGCCGGTGCGGGTCGCGAAGTTCGCGGCCTGCTTGAAATTGGTCACCGGCAGGATGCCGGGCAGGATCGGAATGTCGATGCCGCGCGCGCGCACCTTGTCCAGATAGCGGAAATAGACATCGTTATCGAAGAAGAACTGGGTGATGGCGCGCGTCGCCCCATTGTCCACCTTCTCCTTGAGATAATCGATGTCGGCATCGATGCTCGGGCTCTCGGGATGCTTTTCCGGATAGGCCGAGACGGACACCTCGAAATCCCCGAGCCTGCGGATGCCCGCGACCAGATCGCAGGCATGGGCATAGCCGTCCGGGTGCGGCTCATATGTCGTGCCGACCCCGCTGGTGGGATCGCCGCGCAGGGCGACAATGTGCTTCACGCCCGCCTTGGCATAGGCGCGGACCACATCGTCGATCTCGGCGCGGGTTGCGGCGACGCAGGTGAGATGGGCGGCGGGGGCAAGATCGGTCTCGCGCACCAGCCGCTCGACGGTGGCGTGGGTGCGCTCGCGCGTGGAGCCGCCTGCGCCGTAGGTCACGGAAACGAAGCGCGGCGCGAGCGGCGCGAGGCGTGCGACGCTGGTCCAAAGGTTGCGCTCCATCTCCTCGCTCTTGGGCGGGAAGAATTCAAACGAGACGCCCACCGGCGCCTTGCCAATTTCCCGGCTCGCACGGATCGGCCCGGCCATCACGCAACCTCTCTCTGTTCTTGGGCTTCGGCCACACGCGGATCGCGGGCGAGCCATAGGGATACGGTCAGCGCATCGCCGCCGCTCCGCTCGGGGGCGAGCAGGCGATGCATCGTCGGCACGAGACCGGCCTGGCCGAGCCAGGCCTCCACCGCCTCGGCGGAAAACCCGAGCCGGCGGTGGGCATGGGCCTCACGCAGGAATTCCAGATCGTGCGGCGCGAAATCGATCACCAGCAGGCGTCCGCCGGGCCGCAGCAGGCGCGCCGCCTCGCGCACCGCGCGGCCGGCGTCGTCCAGGAAGTGCAGCACCTGATGGATGATGATGGCATCGAAGCTCTCGCGCGGCATGGCGAGATTGTAGATGTCGCCCTGGCGGACCGAGCAATTGCGGATGCCCGCCTGCTCCAGATGGGCGCGGGCGATGCCCAGCATGTCAGGAGAAAGATCGACACCCACGCCACGGCCGATTTCGGGCGCGAACAGCTCCAGCATGCGGCCGGTGCCGGTGCCGAGATCCAGCAGCGCGTCAATGGGCCGTCCGGACAAGGCCTCGCGAACCGCGGCCTCAACCGCCGTCTCGGGCACATGAAGGCTGCGGATGGCATCCCATTGGGCGGCATGGGCGGCGAAATAGGTCTGCGCCGCCTGGGCGCGGGCGGCCCGCACCTCGGCGAGGCGCTCGAGATCGCGCCGCGCCACATCGTCCAGCGGATCGAGCAGCTGGAGCAGGATGGCGGCAAGGCCCGCGCCCGGCCCTTCCGCGGCCCGGCGATAAAACATCCAGCTGGCTTCGCGATGCCGCTCCACCAGGCCGGCATCCGCCAGCAGCTTGAGGTGGCGCGAAATGCGCGGCTGGGATTGGCCGAGAATCTCCGTCAGGTCGGACACCGTCAGTTCCGCTTCGCCGAGCACGGCGAGCAGGCGCAGGCGCGTGTCTTCACCTGCCGCCTTCAGCCCCTCGAGGAGGACGGCGTAGGATAGCGGCTTCGCCGTGAGATCATGGCCAACTAAAGACATAAAGATATCTTTATATTGATCCGCGCTCATTTTCAAGCGGCGCGACCGTCACCCTGCTGCAACGCATTCCAGGATTGCACCACGATTAGGTTATCCGTGCGTCTTTGCGTTGCGCCGCCGTCGAGCGAGCGTTACGAGTTCAAGGGAACACTCGGTGCCCTCAAGTGGTTATGGAAGCGGCGGGGGATCATGGTTTCGCGGGCTTAATTCATCGCACGGGCACTTGACGCCCTGGCATGCAAGCCTCGCAAGACCATGGGATGAAAAAATTCCGACCGTTTCCAATTTCGTCACGTTTCAGGATTAACAACGAATCCCATGACGCTGCGCAACACACTCCTCTCCGCCCTTGGGATCTCCGTCCTGGCTGC
>NCHM01000343.1 GCA_002257205.1 Rhizobiales bacterium 24-66-13 | reverse complement strand
GCGCCACCTTGGCCAGCCCGCGCGCGGCGGCGATCTCGCCCGGATCGCGCCGGAACCAGGCATTATGGGCGGGATCGTTCGCGGGCACGAACCAGCTCGCCTCCTCGGGCATGCGCAGCAGGCCGGTGACAGTCACCGGCCCCTGGATCTGCCCGTCCCGGCGGCTGTCCGGCGCGCGGCGATCTTCCGGAACGAAGCCGCGATTGACCAGGATCGCCGATCCGTCGGGCAGCATCAGCGGCGTCAACACCTGGAATCCGGGCCCCTTGAACGGCCCTTTCGGGTCGGACAGGACCGTATAGATCAAGGTCTCCTTGCTGTGATCGAACGTGCCGGTGGCCCGCACCGGCTGATACTCGTCCACCTCGCGGGTCACGCTCGGCCATTGGGACACCGGCAGCACGGGTTGCGGCGGCTGCGCCGCGCGCGCCTCGACCTGGGCGATGAGGCCATTCTTCCAGCTCAGCCGCTCCAGCTGCCACGTGCCGAGGGCGAGCAGCGTGGCGAATGCCACGAGGGTGGCGAGGGTGGGCAGCAGCAGCCCGCGACGCGCCGACCCGCTCATTCGCCGTCGCGCTGCTCCAGCCGCCCTTCGGACGCCCGGTTTGCATATTGCATCGCCACGAGCACGCCCTTGAACGGGCGAAGCAGGCCAAGGGTGACGATCAAAATGCCGGGGATCCAGAGCAAGGCATGGACCCAGAGGGGTGGTTCGAACGTGACCTCCACCCAGAAGGCGAGCGCAACCACCAGGAACCCGCCGATAAGGATGACGAACACCGCCGGCCCGTCCCCGGCATCGATGAAGGAATAATCGAGGCCGCAGGCGTCGCATTCAGGAGCGAGCTGGAGAAACCCCTTGAACAATTTCCCCTTGCCGCAGCGCGGGCAACGGCAGGACAGGCCCGCGACGATGGGCGAGACAGGGCTGTAATAGGGTTCCATGGATATCCCCGTTCCGCGGCCGCGGCCGTGCGCCAAACAAAACGGGGCGGCTCGCGCCGCCCCGCCGATTCCTGAGAAACCCGTGGGGCCCTGCAAACCTCAATGGGCGGACGTGCCGGCGCCCCAGACATAGATGAAGGCGAACAGGAACAGCCACACCACGTCAACGAAATGCCAGTACCAGGCAGCCGCCTCAAAGCCGAAATGCTTCTGCGGGGTGAAATCGCCGGCGGCGGCCCGCAGCAGGCACACCAGGAGGAAGATGGTGCCCACGATCACGTGGAAGCCATGGAACCCGGTCGCCATGAAGAAGGTGGCGCCATAAATATTGCCCGAGAAGCCGAAATGCACATGCAGATATTCGAACGCCTGGCAGGTCGTGAACAGCACGCCCAGCACGACCGTCAGCAGCAGGCCCCACTTCAGGCCCTGGCGGTCGTTTTCCAGCAGCGCATGGTGCGCCCAGGTGACCGTGGTGCCGGAGGTGAGCAGCAGCAGCGTGTTGAGCAGCGGTAGGTGCCAGGGATCAAGCGATTCGATGCCATGGGGCGGCCACACGCCACCGGTCACCTCGAAGCGCGAATAATTGATCACCTCGCCGGAGAACAGGGCCGCGTCGAAATAGGCCCAGAACCAGGCGACGAAGAACATGACTTCGGACGCGATGAACAGGATCATGCCGTAGCGCAGGCCGATCTGCACCACCGGGGTATGGAAGCCCAGATGGCCCTCGCGGATCATGTCCCGCCACCAGCCGAACATGGTGTAAAGCACGCCAAGGAAGCCGATCCCCATGGGGATGGCCGTGCCGCCGTGCATCCACACCACCGCGCCCCCAGTGAGGATGAAGGCCGAGATCGAGCCCACGATGGGCCACGGGCTCGGCTCCACCATGTGATAATCGTGCTGCTTCACGTGTCCCTCGGCCATTTGAAGCGGCCTCCCCTTCCAGCATTAAAATTCTACCAGGACCTGCCGCCCCGCCGCAATGCGACGGTTGTGTCCAGCCCCACCAACCCATTGCCCGGCCTTCCGGGCTTCATCACGCGTCCATCCCGCCGCCGCTGGCCGGACGCAGGCTCACAGAGCCTTTTTGGAACTCTCGCCGGCCGGCTCGGGCGCGCGCGCCACCGGCGCCGCAGGCTTGGGCGCCGGGAAGAAGGTGTAAGACAATGTGATGGTCTTCACATTGTTGAATTCCGGATCGTCCGCGATGGCGGGATCGATGAAGAACACGACGGGCATATCCGCCTTTTCATTGCCCTGCATGGTCTGTTCGGAAAAGCAGAAGCACTGCATCTTCACGAAATAGGCGCCCGCGGGGGCCGGCGTGACGTTATAGGTCGCGTTGCCATAGGTCTCAGCCGACGAGAGATTGCGGGCGAGGTAATAGACCATCTTGGTCTCGCCCACGCGCACATTCACATCCGCCTGTTCCGGCTTGAATTCCCAGGGCAGGCCGGGCGCGATATTGGAATCGAAGCGTACCTGGATGGTGCGGTCGAGCACCTTGTCTGGCACGGCCGTGCCCACCCGCGTCGCCCCGCCGAAACCAGTGAGCGAGCAGAACATCGCGTAGAAGGGAACGACCGCATAAGCAGCGCCCACCATGCCGACCGCGAACGCAAGGCAGGCCAAGGCCACCGGCATGTGCCGGAGGCGGCGCCGCTTCGGGGGCGCGGTGGTGCCCGGTTCGGGCAAGGGGGGCTGCGCAGCTGTGCTCATTCCATCCTCACAGCGGCCGGTTCAACACGGCCGGACCCATCTTCACGATGGTGACCACGTAGAAAAGGATCACCAGGAAACCCAGCACCGAAGCGATGGCCACCGAGCGCGCCCGGCGCCGCCGCTTCTGCTCATCGGTCAGCACGATGCCCTCACCCTCGGGCGTGCGCTTTTCCTTCTCATCCACCACGCATCACACTCCCACCAGCGCTTCGACCAAAAGCGAGGCGAAGAGCAAAAACAGATAGAGAATGGAGAAGCCGAACAATTGTTTGCTCGCCTTCACCGCCGCCGCGCCTTCGCGCACGCGATAGACTTTCACGGCGAGCCAGAGCATGCCCGCGCCCAGAACAGCGGCCACCGCGCCATAGCCATAACCGGCATAGCCCAGCGCGACCGGCGACACAGCAAGAGGCACCAGGAACAGCGTGTAGAGCAGGATCTGCCGGCGCGTCTCGTCGGGCCCCGCCGTCACCGGCAGCATGGGCACACCGGCACGGGCGTAATCATCGGCGCGATAGAGCGCGAGCGCCCAGAAGTGCGGCGGTGTCCAGAAGAAGATGATGGCGACCAGCAGCAGGCTTTCAAAACCCACGGAGCCGGACGCGGCCGCCCAGGCCACCATGGGGGGAAACGCGCCGGCCGCGCCGCCGATCACGATGTTCTGCGGCGTCGAGCGCTTCAGCCACATGGTGTAGATCACCACATAGAAGAAGATAGTGAAGGCCAGCAACGCACCGGCCAGGATATTCACCAGCAGGCCCAGCACCACGACCGAAAAGGCCGAGAGTGTCAGGCCGAAGGCCAGGGCTTCCTGCGGCGTCACGCGGCCACCGGGAATGGGACGGTTCTTGGTGCGCGACATGACGGCGTCGATATCGGCATCCCACCACATGTTCAGAGCGCCGGCCGCGCCCGCGCCCACCGCGATGCACAGGAGCGCGGTGAAGGCGATGACCGGGTGCACATGGTCCGGTGCCCGGACGAGGCCAACCAAAGCGGTGAAGATCACCAGCGACATGACGCGCGGCTTCAGAAGCGACAGGTAATCGCGCGGCGAGGCGAGGCCGAGGCCCGCTTCGCCACCGCCCGTCGTCTGGTTCAAGCTCACGCTCACGTCACTCATGCGCACTCGTCCTGTCATACTGATCTTGCTCGGAGCCCGCCCCGTGGCGTTGCCCCTTCATACGCGCCAACTAAGCCGGCCGTGCGGCACCATATGGCCCGTTAGCTACCCGCCGGGCAGGTCGCCGCCGGGAAGACGGCGGACACCGCTGAGATGAACACCGGGCCATTGTTCGTCCGCGCGGTCAACGCATCGAAACTAGAGTCGTCTTGCCCGGACCTCAGCTCACCCACCCCTTGTCTCGAAACGGAACCGGCGCGGGACACCGCGCCGGTTCGCCCCGAGGGAAACGCCGACGCTCACTTGATGCGCGGCAGAACTTCGAACTGATGGAACGGCGGCGGAGACGTGAGCGTCCATTCCAGGGTGGTCGCACCGGGACCCCAGGGATTGGGGCCGGCCAGTTCCTTGCGGCGGAAGGCAACCACGATGCCGGTCAGGAAGATCAGCACGGCGAAGCCGGAGATGTAGGAGCCGATGGAGGACACGTAGTTCCAGTGCGCGAACGCATCGGGATAGTCCACATAGCGGCGCGGCATGCCGGCGAGGCCAAGGAAATGCTGCGGGAAGAACACAAGGTTCACGCCCACGAACGTGACCCAGAAGTGCAGCTTGCCCCAGAATTCCGGGATCATGTAGCCGCTCATCTTCGGGAACCAATAATACCAGCCGGCGAAGATGGCGAACACCGCGCCGAGCGACAGCACGTAGTGGAAGTGGGCGACCACATAATAGGTGTCGTGCAGCGAGCGGTCGATGCCGGCGTTCGAAAGCACGACGCCGGTCACGCCGCCCACCGTGAACAGGAAGATAAAGCCGATCGCCCACAGCATGGGGGTTCGGAACTGCACCGAGCCGCCCCACATGGTGGCGATCCAGGAGAAGATCTTCACGCCCGTCGGGATGGCGATGATCATGGTCGCAGCGACGAAATAGGACTGCGTCGAGGCGGAGAGGCCCACCGTGTACATGTGGTGCGCCCACACCACGAAGCCGACCACGCCGATCGCCACCATGGCGTAGGCCATGCCGAGATAGCCGAACACCGGCTTGCGCGAGAAGGTCGAGACGATGTGGGAGACGATGCCGAAGCCCGGCAGGATCAGGATGTACACTTCCGGGTGGCCGAAGAACCAGAACAGATGCTGGAACAGGATCGGGTCACCGCCGCCGGCACATGTTCCGGTAGCCGGCTTAGCGATTATTTTAGGAATTGATCGTTTTATGTCCGAAGCTAGAGCGCTCACGAATCTAGTAGGCAATGGCGTAGCGACG
>NCHM01000342.1 GCA_002257205.1 Rhizobiales bacterium 24-66-13 | reverse complement strand
GTAGCGGATCTCCTGGCCCATGGAGACCGCGAACGCCTCGGTCAGCCCGCCATGGACCTGCCCCTCGATGATCATGGGATTGATGCGCGTGCCGCAATCATCCAGGGCGTAGAAGCGCCGCACCTTGAACACGCCGGTGTCGACATCGATGTCCATGACGCAGAAATAGGCGCCGAACGGATAGGTCATGTTGGGCGGGTCGTAATAATTCACCGCCTCAAGGCCCGGTTCCAGATTGGGGATCGGCTGGTTGTAGGAGGCCCAGGCGATCTCCTTCATGCTCTTGCGCTTCTCCGGCAAGCCCTTGACCTGGAAGGCGTCCACGTCCCATTCGAGATCGTTGTGATGCACTTCCAAAAGGTGCGCGGCGATCATCTGCGCCTTCGCGCGGATCTTGCGCGCGGCCATGGCGGTGGCGGCACCCGCCGTGGGGGTGGAGCGCGACCCATACGTGCCGAGGCCGTAGGGCGCGGTATCGGTATTGCCCTCCTCGATCATGATGTCGTCGGCGGGAATGCCGAGTTCGGTCGCGAGGATCTGGGCATAGGTGGTCTCATGCCCCTGGCCCTGGCTCTTGGTGCCCATGCGGGCGATCACCGAGCCGGTGGGGTGAATGCGGATCTCGCAACTGTCGAACATGCCGATGCCGAGGATGTCGCAATTCTTGGAGGGGCCGGCGCCGACGATCTCGGTGAAGAAGGAAACGCCGATGCCCATGATCTCGCGGGTTTCCCCGCGCTTGAACGCTTCGCGCTTCGCCGCCTGTTCTGTGCGCAGGCCGCGATAATCCACCGCGTTCATCGCCTTTTCCATGGCGAAATGGTAATCGCCGGAATCATATTCCCAGCCGAGCGCGGCGTGATACGGGAATTGGTCGCGGCGGATGAAGTTCTTCACCCGCAGGTCGGCGCTGTCCATGCCGAGCTTCTGCGCCAGCACTTCCACCGCCCGCTCGATGGCATAGACCGCTTCCGTCACCCGGAACGAGCAGCGATAGGCCACCCCGCCCGACGCCTTGTTGGTATAGACGCCGTCCACCTCCAGATGCGCCACCGGGATGTCATAGGAGCCGGTGCAGATGTTCATGAAGCCCGCTGGCCATTTGGACGGGTCGGCGCAGGCGTCGAACGCGCCATGGTCGGCCAGCACATAGCAGCGCATGGCGAGGATCTTGCCGTCCTGCGTCGCGGCAAGTTCGGTGGTCATGTGGTAGTCGCGGGCGAACGAGGTGGTGGAGAGATTCTCCATCCGGTCCTCGACCCATTTCACCGGCTTGCCGAGCACGATGGAGCCCACCACCGCGCAGACATAGCCGGCATAGGCGCCGACCTTGTTGCCGAAGCCGCCGCCGATGTCGGGCGCGATGACGTGGATCTTGTGCTCCGGCAGGCCCGAGATGAGCGACACCACGGTGCGGATGACGTGCGGCGCCTGGAAGGTGCCGTAGAGCGTCAGCTCGCCCTTGATCTTGTCCATGGAGGCGAGCGCCTGGCAGGTTTCCAGGGGCGAAGGATGGGTGCGGTGATAATAGAAGGTCTCCTTCACCGTCACCGGCGCCGAGGCGAAGGCTTCGTCCGTGCCGTCCTTCTCGCCCACCTGCCAGTTGAAGATGTGGTTCGCATGGCGGCGCGGCCCGTGGGCGCCCACCATTTTGTCTTGGATGTCCTCGCGCAGGATGGGCGCGTCGGGCAGCAGGGCCTTGGACGGGTCCACCAGGACCGGCAGTTCCTCATATTCGCAGTCGATCAGCTCGATGGCGTCGGCGGCGATATAGCGGTCGTCGGCGATGACGAAGGCGACTTCCTGGTTCTGGAACAACACCTTCTCGTCCGCCAGCACGGCCAGCACGTCGCCCGCAAGCGTCGGCATGTAATGCAGGTTCAGCGGCTTGAGATCGGCGGCGGTGAGCACCGCGCGCACGCCGGGCAGGGCTTTCGCGCGGGAGGTGTCGAGCTTCTTGATGCGGGCGTGGGGATAGGGCGACCGATAGAAGTCGCCGAACAGCATGCCCGGCAATTTGATGTCGTCGACATAATTGCCGCGCCCTTGCGTGAAGCGGATGTCCTCCACCCGCTTGCGCTTGCAGCCCATGCCCTGGAGGCGCGCCTCGCGCTCCGCCTTGGTGGGGGTCTGGTCGTTCATTCCGCAGCCTCCTGGAACGGCACGCCATTGATCTTGGCGGCGGCGTATTGGATCGCCTTGACGATGTTCTGGTAGCCGGTGCAGCGGCACATGTTGCCGGCGATGCCGAAGCGGATTTCCTCTTCGCTCGGGTCCGGATTCTCCAGCAGCAGGCGATGGGCGCGCAGGATCATGCCGGGGGTGCAGAAGCCGCATTGCAGCCCGTGCATCATGCGGAAGCCTTCCTGCAAGGCGTGCAGCGTGCCGTCGGGCGCCGCCATGCCCTCGATGGTGGTGATGCTGGCGCCTTCGGCCTGGACAGCGAACAGCGTGCAGCTTTTCACCGACTTGCCGTCGAGATCCACCGTGCAGGCGCCACAATGGGAGGTGTCGCAGCCGATATGGGCGCCGGTGAGCAGGAGATTTTCGCGGATGAAATGGATGAGCAGCGTGCGCGGCTCGACGAGCCCTTCGACCGCATCGCCGTTCACCGTCATGGAGACGTGAACCTTCGCCATTTTTGGTTTCCTCGCGGACTTGAGGGATCAGCCGGCAGCGCGGGCGAGCGCCCGCGCCAGGGCGCGTTCGAGCATGATGCCGGCCATCTTGGTGCGGTAGGCGGCGGTGCCGCGTCCGTCGGTCGCCGGTTCGGTGATGGCCTCGGCGGCGGCGATGGCGCGGGCGATGCTCGCCGCGTCCGCGCTGGTGCCGGTGAGGATGTGCGCGGCTTCTTCCGCCAGCAGCGGAGTATCGCCTACGTTTGTGAGCGCGATGGCGCAGGTCGCGATGCGCCCGTCCGCCTTGGTCAGGACCACGGCCGCCGCGGCGGTAGCATAATCGCCGATCTTGCGCTTCAGCTTCTCATAGGCCGCGCCATGGCCTTGCGGCGGCACGGGAATGGAGATGCCGGCGAGCATCTCGCCCGGCTCAAGGGCGGTGAAATAGGCGCCCTGATAGAATGCGCGGGCGGCGACCTCGCGCGCGCCTTTCTCTCCCGCCAGCTGATAGGTGGCGTCGAGCGCCATCATCACCGCCGGCATGTCGTTGCCGGGATCGCCATTGGCGACATTCCCGCCGAGCGTGCCCACATAGCGCACCTGCGGATCGGCGATCAGCAGCGCGGTTTCCTTGAGGATCGGCAGGGCGGTGGAAAGGTCGGGGGAGGCGATCAGCTCGGCCTGGGTGGTCATGGCGCCGATGAGCACGCGCCCGCCCTCGTGGCGGATGCCCTTGAGGTCGGCGATGCCGGCGAGGTCCACCAGATGCTCCGGCGTCGCCATGCGCAGCTTCATCATGGGGATCAGGCTGTGGCCGCCGGCCAGCGGGCGGGCATCCTCGCCGAGCCGCGCCAGCAGCGCGACCGCCTCCGGCAGGCTTTTCGGCCGGTGATATTCGAAGCGACCGGGAATCATGGCGTCTTCCCCTTTGGACAGACAGGTCAATCGACTTGGTCTTGTTCCAAAGAGGCTCGCCGCTCTCGCGCCGCAGCAACAAGAGTAAAGGAATCAACGGCTTCGCACGGTCATGAAGCGCGGTGGTTGGTGCATGAAATGCGGCAGAAATGCTGACGGTTCTGCATGAAGTGCGGCAGGGATGTTGCCCGGTTCACGCCTTGGCGGCGCTCACCCGCTGCTTCAGCGTGGAGAAGCGCGCACGTGCAACAGGAATGCTGCGCTGCAGAACCGCGTCGATCTCCGCCGCGCCCGCATCCCCCACCCGCCGCACCGCCTCGATATGGGCGAGCGCGACGATATAGCTGCGGTGCACCCGCATGAAGGCGGCGGGATCGAGCAGGCCGTCCACCTCGCCGATGGTGTGCTGGCAGAAGAATTCGTGCGCGCCGTCGGAGATATAGGTGTAGCGGGCATTGGCGCGCACAAACACGATCTCCGCCACCGGCAGGGCGCGGCGGTGGCCGTCCTTCTCCACCTCGATCTCGCGGGCGAATCGCCCGGAGGCTCCGTTCCCGGCGGGCGCGGGGCGCGGGGCGGAGAGCGAATCGTCCATGAAGGCGGCGCGCTCGGCCGCACCGGCATCGGCCGGCTGGGTTTCGATCGGGGCCGGCGTCGATGGAGCCAAGGGGGCGGTATTAATCGGGCGCGGATCGGTCGTGCCGAGGCCAGTTGCGCCAAGGCCAGCCGTGTTGAAGGCGGGCGCGCCGCCGTCCGCCGCCCGTTCGGTCGCGGGGCCTGCGGGCGCGGGGCCCGCAAGCGTGGGGCGTGCCGGCGCGAGGGCAGAGCTTGCTTCAGCCGGCGCCGGTTCGCGCTCCGGCATCAGCGAAAGCAGGAACCCGCCGGAGATGAGAAAGGACACCACCGCCACGATCATCGCCATCAGATCGTGGGAGAGGCTCGGCGTCACGGCGGCGGCGAGCGGCGCGCCGTGGTCGGCCATCACGCTCATGCCGGCCATGGCGGTATAATGCATGCCGGAGATGGCGAGGCCCAGCAGCACCGCCGAGGCCATGCGCGAGGCGCTGACGAACGGCCGCTCCATCTGCCACAAGGCGAGCGCGCTCGCGGCCACCGCCACCAGGCCCGCCGCCAGCACATAGCGCGGGGCATGGTGCATGTGGCCGGGCATGTCGATGGCCGACATGCCGACATAATGCATCGCGATCACGCCCGCCCCCATGGCGAGCGCCCCGCCGGCGATGCGCAGCGGGCGGGGATGGGAGGTGTGCACGATCAGCACCCCGGCACCGACCATCAGCACGCAGATGAGAAACGAGACCAGCGTCGGCAGCACCAGGAAATCCACGCCGACGGGAAATTGCGCCGCCAGCATGCCGACGAAATGCATGGACCAGATGCTGACCGCCAGCGTGACCGCCGCCGCCACGAGCGCAAGGCGCCGGCGCACGCCCGCGCTGCGGTCCACCTGGTCCGCCAGCAGCAGGCTCACATAGCTGCCCTGGGCCGCGATCAGCAGCGACAGGGCCACCAGCCAAGGATTATGGGCGAGCA
>NCHM01000341.1 GCA_002257205.1 Rhizobiales bacterium 24-66-13 | reverse complement strand
CGGTTGCTGCGCCTGCCGCTACCCCCGGCGTCCTCGACGACATGCCAGCGCACGATGGGATGCGAAGCGCCGCGGGGCCGCTCATGGCCGCTCCCCGGAGGCATTCCGAGCGACGAACAGCCCCTCCGGCTGTGCGGCGATAAGCATCTGCGATGTCGCCGTGACGGGTGGGAGAGCGTCGTCCGGCGCTCGATCCGGAGACGCGGAATTGGCGGCCGAAGCACCGCCATCGCGCCCGACGAAGATCGCCGCCTCGCGCCAATCGAGCGGCCGGGCGACCGTCGAACCGCTCTTCGAAGGGCGCTCGCCGCGCAGCGCGGGCGCGAGCGAAGCGACATAAGCCCGCGTCTCGGCGGGCAGCGCTCGGCCCTTCGAACGATGCTCATCGTAGCGCGCCGGACCGGCATTGTAGGCCGCGAGCATGGCGGCGATGTCGCCATAGCGATCCCACATCTCGCGCAGGTACGCAGTCCCCGCGAGGATGTTGTCGCGCGGATCGTAAGGATTGCGGCCGAGGCCGTGGCGGATGCGAAGCTCGGCCCAGGTGTCCGGCATGACCTGCATCAGACCCATCGCGCCGGCCGAGGAGACGGCCCGCACGTCGCCCGCGCTCTCGGCGCGCATGACGGCGACGATCCATGCTGGCGGAATGCCGAAGCGGCGCGATGCCTCGGCGATATGCGCCGCATACGGATGCGCGGCGACGGTGCTCGTAGGCGACACGCTTTGCGCCAGAACCGTCGGCGTTGCGGCTGCGGTGAAGAGCAGGCCGGAAAGGAGAAGGAGCGCTGAGCGCCGGACGGTGGAAAAACGTCCGGCGCAGGCGCGGTCTCGGGGCGCCGCCATTCAGTCCTCCTGGCGCTTCTTGGAGGGCTGGACGGTGGTCAGCACCCAGGCAGAACCGTCGTCACCGGCGCGGAAGAGATTTGCGCGAAACGTGCCGCCGAGTAGCGGGCTGTAGATCGTGATCGAGACGAACTCGCCGGCCCGTTCGCCGACATGTATCCAGCCCGCGCCGATATCGAGGCCGTCTTCGTCACCGAGCAGGACGCGGTATTTCGGGGCGTTCTCGGTCTCCGAGGGTTCGGCAGGAACGAGGGTCATTTCCTCTTTGATGCCGAGCGTTCGGAACTCGCCTTCGAAGCCCGCTTCCGTGCGCGTGAACTGTCCGATCTGGGCCATGGTCATGGTCTCCTGTGCTGCGGTGGGATTGCGAAGGACGCGCGCTCACCGCGTCGGCGCGCGCCAGACGAAGCGACCGTCGCCGTCCTCGTCGGTGAAAAGCGGAGTGGCCCGGCCGATGACCGCCGCGGCGGGAAACGGGCCGAAGTAGCGGCCGTCGAGGCTGTCGGCGGCTTCGAGGTTCATGAGGAAAAGTTCGCCGTCGGCGATCACCCGGCAGCCCTTCCAGGCCGGCAGGTCGCGGCCACGGCTGTCGTGATCGCGGGCCTCGCCGAGCGGAACGTCGTCCACCGAGATGGCGCGGCCGTCGCGGCACACGCGCTGTCCCGGCAGGCCAACGACGTGCTTGAGGATCGGCACGTCGGGGCCGACATAGCCGCGTTCGACCATGAAGGAGGCGAACGGTTCGGGCGGCATGACGGCGACGAGATCCGGCACTTCGATCCGCCCGGTCTGCGATACCGTGTAGAAGCCGACCGGCGCGCTCGCCGTCGCGTTCCAGATGAGTTTCAGCGGCATCGGCGTGGCGCTGGCGGCGGCGATGCCGAGCACGGCGACGGATGTCGCCGCGAGGTAGCCGAGCCGCGTCATCGCCCGATCTCCCGCCGCCGGAGCCAGGCTTTATGGCGCTCGGCCGTGTACGGGCGCGGCATCTCGCCGGCATTCATCCAGTGCGCGACGTGCCGCCAGTGATCGGGATCGGCGTCCGCGGGATCGATGCCGAGGCCCTCGATGCCGTCGACATGGCGGAGCACGTTCTCGACCTTCGGCCAGCTTTCGGCCTTCAGCAGGATGTCGCCGCCAGGACGCACGAAGGGCAGTGTCTGGAACGGCTCGCCGCGGTCGACTGCGCGCACGATATCCAGGCGCGAGATGATCGTTCCGTAGTCGTTTGCGGCCCAGCGGACGAGGCAGAAGATCGTGCCGGGAGCGAAGCCGACTACCCTGTGCCGGCGGTCGAGTTTCTGCTCGTAGCTTTCGCGGCCGAACCTGATCCAGTTCTCGATGCGCTTCTCGATCCAGGTGAGCTCGACGAGCGTGGTGAAAGCGGCGGGACCGTCCGGCAACGGACGACCGCCGATGCGGAGCGCCGCATTGCCGGTCATGGTGTGTCTCCTTGGGTGTCGGGGAATTCGCGCTCGAGCAGCTCGCGCAACATGTCGGCGACGGTGACGCTGCGGCTGAAAGCGGCGATCTTGATGCGGCCGCGCAGCTCAGGCGTGATGTCGATGGTGAGGCGGGCCGTGAAGGTCGCGGCAGCGCCACTGCGTGGCGAAAGCGTGTCCGCACCCTTGATCCAGCCGTCCGGATCGGCCGGACGTTGCGCGAACCCGCGCTTTTCGGGGCGCGCCGTCATGACGGGTCTCCGTCATGGAACGGCAGCACGGTGGCGATGCGGTCGCGGGCGCGGTCGGCCATCGTGGGGTCGATCTCGCAGCCGATATAGCGTCGGCCAGAGAGCCGGCAGGCTTCGCCGGCGGAGCCCGAACCGGCAAACCAGTCGCCGACAAGACCGCCTTCCGGGCAGCTCGTGCGGATCAGGATTTCGAGGAGCGCCGACGGCTTTTCAGTCGGGTGGATCGCGCGGCCGTGGCAGTTGCGCAGGTAGATGACCGACCGCATGAGGCGCGGCCCGCCGTCGTGGCTGACATAGTGGCCAGCATCAATCTGGCCGGTATGGGGCGGACGCTGCTTGCGTCGCACGGACCGGGCTGTCGCGTCGGGCGTGGTCTGGACGTCGTTGTAGATGTCGCGCCAGGGCGTCTCGGCCGGATAGAACTGGACGGCCAGTTCATGCACGCGCTTGAAGCGGTCCGCATGGAAGCCGGTGCCGTTCTGCTTCTCCCAGACGATCTCCTGGGCGAGCCGCAGGCCAGCGTCGGCGAATCGGTCGGCGGTTGCCATGAAGCTGCGCAGCGAACCGAAGACCCACATCGAGCCGGTCGGGGCAAGCGCCCCGCGCGCGAGCGCCAGCCAGCCCTCGACGCGGCGATCCCAGGCGAGCGATGTGTCCCCGTAAGGGGGATCGGCGAGGATCATGTCGAACGGGCCGCGCGCCGGCATGCGATCGCGGCAGTCTCCGGACAATATGATTTCGGGAAGAACCGTCATGGCGCGGTCTTCCCGATGCGAAGACGCTCGACCTCGGCCGCCAGCGCCGCGATCTCGCGCGCGGCGGGCGAACGCGGATCGATGTCCGAGGCGAGCCGCCCGGTCTGCGCGGCGTCAGCGAAGACGACGCGCTGGCCGATCGTTGTGGCGAGCACCGGCGGATCGTGGTCGGCCAGGGTCTCGGCGGTCTCGCGAGCGATGACAGTGCGGGCGCCGCAGCGGTTGAGCACGAAACGGGCGCCGAGTTGGGGCCGGTAGATGCGCGCCTCCGCCAGGAGCGCCAGCATCTCGGCGGAGGCCCAGCCATCGAGCGGCGACGGCTGCACCGGGATCAGCACGAGGTCGGCGGCGAGCAGCGCGGAGCGCATGAGGCCGGCGATACGCGGCGGGCCATCGATGACAACGTGGTCGACGTCGCGCGCGAGTTCGGGTGCTTCGCGGTGCAGCGTATCGCGTGCGAGACCGACGACGCCGAAGGCGCGCGGCAGGCCCTCGCGCGACCGTTGCTGCGACCAGTCGAGCGCCGAGCCCTGCGGGTCGGAGTCGATCAGGGTCACGCGCTTGCCGCGCATCGCCAACTCGCCGGCGAGATGGAGGGCGAGCGTCGTCTTGCCGACGCCGCCCTTCTGGTTGAGCAGCGCGACGATCATCGGCGTCCTCCCGGTGGATCGAGAGGAAGACGGAGCGTCTCGGGATCGATGGATGGAGAGATTTCATCACGGCGGCTTGCAGCCGCCTGTAGTGGTTCGGCCGGCGCGATCGGCGCGCTCTTCCTGGTGGTTACGCTGAGGCTTCTGGCGGCGTCGTGGATGAGGTTTTCCACATTGCGCGCGCGCTCTTCAAGGTTAGAGTCTGTGTTAGACTCTAAGTTAAGGGCGCGATTTCGTGTGGAATTTCCGTGCGTTAAACCCTGTTTGGGTTCCTGATAGCACGAGCCTCTGGTTCCCGATAGCACGATAGTCCGGGTTCCCGATAGCACGAGGCCGTCCACAGCTTGTCCACAGGCGGGCAGCGGCTCGAAAGCGAGCAGTGCGCGGCCGCCGATTTCGGTTTCGAGGAAGAGGGTGTAGCCGGGCAGCGGCTGGCGCCGGATGATGTCGCGCAGCTCGTAGGCGAAGCGCTTGAACGGCGACAGGCTGCCAGATTTCTGGTGAAGGTGCTGGAAGTCGAAGCGCCAGCCGGTGCGCTGGCGACCGCCGTGCTTGCGCACCAGGCGGTAGAGCCACCGATCAAGGCCCCCCGTCAGGTCGAAGTAGGTCCGGTCGATGGTCAGCACCAGCGCATCGTCGAGGACGGCCTGATAGAACCAGTCCGGCACGATCAGCTCGATGCCCTCGGGCCGGCAGTTGCGGTCGGTGCGTTCCTGCCACTCGTTGATCCACGAGAAGCGATGACGGCGGCCTTCGGCAGGCTGTCGGATCGAGGTGGAAACGGTGGTCGATTGCAGGCGGTCGAGCGCGGCTTTCAGGCGCTGATAGTCGCGTGAGCTCGTGCCCCGGCCGACATAGGTGAGGATTTCATAGGGCGTGGCGGCCATCAGCCGCGAGGTGCGAAGCCCGTTATCGCGGGCTTCGACGATCTGGCTCGCCGCCCAAATCAGGATGTCGGCGTCCCAGATCGTGGCCATGCCGTGATCGGGGACCGCCTCCACCCGGATCGTCACGTTGCCGGCGACGAAATCGATCGGAGCAACGCGATGGGTCTTGGAAAGGGAGAAGAAGGGATATGCCATGAGATCCTGCGCGTCTCGTGGCGCGAAGTCGCCGGGAAGCGCCCGGAACAGATCGAGCTGCCCGCGCTCCGAAAGGGATCGACGCCGCACCGCC
>NCHM01000340.1 GCA_002257205.1 Rhizobiales bacterium 24-66-13 | reverse complement strand
GCCGGCGGCGTCATCATTCCGCCCGCCAGCTATTGGCCGGAAGTGCAGAAGATCTGCCGCGAGCGCGACGTGCTCCTGGTGTGCGACGAGGTGATCTGCGGTTTTGGCCGGACAGGGGAATGGTTCGGCTGCCAATATATGGGCGTCGAGCCGGATCTCATCACCTTCGCCAAGGGCATCACATCCGGCTATTTCCCCTTGGGCGGGGTGATCGTGGGCGACCGGGTGGCTGCGGGCTTCATCGAGCACGGCGGCGATTTCAACCACGGCTTCACCTATAGCGGCCATCCCGGCGGCTGCGCGGCGGCGCTGGCCAACCTCAAGATCATGCATGAGGAAAATCTCGTCGCGCGGGTGAAGGATGATATCGGCCCCTATCTCCAGGAGCGCTGGCTGAAGCTTGCCGCGCACCCGCTGGTGGGCGAGGCGCGCATGATCGGCCTGATCGGCGCCCTGGAACTGACTCCGGATAAGGCGAGCCGCGCGAAATTCGCCGGCGAGCAGGGCACCGTCGGCCTCATCGCGCGCGATTTTTCCTTCGCCGAGGGGCTGGTCATGCGGGCCGTGCGCGATGGGCTGATCCTCGCGCCCCCGTTCACCCTGAGCTATGGCGAGGCCGACCAGATCGTGGCCACGGCGTGGCGGGTGCTGGACCTGACGCTTGCCGAACTCAAGCGGCGCGATCTGCTCAAGGCCGCGTGATGTGAAGAAGAAACCCTGCTCGAACCGCGTCTACTGCAAAGCTGCCGATGCTGTGCAATTGCGGCGCTGGTCGAGCGGCAGCGGGTTCAAATTTAGAAGCTTGGCAATTAAGCAAACGGGCTGAGCGCCACTTAAGCATTAAGGCGGAATATTTCATCGCTTCACGTTTTTCTCCCTTAGGGAACTCGAGAGGAGATCAATATGAAGTCCCCGATCTATATTGCTGCCCTGGCTCTGGCCATCGCGTCCCCGAGCGCCGTCTTCGCCCAGGCGTCCACCGCCACCGGCGCCGTGGGCGGCGCTGCTGTCGGCGCCGTTGTGGGGGGGCCGGTCGGCGCCGTCGTCGGTGGGGCGGTGGGCGCCACCATGGGTGCGGCGGCCGAGCCCCCGCAGGAGGTTCGCTCCTATGTCATTCAGGAGAACCGTCCCTCGGTGCGCTACCAGCATGAAGTGGTGGTGGGTGAGCCGCTGCCGCCCAGCGTCCAGATCTATTCGGTGCCCAATCACGACGAATATGCCTACACCGTCGTCAATGATCGACGCGTGATCGTGGATCGCGGCAGCCGCAAGGTGATCCAGGTCGTCACGCCCTGAGCCTGCCGAAGTGAGATCCGGCGCGGACTTGCGCGCCGGACGATGCGAACATCGCCAAAATCCCGGCCGGACGCTCCGACCGGGATTTTTTCGGGCGCGCACCTTGAAATTGCATCCGATATGGATCGGGAGGGCGCGGTGAAGCGCCAAACTGGATGGGATTGCTCGCGCTGATTCGTAGTCTTTATGTGAAGATGGACCCATCGCCATCATGAGGAGAATGGGTCGGCCGCGGACGGGATATGGCCTCGCCCAGCTGCCCTGAATGAGATTGATGAAGACATTCTGGGTCCATGTCGTTCTGCTGCTCTGTGCGCTTGTGGGCCTGGACGACGCCGGCGCGGCGCAGAGCTTGTCGCTCACTTGGCGCACCAGCGGCGGCGTCCTCATTGCGGAGCGGCAGGTCGCCCTGGCGGAGTTGGATGCCTTTCCGCGCTTCCAGATCGATACCGCCACGCCCTGGACGCTGGGCCGACAGGTCTTCGACGGGCCGAGCCTGCTGGATTTGTCGCGGCTTGTGCCGGGGGATGTCCGCGAGGCCCGGGTGGAGGCGCTCAACGACTATTCCGCCGCCATCCCGGCCGAGGACATGACATATGGCGGCCCGATCCTGGCCACCCGCCGCAATCAGCTTGCGATGCCGGTCCGCGACAAAGGACCATTCTGGATCATCTATCCCATAGACGCGGAGCCCAGGTATAATTCCGCGACCTTCCGCGAACGCATGGTCTGGCAGGTCAAATCCATTGAATTTATCGTTCCATAAACTGACAACGCGCGGCATGCACGTCGTTTCAGCCGTCATGGTGTTGACGACGATCGTGTTTTTTGTCGCGACGGTGATGGTTTACAATTCGACCGACAATCAGCGCTCGATGCTGGCCAAGAAGATCCATAATTCGGGCTGGATCGTCTATCAGGCGCAGCTTGAATTCCTCAAGGCGACGTCACGCCTGCGTCTGACCGCGGTCTCGCCCAGTCCCGGTGAGTTCGAAGCGCTGAAGCTACGCCTGGAATTGCTGCGCTCGCGCCTGCCGGTTCTCTACGAATCCGATGAATCCGATCTGTTACCGGGGCTGGCGGGCTACAAGCCGGAATTGCAGATTTTCGAGCAACGGCTCGACGGCATGATCGACGCTCTTGCCCATCCGAACCTGTTCGATGTCAGCGGCAACGAAGTCTTCCATGAATGGGATATCGAGCTGGAACCCCTGGGGCGGCTGTTGCAGCGCGTCCTGCTGTCCTCGGTCTCCTATAACGAGGCGACGGCGCAGATCGAGGCGCAGCTCGATGCCAACCCTGCCCGCATCCCGCTGCTGCTTCTCTTCGCCTCCGGCAGTATTCTGGTGCTCATCCTGCTGGCGATGGAGCGGCGCGTACAGATGCGCCTCGCGGAGGTGATGGCGGGGCAGGCCGCGTTGGAGTCCATGGAAGCAAGCCTGCTGGCGGTCATCCAGGCGACGCCAGCTTGCGTGATTGTGTTCGATCCCAAGAGCGAGCAGGTGCGGTTTGTCAATCCGGCGGCGCTGGCGGTCGTGGATGCGCCGCTCAACGATCCAGATTGGAAACGCTTGACCCGAACGGCGCGCGATATCGCGGTCGATACCAACGGCAACCCCTGGGGCGGGATCACCATGACATTTTCACGCCGGCAGGGCGATGTCGTCTCGCTGCGCGGCAATCTGTGCGAGGTGCTCTGGCACGGCATTCCGCAAGCACTTCTGGTGGTCGCCGATACCAGCCGCATCCGCCATGCCGAGCTTCAGGTGATGCAAGCGGCCAAGCTCGCGACCCTGGGCGAAATGGCCACAGCCATCGCCCACGAGTTGAACCAGCCGCTTGCCGTGATCAAGATGGCGGCCGCCAACGCCGCGCGCCTGGTGCAATCGGGCGCCGGCCAGGCGGTAGTTCAGGCGAAGCTCGAGCGCATCCAGGGACAGGTGGATCGCGCCAAGCGCATCACCGACCAGGTACGCCGCTACGCCCGCATGCCCACCGACCAATCCAGCAGTTTTTCCATCCGCGCCGCGCTGGAGCTGGCCGCGGGATTTGTGGCCGAGCAATATCGCGCCGCCGGCATTCATCTGCTGCTGCGGTTCAATGTGTCGCCGGATGTCATGGTCGTGGGCGAACAGACCATGTTCGAGCAATTGATCGTCAATCTCCTGGTGAACGCGCGCGATGCCTGCGAGAGCCGTCCGTCGGCGTCGCTGGGGCATCCGCCACGGGTCATCGTGCATTGCCGCGCCGAGGATGATCGCGTCCTCATCGAGGTGGACGACAATGCCGGCGGCATCGCGCCGGATATCCTGCCGCACCTGTTTGAAGCCTTCACCACCACCAAGCCCGCGGACAAGGGCACCGGCCTCGGTCTCTCCCTGTCGCGGACCGTGGTGCGCGACATGGGCGGCACCATCAGCGCGGCCAATCTCGCGGAAGGCGCGCGCTTCACGGTCGACCTGCCACGGCTTGTGGTGCCCGCGCCGGAAATGGCGGAATGAGCATTTACCGCACCCTGCTGATCTGCGACGACGAGCCCGAGCTCGCGGAGGAGATCAGCGAATTCTTCGCCGCGGGCGGATGGTCCGTGCGGACCTGCCATTCCGCGCCGGATGCACTCATGGTGCTTCTCGAAGGTTACCATCCGCTCTGCCTGATCACCGATCTTCGGGTCGGCGAGCACGATGGCGCCGAACTGGTGACGGCGGCGCGGCTGCTGCCAAAGGATTTGCAGCCACAGGTTGTTGTGATAATCACGGGGCATATCGTCAACGAAGCAGAGGCAGCTGATTTCGACGCCGACCTTCTGTATGTGAAGCCTCTCGATCCCGTCATGATGGTCGACCAGATAGAAGCCGTCCTCGCGCAAGCTGCAGGCTCTACCAGCTTGTAGAAGCGAGGTAGCAATGACAGCGCGGGCGCGATCCGTTTTCATTCTGGATGATGAAGAACCCCTGTGCGAGGACCTCTGCGAGCTGATTTCGGCCGCCGGCCATCGCGCGCGCTGGGGTACGGATCCGCGCATGCTCGACATGTCCGAACTTGCCGCGTTCGACGTTGTGCTGCTCGATCTGAGCCTGCCGGCCATGGACGGCATCGACATTATGAACCGCCTCGCCGCTTTCGCGAAGACGCCCCAGCTCATTTTCATCAGCGGGGTGGGCGAGGATGTGCTTCGCGTGGTGGCGCAGGTAGCGGGCGAACAGAAGCTCAGCGTGCTCGGCGCGCTGACGAAACCCCTTGATCCTCAGCAATTGTTGCGCCTGCTGGACTATCCCGATTGCGGGGCGGAACAGCCCGCCGCGCCGCGCCAGGCGCAGAGCGCGATTCTGCCCGCCCTCAGGGCCAGCCTCACCAATGGCACCTTGCCGGTGAGTTTCCAGCCGAAGGTGGATGTTCAGACGCTCGCCTTCGCCGGTGCGGAAGCGCTGTTGACGGGCGTGTTGCCCGATGTGGGGCCGGTCAGCCCCCTGGACATCGTCGCGGCGGCCGCATCGGATCCTGCGGTGCTGGTGGATCTGACCCAATATGTGCTCGGGGTCGCCGCGCGCGGCTGCGCGCAATGGATCCAAGCCGGCTGGCAGGGCCCGATCAGCGTCAACCTGCCCCTGGACGTGGTGCTCCAGCCCGATTGCCTGCGCAAGCTGATCGAGACCGTGGAGGCTGCCCATATTTCGCCGGCCGACGTCATCTTTGAACTGACCGAGGATTCGCTATACGATTCCTGTGCCGAGTCCCTTTCGATGCTGGCGCGGCTGCGCATAGCGGGCTTCGGCCTCGCGCTCGACGACGTGGGGCGGCGCCAGAGCGGCCTGCTTCAGCTCTCCGCGCTTCCAGTCACGGAGATCAAAATCGATCTCCAGATCGTGCGCGACGCGCGAACCTGGACCAAGGCACGAAATATCTTCGCGTCGATCGCAGAATTAGGCCGGAAGCTGGGCATAAAGGTGGTTGCGGAAGGTGTTGAATTCCCCGAAGATCTTAACCTCGCGCGCACTTTCCCGATCGATTATGTTCAAGGTTACTTGATTTCGCCCAAGCGCCCCCTGCCAGAATTGTTGCACCTGCTAAGTGCACAAGCAGCGCGGGAGGCGGCCGGCGGCGAGCCGAAGACTGGGGCCTAGATTATGGAACAGGACATCGAAGCGGCAGCCCGGGTTCTCCTGGTCGATGACGATCCGGACGTGCTTGCGGAGCTGAGCGAGGGTCTGCTGGCGCTCGACATGCCGACACGGACCGCCGAGACCGCCGTGGAGGCGCTGGACCTGGTGGCCCGCCACAATGAGCTTCAAGTCATCGTCACCGATCTCCACATGCCGCGGATCGACGGTATTGAGCTGCTCCAAAAGCTGGCGGTGCGCCGCCGCGTGAAGCCGCTCGCGGCGATCGTCATCACCGGCCATGCCTCGCTCGATCGTGCCGTGGGCGCACTGCGCCTGCATGCGGTGGATTTCCTGCAAAAGCCCTTGTCGGCCGAAGAGGTGAAGCACGCGGTGGAACGCGCGCTCTCTCTGGTCGAGGACGAATCCAGTCTCTCGCCGCAGGCCCCGATCGTCATGCCTACCGCGCGGCCGAATTATCTCAAGGCGCTGGTCGCCGCGCGCGCGGACCGGGATGCGATCTTCCAGGCCGGTCTGTTCTCCGATCCGGCCTGGGACATGCTGCTCGATCTCGCGGTGGCGGAGGCCACGGGGCGGCCGATTTCCGTGACCAGCCT
>NCHM01000339.1 GCA_002257205.1 Rhizobiales bacterium 24-66-13 | reverse complement strand
CGGCACAAGATCCGCCGCGCTCGGCGGCACCACCACCGTCATGCCCTTCTGCCTGCAGGAGAAAGGCCAATCCCTGCGGGCCGCGCTGAGCGCCTATCATGCCAAGGCGGACGGCGCCTGCCATGTGGACGTTTCGTTCCACCTCATCATATCGGACCCCACCGACCAGGTGCTGGGCCAGGAACTGCCGGCCCTGGTTGAGGACGGCTACACCTCGTTCAAGATCTTCATGACCTATGAGGGGCTGGCGCTGAACGACCGCGAGATCCTCGACGTCATGGCGGTGGCGCGCGAGACTGGCGCGCTGGTGATGGTGCACGCCGAGAATTACGACGCCATCCGTTTCATGACCGAGCAATTGGAGAAGGCGGGGCGGACCGCGCCGCGCTTCCACGCCACCTCGCGGCCGATCGCGGTGGAGCGCGAGGCCACCCATCGCGCCATCTCGCTCGCGGAACTGGTCGATGTGCCGGTGATGATCGTCCATGTCTCCAACCGCGAATCCATGGAGCAGATCCGCTGGGCGCAGCACAAGGGGCTGACCGTGCTGGGCGAGACCTGCCCCCAATATCTGGTGCTCACCGAACGGGATCTCGACGGGCTCGGCATGGAGGGGGCGAAATATGTCTGCTCGCCGCCGCCGCGTGACGTGGCGAGCCAGGAAGCATGCTGGGAGGGGTTGCGCACGGGCGTGTTCAACATCTTTTCCTCGGACCATTGCGCCTTCCGCTACGATGATCCGCAGGGCAAGCTCACCCCCAAGGGCCGCACCAGTTTCCGCTGGGTTCCCAATGGCATACCCGGCGTCGGCGCGCGCCTGCCGATCCTGTTCTCGGAAGGCGTGATGACCGGGCGGATCGATATCGAGCGGTTCGTCGCCCTCACCGCCGCCAATCCCGCCAAGACCTACGGTCTTTATCCCCGCAAGGGCACCATTGCGGTCGGATCCGATGCGGACATCGCCATCTGGGACCCGGCGCGGAAGCTGACGCTCACCCACGATCTGGTGCGGGATGGCGCCGATTACACGCCCTATGAGGGCCGGCAGATCACCGGCTGGCCTGTGCTCACCATGGTGCGCGGCCGCACCGTCGTGCGCGAGGGCGAATTGGTGGGGGAGAAGGGGCATGGGCTCCACCTCGCCCGCGCGCGCTCGCCCTATGCGAAGGCGCCGGCCTGAGGGCCGGAAGCCGCGCAGCCCGTTCAGGTGGCATCGCCATCTGAACGGAAAGTGCTCTAAGCTTGCTGTTTCGCCAGCAGATCCAGGGCCGCGAGCACCGCCTTGCGCGTGCGGCGGGTGTGATCGGCGATGGCGGCGGCGAAACGCTCCGCATCGCGGCTGCGCAGAAGCGTCATGAAGCCCTCGTGCTCCTGGAGCGACTCGTCCCACCGGCCGGCCTCGTAATTGGCCTGGGCGCGGGCGCGGTAGATCTTTGCCGCGAGCGCGGTCCAGGTGGCCAACAGCACCGGATTGCCGGCGAGGCGGGCGATCTCGGCATGGATCTGCTGGTTCTGCCGAAAGTATTCCGCGCGTGCGCCGGCGTGGTGATGCGCCACGAGCCGTGCATGCATCGCGTCCAGAGTAGCGATTTCCGCCGCCGTGGCCCTGGCGCAGGTGAGGCCGGCGGCCAGATGGTCGAGCGCCAGCACCACCTCGAACACCGCCGCGATATCGTCCCGGTCGAGCGGCATCACCATGGGCGTGCGGTGCGGCCGCAGCTCGATGAGACCCTCCGAAGCCAGCACCTTGAACGCTTCGCGCAGCGGCGTGCGGGAAACGCCGAAGGTCTCGCACAGCATGCGCTCGGGCAGCGGACTGCCAGGCCGCAATTCGCCGTCGAGCACCATCTCGCGCAGCCGCATCACCAATTGGTCGTGCAGGGAAGCGGTGTTCAGCGGCTGCTTGGCATCGCTCGCCGAAAGCTTCAGCCGCGACGGCTTGAAGCGGGTGCGTGCCGCAGCGCGCGGACGGGCCTTGCCGGCGCCGGGCTTTTCGAAAGATGCCTCCGATTCTGTCATTTCTTTGCGCTTCCTGCCTACAAAATCGGCTTTAAAGCCAATCGCATTATGACTTATAACCATGATTATACGAATAAAAAACTATATTGCATACCGAATGCTTCTAGCACCCAGCGAACGGCGATCGGCTCGAATGGTCTTCCAGAGGAGCAAGGTCATGAAGAGATTTTTGTCCCGCATCGCCCTTGCGCTGGCGCTTGCGGCCGGTGTGGTATCGGCGGCGGCAGCCCAATCCGAGCCCATTATCAAGCTCGGTTTCGCCAAGTGCGCCCATTGCACCCCGCTCACCCTCACCCCGGACTATGCCAAGGGCATCAAGCTGGATGTGATCGGCTTCAACACCGGCAATGACGTGCTCACGGCGCTGATTTCCAAGAGCATCGACGTGGCGCAGGTGACCTACCTTCATTATGCGACCGCCCTCGACAAGGGCTTCGACGTGGTCGCCATCTCCGGCCAGGTGAACGGCGGTTCGGCCTGCGTCATTCAAAACGACCTGCCGCTCGCCGCGGACGATTGGGCCGGGCTCAAGAAGCTGATCGCGGACTATAAGGCGCAGGGCAAGCCGTTCCGCATCGCGGCCTCGCGCGGCAATGCGCAAGACATCCACATGCGCGGCGCTTTCGCCAAGCAGGGCATCGACGTCAACAAGGACGTTCAGTTCATCAATATCCCCAACCCCTCCGACCATATCCAGGCGCTGCGCCGGAGCGAGGTTGAGCTGATCTGCACCACGGAGCCGTTCGCGACCCAGATCCTCCAGGCCAAGGCCGCGAAATTCTTCACCTTTCCCTATGATCAGGCCGCCGGAAAGCTGACCAATCTCATCGTCACCCGGTCCGACGTGATCGCGGCGAACCCCAAGGCTGTCGAAGAGACCGTGCGCGCCATCGTCAAGGTCGACGACAAGATCGAAGGCGACAAGCAGCTGTGGGTGGATGTCATCAGCAAGGTGACCGGTCTCGATAAGGCGATCGCCGAAGGCGCGGTAGGCAATCTTTATCCCGACTACAAGATGTACCGGTCCTCGGCGGTTGCCATCGCGACGATGATGCGGGAGCTCAAATACATCAATACCGACGTCACGGCGGCGGTGGAGAAGAACATGGACTATCGCTTCCTTGAGGCGGTGACCGGCAAGCCTAAGACCGAACTCGGTTATTGAGGTCGGGCGGATGCATGCCATTCTCAGACGGGGCCGGCCGGAGCGTTTCATCGTTCCGGTCCTGATCCTCGCCGGGTGGGAAGCGTTTTCCCGCTCCGGCGCCCTGCCCCCGGCGCTGCTGCCGGCCCCTTCGGCGGTGGCCTGGGCCTGGCTGGACTGGATCTTCGGCATCGACGGCAACACGCAGAGCTATAGCGGCCGCTGGATTTTCGACGTGATGGCGAGCTTCTGGCGCGTCGCCGCCGGGTTCGCCATCGCCACCGCCATGGGCGTGGTGCTCGGCGTCGCCATCGGCTGGTCCCGCCTGATCGAGGTGCTGATCGAACCGACGCTCCAGACCCTACGCCCGATCCCGCCGGTGTCTTGGATTCCGCTCGCCATCATCTGGTTCGGCATCGCCGACAAGCCGGCGATCTTCCTGGTGTTCCTCGGCGCCTTCTTCCCGATCCTGCTCAACACGATCCATGGCGTGAAGACCTGCGACCGCAACCTGATCCGCGCCGGCGCCATGGTGGGCGGCGGCCAGCACCAATTGCTGCGCTTCATCGTCGTGCCGGCGGCGCTGCCGTCCATCTTCGCCGGCCTGCGCATCGGCGTCGGCTCGGCCTGGATGCTCACGGTCACCGCCGAAATGGTCGCCGTAAAGAGCGGGGTCGGCTACGTGCTGTGGGATTCCTATTATTTTCTGCGCTACGACATCGTCATCGCCGCCATGGCCTCGATCGGCCTGCTCGGCTTCCTGAGCGATCTCATGATCCAGGCGGTGGCCCGGCACATGCTGCGCTGGCAGCAGGGCACGACCCTCCAGGGCGTGGAGGGATGAATATGGCCACCATCGAAATCTCCGGCGTGTCCAAGGTCTTCAAGGACGCCAAGCGCAAAGCCGACGTCACCGCGCTCAGCGATGTCAGCTTCTCGGTCAAGCGCAACGAGCTGCTTTGCCTGCTGGGTCCGAGCGGCTGCGGCAAGTCCACCCTGCTCAACATGATCGCCGGCTTCGACAAGCCGACCAAGGGCACGGTGAAGGTGGACCGCGAGATCATTGCCGCGCCCGGGGCCGACCGGGGCGTGGTGTTCCAGCAGCCGAACCTCATGCCCTGGCTTCCGGTCTGGGAGAATGTGGCGTTCCACCTCAAGCTGCGCGGCGCCCAGAAGGCCCTGCGGCGCCACGAGGCGCAGCGCTATATCGACCTCGTGGGCCTGACCGGGTTCGAGAATCATTTCCCCGCCGAGCTCTCCGGCGGCATGAACCAGCGCGTCGGCATCGCCCGCGCGCTGCTGATGAACCCGGCCGTGATCCTGATGGACGAGCCGTTCGGCGCGCTGGACGAGCAGACCCGCATGGACATGCAGAACGAGCTGATCTCCATCTGGGAGCGCCACAAGGGCACGATCGTGTTCGTCACCCACGGCATCGACGAGGCGCTCACGCTCGGCACCCATGTGGCCGTCATGTCGGCCCGCCCGGGCCGCATCGCCGAGATCATCCCGCTCGATCTGCCGCGTCCGCGCGACATCACCAGCCCCCGCTTCAACGACGTGAAGCGGCACATCCTCGATCTGCTGCGGCCCGAGCCGGCGGCGGCGCCCTCTCTCCTCAAGACTGCGGACCCATCATGAGTGAACGCGTTCTTCTCGGCATGCTCACCCCCTCGTCCAACACGGTGCTGGAGCCGGTGACGCAGGCCATGGTGGCAGGCCTGCCCGAGGTCTCCGCCCATTTCGGACGGTTCAAGGTCACCGAGATCGCGCTCTCCGACCGGGCCCTGGCCCAGTTCGACGATGGCGAGATCCTGCGCGCGGCGGAGCTTCTCGCCCACGCCAAGGTGGAGGTGATCGCCTGGAACGGCACCTCCTCCGGCTGGCTCGGCTTCGAGGCCGACGCGCGATTGTGCGAACGCATCACCGCCGCCACCGGCATCAAGGCCACCACCTCCATGCTGGCGCTGAATGA
>NCHM01000338.1 GCA_002257205.1 Rhizobiales bacterium 24-66-13 | reverse complement strand
CGCCTGCCGCTCGTCCGGCACATGGGCGAGGCCCGCCGCCTGCACTTTCGCGCGGATCGCGGCGCGCAGGCTGAGGAACAACGGCAGCGCCGCGAGCCCGGCATAATGCTCCGCCGGTCCCGCCCACAGATAGCGGTTCAGCACCGCATTCGCCGCGCCCGGAAGGCCGCGCTCCCACAGATCCATCAGCAGGAAGGCGAGATCGTAGAGCACGTCGCAGATGGCGATGTCGTCATTGAACTCGATGGCGTCGAACAGCACCGGCGCGCCCTCCAGCAGCACGATGTTGCGCAAGTGCAGATCGCCGTGGCAGCGCCGTACATATCCTTGCGCCGCCCGGGTCCGCAGCAGCGGCGCCACCGCTGCCAGCGCGTCGGACGTGGCGTGCGTGAGGGCGCGCGCCGCATCCGGGGCGAACAGCTCCGGGTTGTCGGCGAAATCGACGGCATTCTGTTCGATGATGCGGGCGAGCGGCGCGGCGGCGTCAGCCATGTCCCCGATCACCGGCGCCCGGGCATGGGCCGCATGCACCGCGCCGGCGAGGGCGGCGAGGAGGGCAGGGGTGAACGCCTCCCTCTCCAGCCGGTCGAGGGTGCGGGCCTCGTCGAAGCGGCGCATCTTCACGGCATAATCCACCGGCACGCCCGCGCTGCCCAAGGCAAGCCCGCCCGGGGCAAGGCCGTTGGCCGTGCGCACGATGGGCACGACGCCGAGATAGATGCCCGGCGCATTGGCGCGGTTCACCTCCAGCTCGCGTTCGCAGGCCGCGCGCCGCTTCTCCAGGGTCGAGAAATCCATATAGGGGAAGGCGACGGCGCGCTTCACCTTGTAGGCGAGATCGCCCGCGAGAAACACGGCGGCGCCGTGGGTGTCGATGCGCGAGACCGGCGCGCCGCCGTGGGTCGAGGGTTCGGCCAGGAAGGCGAACACCGGGTTCTGGTCCGCGACCACATGGCTGTCCATGGCCCAAAGCTCCTTGCGCCGGGGAATGCCTGAATATCCTTATGCCGGAAGCCGGCCGCCTTGATACGCCTCATTGGGCCGGCGCGGATCAAGGGGCAAGCTCGCCTTTGCCCTTCTGGAGCCGCACGGGGCGGAGGCGCATGCGCCGGCTCATCTTGATGGAATCCTTATGCCCACCGGCAAATCCCGGATCGCGGCTTTATGCGCCGCGGGTCTAGGACACCCCTACGCAAGGAGTGCTCCATGCTTGACCTCATCTACCTCGTTCTCGGCTTCGCCTTCTTCGCTTTGATGGCGCTCTACCTGCGCTTCGTGGCGCAGGCCTGAGGAGGAACCCATGCTCGACCTCGTTCTCGGTGCGGCGGTGAGCCTCTCGCTCGCCGCCTATCTCGTTTTCGCATTGGTACGCCCCGAGCGGTTCTGACCGCAGCTCCGCCCGATCCCCCCAAACGCTTTTCTCAGGTGATGCAACGCCATGACCTCCAACGGCTGGCTTCAGATCGCGATCCTCTTCATAGCGGTGGTGGCATGCGCCATCCCGCTCGGTCGCTTCATGGCCCGCGTGTTCGCGGGTGAACGCAATTTTCTTTCCCCCGTGCTCGCCCCCGTCGAGCGCGGCCTCTACCGCCTTGCCGGGGTCGATCCCGACAAGGAGCAGGGCTGGGTCGCCTATACGCTCGGCATGCTGGCGCTGAATGCCGCCGGCTTCGCGCTGCTGTATGCGATCCTGCGCCTGCAAGGGGTGCTGCCGGTGAACCCGCAGGGCTTCGGTGCCCTGTCGCCGGATCTCGCCTTCAACACGGCGGTGAGCTTCGTCACCAACACCAATTGGCAGGCTTATGGCGGCGAGACCACCATGAGCAATTTCAGCCAGATGGTGGGGCTGACGGTGCAGAACTTCCTGTCCGCCGCCACCGGCATCGCGCTCGCCATCGCCTTGGTGCGTGGCTTTGCCCGGTCCGGCGCGGCGGGGGTGGGCAATTTCTTCGTCGATGCCACCCGCGCGACGCTCTACATCCTGCTGCCGCTCGCCTTCGTCACCGCCCTGATCCTCGTGGCGAGCGGCATGCCGCAGACGCTGGACGGGTCGTTCACGGCCACCACGCTCGACGGCGCGCAGCAGACCATCTCCATCGGGCCTGTGGCCTCGCAGATCGCCATCAAGCAGCTCGGCACCAATGGCGGCGGCTTCTTCAACGTCAATGCCGCCCATCCGTTCGAGAATCCGACCGCGCTCGGCAACATGCTGCAGGTGTGGCAGATGCTGGTGGTCTCCACCGCCATCATGTTCGCCTTCGGCCATCTGGTGGGCGACAAGCGCCAGGCCAAGGCGCTGGTTACGGTCGTGTTCGTGCTGCTGATCGTCGGCGTGGCCGTGGCCTATTGGGCGGAAGCGGCCGGTACGCCGGTGATGCAGCACGCGGGGCTGGACCCGGCCGGCGGCAATATGGAGGGCAAGGAAGTGCGCTTCGGCCTCGCGCTCTCGGCGCTCTGGGCGGCGGTCACGACCGGGCTTTCCTGCGGCGCGGTGAATGCGATGCACGGCTCCTTCACGCCGCTCGGCGGCATGGTGCCGCTGGTGCTGATCAAGCTCGGCGAAATCCTGCCGGGCGGCGTCGGCTCGGGCCTCTACGGCCTGCTGGTGATGGCCATCATCGCCGTGTTCGTGGCCGGCCTCATGGTGGGCCGCACGCCGGAATATCTCGGCAAGAAGATCGAGGCCAAGGAAGTGAAGATGGCGGTGCTGGCGAGCCTCGTGCTGCCCATCTTCGTGCTCGGCTTCACCGCGCTCGCCGCCAATCTTTCGGGACCGGCTGCCGGTATCGGCAATGGCGGCCCGCACGGCCTGACCGAGGTGCTCTATGCCTATGCCTCCGGCACCGGCAACAACGGCTCGGCCTTCGCCTCGCTCTCGGCCAACACCCCCTGGTGGAACACCACGCTCGGCATCGCCATGCTGTTCGGCCGCTTCGCTTATATCGTGCCGATGATGGCGATTGCCGGCTCGCTCGCCGCCAAGCCGCGCCTTACCGCCTCCACCGGCACCTTCCCGACCCATGGGCCGCTGTTCGTGGGCCTCCTCATCGGCGTCATCTTGATCCTCGGTGGTCTGCAATTCTTCCCCGCGCTCGCCCTCGGCCCGATCGCCGAGCAGGTGCAGATGCTGGCCGGCAAGACCTTCTGAGGAACGGAGAAAGAAATGTCCGCAAAAACCGTCTCCTCCATCGCCAGCCCCGATTTGATCGGCCGGGCCGCGATCGATGCCGTCAAGAAGCTCAATCCGCGCTCCTTGATGAAGAATCCGGTGATCTTCGTCACCGAAGTCGTGGCGACGCTCGTCACCGCCATTTTCCTGCGCGACCTGCTCACCGGCGCGCCGGTGTCCTTCACCGGCCAGATCATGGGCTGGCTGTGGTTCACCGTGTTGTTCGCCAATTTCGCGGAAGCGGTGGCGGAAGGGCGGGGCCGCGCCCAGGCGGAAAGCCTCAAGCGCGCGCGCACCGATACGATGGCGAAGAAGCTCGCCGACCCCAGGAACCGCGAGCGCTTCACCCGCGTCTCGGCGCTGGACCTGAAGGTGGGCGATCTGGTGCTGGTGGAAGCCGGCGACCTCGTGCCCGGCGACGGCGAGATCATCGAGGGCATCGCCTCGGTGAACGAAGCCGCCATCACGGGCGAGAGCGCCCCCGTCATCCGCGAAAGCGGCGGCGACCGCTCGGCCGTGACCGGCGGCACCACCGTGGTTTCGGACTATGTGGTGGTACGCATCACGGCGGCTGCCGGCTCGTCCTTCCTCGATCGCATGATCGCTTTGGTGGAAGGCGCCGAGCGGCAGAAGACGCCGAACGAGATCGCCCTGACCATCCTGCTGGTGGGCATGACTTTGATCTTCCTCATCACCGTCGTGACGCTCTATGGCCTCGGCCTCTATGGCGGCACCAAGCTGGCGGTGCCGGTTCTGGTGGCGCTGCTGGTGACGCTGATCCCGACCACCATCGGCGGCCTGCTCTCGGCCATCGGCATCGCCGGCATGGACCGCTTGGTGCGCCATAATGTGCTGGCCATGTCCGGCCGCGCGGTGGAGGCGGCGGGCGACGTGGATACGCTGCTGCTGGACAAGACCGGCACCATCACCTTCGGCAATCGCATGGCGACCGAGATCATCCCGGTTCCGGGCGTGAGTGCGCGGGACGCCACGCAGGCGGCGGTGCTGGCCTCGCTCGCCGACGAGACCGCGGAAGGGCGCTCCATCCTTGCCCTGGCGCGGGAGACCTTCGGCATCGACGTGACCATGGTGCCGGACGGGGCGAGCTTCGTGCCCTTCTCCGCCGCCACCCGCATTTCCGGCATCGACCTCGCGGGCCGCAAGGTGCGCAAGGGCGCGGTGGACGCGGTGCGCCGCTTCGTGTCGGAAGGCCTTACGGGCAAGATGAGCGAGCCGGCCGAGTTCAACGCGGCGGTGGATCGCATCGCGCGTTCCGGCGGCACGCCGCTGGGGCTTGCGGAAAACGGGCGCCTGCTCGGCGTCATCCATCTGAAGGACGTGGTGAAGCCGGACATCAAGGAGCGCTTCGCCGAATTGCGCCGCATGGGCATCCGCACGGTGATGGTGACGGGCGACAATCCCGTGACCGCTGCCGCCATCGCCTCCGAGGCCGGCGTCGATGATTTCATCGCCGAGGCCACCCCACAGGACAAGCTGAGCTATATCCGCAACGAGCAGCGGCGCGGCCGGCTGGTGGCCATGTGCGGCGACGGCACCAATGATGCGCCCGCCTTGGCGCAGGCGGACGTGGGCGTCGCCATGCAGAGCGGCACCCAGGCCGCCCGCGAGGCCGGCAACATGGTGGATCTCGACAGCGATCCCACCAAGCTCATCGAGATCGTCGGCATCGGCAAGCAACTGCTCATGACGCGCGGTTCGCTGACCACCTTCTCCATCGCCAACGATGTCGCGAAATATTTCGCCATCATCCCGGCGCTGTTCATCGTCGCGATCCCGGAATTGAGCGTGCTCAACGTCATGGGCCTGTCGACGCCGCAGAGCGCCATTCTCTCGGCGGTGATCTTCAACGCCCTGATCATCATCGCGCTGATCCCGCTGGCCTTGCGGGGCGTGCCCTACAAGCCCGCCAGCGCGGAAAGCGTGCTGGCCCGCAACCTGCTGATCTATGGCCTCGG
>NCHM01000337.1 GCA_002257205.1 Rhizobiales bacterium 24-66-13 | reverse complement strand
AACACCTCGGCCAGTTCCAGCCGCGACAGGCCGAGCAGCGACGGCTTTTCCGGCGCGACGTAATGCTCCAGCGGCGCCTTTTCGACGAAAAGGGCGGGAGCCGATACGGTATCTGTGTCGACGGTGGGGGCCATGAAACTCAATCTAACATAAAAGCAGCGCCGAAAACGCGCTTACCCTCCGCCCGGACGGCGGAGGGCAAGCAAAACGTCCGGCATCACATAGGAAGTAACGGCGCTATTTACACTCCGCCGCGACCTTCTCGAGCGCGTCGGAAATGCCCTTGAGCGAATAGGTGTCGGTGGTCTTGGTGCCACGCGAGGATTCCGACCGAACGACCAGGCTCGAACCCTTGCGCATGGCATTCACCATCTGCGCTTCATCGCCGGCATTCTTGACCCAGGCGCCGTCATTCTGGGTGTACATCGCAAAATTGGTCGAATCGACGCTGGCGGTGGCGTCGAAGCCCGGCTTTTGCGGATAGCCGACGATCACCGACACCTCGTTCCGGACCTTTTCGGCCGGACGGGTCGAGACGAAGGCATAAGCCGGATCCCGGTTGCGGCCCGGCGGATCGGTGACCCCCGAAGTCGGCTTCGACAGCGCAAAACAGACCTTCTTGCCGTCCGGCGTGGCGGAATACGCGCCCCAATCGCCGAATTGGCCGAGCAAAACGGCCTGTTCGGTCGGATCGGCCTTTTTCTTCTGGGCAAAGGCGGTTTCAGGAACATTCAAAGCGCACAGCACCGCCGCGGCGCTGAGCAATGCAATCGCGGGGCGTGGCATAAGTCTTTTCGTCATCGGGCCCTACCGGTTGAATTGTACGACGCTAACACGCCGCCTGAGGTCTGGTTGGATATTAGCCGCTTAGAGGCGAATATCGGCGATGTGAAGGCGGCCCAAAGCCGCCGCCGGCGATATTAATCGGCAAAAAGGCCGCTACTTGTTCGGATCTCTCCCTCTGATTGAGATCAAGCATGTGCCCCCCCTTCTGATGGCGGACACAGATCGATAGATCTCTGCCAGAGTATCATATCGCTATGCAAGAGTATTCTTCAGGGAACATGCATATTTATTCGAAGATCGAGTTAAATATATAATAATCAACGATAAGCGGTATTTACACCTAATTAACTTGATACTAAAATATGTCATACGATCAACGCATTCCCGAATTCAAAATTTTGTGATTTTGTGTGTGTGATTTCTCACATCGTATCGACGTCGCTTGTTCCAACTTCCGGTCATCGCAACAATGCGTTGAAAAGGAGTTTGATATGACTTTCGGCAAAATCCTGCTCGGTGGCATGGTGGCTCTGCTATCGGTGGCACCTGCATTCGCTGACTATTATCCGTCCACGGTTTCCCAGCAGGAGCGTGAACGTCACGAGTTCGTCGACGTCCAGAAGGAGAATTTTCCGAGCGGCGAGGCGCCTGCGTATACGTCCTCCCAAAAGCCGGAAAATCCGCAAATGCTTAAGAGCTCGGGCTTGGCTTCGACGCATCCCAAGCAGCCCCTCTAGCAGGTCCCTGCCTCGCTGTACTCTGAGATCGAGCCGCGCCCCTTGTTGGCGCGGCTCATAACTATCGCGCAATTATGGATCTTGTCCTGCAAGGGCGCGGACGTGGTCGATGTACTTGAAAGGATCGGTGCCGAGCACGGCTTCCCGAGCTCCATCCGGGGCGACAAGGGGTCGAGCTCGTGAGCCGCGACTTTGCTCTTTGGGTCGGACAGCGCGGCGCGACACCCGACTTTTCCGGTATGGCAAGCCGACGTGCCGACTGAACCTGAACCCGTCACCGGAATGCTATTCTCGGTCTTCATTTCACGATCAAATTGTCCGCCGTCGGTGAGAAAAGACGGCGGACAACTCCTCGATAACGGACTAAATCTTGATGAACTGGTGGGTCGACAATGCGCCGAACGGCAGCGACGCGAGCGGCCCACCGATATCGAGCGGGCCGAGATCAACGGGGAAAAACCCGATGGCTTCGATGATCGCGCGAACCTCAGTCTTTGCGGCGGCGTCATCGCCTGAATAAAACAGCACGCGCTTGCCGCCCGATGCCTCAGGCTCATTCAAGACGTTGACGCCGAGGTGATTGAACGCCTTGACCACCCGTGCGCCCGGAACGTACTGGCGGATTATCTCGCTCGAGTGCTTTCCACCCAGATCGACCGCTTTGATGCCGTAGGCTGCGAGGGGATTACTGGGGTCCGTCGCATCGGGTGAATTCGGATCGATGAATTCCACCGGGTTGGTGCCGTCGATCACGATCCGTCCGTTCCAGGCCGGCAACGCACCGAACACCTTGCCGGCATCCACCCAACGGACCGCTGCCAGGACAATGTCGGCGCTGGCCGCCTCTTCCACGGTGCCTGCCTTGATGGAGGGCCCGAGTTCCTGCGCCAGGGAGGCCAGAGACTGCGGTCCGCGGCTGTTCGAGATCGTGGCCGAGATCCCCTTGCGGGCAAGGGCCCGGGCGAAGTTAGAGCCGAGGGCGCCGGCGCCGATGATACCAATGCTCATGATGGTCTCCTGATGAGTGGGGGACTTGGGAGGATGGGAACCGTCAGTGCCCCCGGAAGGCTGGACGGTCTCTCACTGTTGCTTTCAGGCCTCAGCGGAACTTAAATGATCATGTGTCATCGCTTCTATGACATTTAAGGGCAAAACGATTACCAGACGAGCGGAATAGAGAACTTACCGAGCCGGGCGACCTCGGCAGCAATGTCGGCTATTGTGGTCTTGCCGAGTTCATCTTCGAGCGCTTTCCGTGCCCGCGACAAGGTTGGGCGTATGGCCTCAAGTATGTTGCCGCCCACAGCGCAGCTTTCGCAGGGCGGTGTCCTGTGCATTGAAAACAGCTCGGTGTCCTCGACGGCTTCATAGACATCGAGCAACCGTATCTTCTCGGCTGGCTTCGCCAATAACGCGCCTCCGCCGGCGCCGAGCTGCGAACGTGTCAGCCCGGCATCATTCAGGCGGGACAGCAATCCGCGGATGACCACCGCTCCGGTATTTGCAGAATAGGCGAGATCCTCGGAACGCAGCGGCTTGCCGTCGCTGACGGCGAGTGCCGTCAGGACATGGACGGCGACGACAAACCGCGTACTGGTGGGCATCACGAACCTCCCTTATTTGTCGATATGACTACGACACACTTATGATCCTGTCAACGCGCCACCGGACTGGCTTTCGTTCGGGCACTGTTTCAGGCGCTCGATCATCCACCGGCCGGCGGGGCCGGGCGGCGCCGCGTTCCGGTAGACGGCGGACATGGGAAGCTTCATTCCGCCAGAGGGCACATCCTCGATCGAGAGCTCCACCAGCCGTCCCTCGGTGATGTCCTTGGTCACGGCATGAAGCGGCATCCCGCCCCAGCCCAAGCCACTGAGAAGAAAGGCGTGCTTGGCAAAGAGGTCGGCCAGCCGCCAGGTTGATGGCGACATGACACCGAACTCCCGGCCTGCGGAGAGGTCGGATCGGTCCGTCAGCACGAGCTGGACGTGCCGCGCCAGCTCGTCGCGCGGAATGAGGCCGGCATGGGCCGCCAGCGGATGGTCGACGCTCGCGACCATGACGAAGTCGATGTTGGTGACGCGCTCGGCCACGAGCCCGGCGGGAAGCGTCGGCAGGGAAATGACGAGGCCGAAACTGGCACGCCCATCGATCACGGGTTGCACAACGCCGCCGAGCGCCTCGACATAGAGCCGCAACGGCGTGGCCGGAAACTGGTCGCGGAATTCGCGAGCAACTTCGGCGATCACGCTAATGGGGAAGAAGACGTCAATGACCGCGGCGAGTTCCGCCTCCAGCCCGCCGGAAATCCCCTTGGCGCGAGCCTTCATGCCGTCTACGCCCGCGACAATGCCTCGCGCATCGGCGAGCAGGATCGAGCCCTCGCGCGTGAGCCGCGGATAGCGTGCGCTACGGTCGAAAAGCGCAACGGCGAGTTGGGCTTCAAGGTTGGCGATGGATTCGCTGACGGCCGACTGCGTCCGCCGAAGGCGCCGTGCGGCGGCGGAGAAGCTGCCTTCGTCGGCGGCGGCAAGAAAGGTCCGCAATTGGTCAAGCGATACGCCGTCGAGCATGTCGGCTTCCTCGTATCTACGGGCCGGACGATAGCCATCCTGCCGAGCTTGTACCATCGGCAAATTAGATGGATTGGATCGGTTTATACCGGCTTCCCCGTCAGGTCAGAGCGTGGCACCCATCCCTCCATGTTCGATGCCATCAAGAAACTGTTTTCCCGCTCTGCTTTAGCCCCCGTCATCGGGCGGCCGGAGGATCATCCTATGACCACCATCCTGCATATCGACTCCAGCATCCTCGGTGGCTATTCGGCCACCCGTTCCTTGACCGCCGATATCGTGGCCAGGCAGCTCGCGCTGCATCCGGGTGCGCAGGTCATCCGGCGGGATCTCGTCGTCGATGCGGCGATGCATCTGTCCGGCGCGCACATGGCGGTCTTTCAAGGTGGCCAGGTCACGGACCCTCTGCTCGGCCAGGATCTCGCCACCGGCGGTGCCTATATCGACGACCTCTTCGCCGCCGACATGATCGTCATCGGGGCGCCGATGTATAATTTCTCGATCCCGACGCAGCTGAAGGGGTGGATCGACCGGGTGGCCGTGGCGGGCCGCACGTTCAAGTATGGCGCGAATGGTCCCGAGGGACTGCTGACCGGCAAGAAGGTCTACCTGGCGTCCGCGCGCGGTGGTGTGTACAGCGGCGCGAGCCCGATGGCGGCTCTCGATCATCAGGAATCTTACCTGCTCGCCGCGCTCGGCTTCATCGGCCTGACCGATGTCACGGTCATCCGGGCCGAGGGTCTGGCCCTTGGCGAGGAAGCAAAGGCGGCGGCGCTGGCCGGCGCCAAGGCGCAGATCGCCGCGCTGGCGGCCTGATCGCGCACGCATCCGACATCCCGCTTCCAGACGCCAAGGCCGACGACCATGTCCCAGACCAATCTTCTTGCGGCCGTCGGCCGTCTGTTGATCGCACTCATCTTCATCGCCAGCGGGCTCGGCAAGATTGCCGCGCCGGGCGCGACGCAAGGCTACATCGCCTCAGTAGGCCTGCCGCTACCGATGCTCTCCTACCTCCTGGCCGTCATTGTCGAAGTCGGCGGAGGGATCGCGATCC
>NCHM01000336.1 GCA_002257205.1 Rhizobiales bacterium 24-66-13 | reverse complement strand
TCGCCGGCGCGGGTGCTCCAAGCCCTTCGCACGCCCCTCCGCACCCGCTGCGAGCGCTCCTCCAGGAGCCTTTCCGTGCGCTCAGCCCCGTGCAAGGTCGCGGAGGGAAGGTGGCAGGCGGAGCGTCTCGCGACGGACCGGCGCATGCGCGTCCGGTCGGCGAGGCGGGCACGAACACGGGTGTCGCATATGGGCAGGCAGCAAAGAGCACGGGCCGCGCAGGGCCGTCCGCAGGCGCGGGTGGGCGCGATCGCCTCCGCGCTCGGGCTGATCGGCCGTGCCCGCGCGGCGCGCCAGGCGGGCGATGGCGCGGGGGCGGAGGCGCTGTTTCAGCAGGCGCTCGCGTGCGACCCCAGGCAGCCGGACGCCTGGATCGGCCTTGCCTCGATCCTGGTGGCGAAGGGGGATCTGCGCGCCGCCCACGAAACCCTGCTTGCCGCCATCGCACGCGGCGTGCTGGTGGCGGAGCATCTCGGCCAGCAGGCCATCGCGGCTTATAACGAGGGGCGCGATGCGGACGCGCTCGCCTTGCTGGAAGCGGGCTGCGCGGCCAAGCCCGGCCTTGCCGCGCTGCATGCCGACCGGGGCCTGGTGCTGTTCGAGATGCGCCGCCTTGCGGAGGCGGTGGCCGCCTTCAATGCCGCGCTCGCGGCCGACCCCGACCATGTTGAGGCTTTTATCAATCTCGGCTGCATCTGCGCCGAGAGCCGGCAGGTGCAGCAGGCGATCCAGTTTTTCCGCCAGGCGCTGCGGCTGCGGCCGCAGGATCCGGTGGCGCTCTACGGCCTCTCGATCCAGCGCCGCCATGCCTGCGAATGGCGCGGCGGCGAAGCGGAGGAAGCGGCGTTGACGCGCGTGCTGGAGACCACCGGCGCCCGCACCGGGCCCTTCATGCGCCTCGCCGCCCGCGTCCCCGCGCACGAGCATCTGCGCGCCGCGCGGGTCTGGAGCCGGGGCGTGCGGGTGAAGGCGGAAGACATCCTGCCGCCGTTGCACGCGGTCCCCGAACCCGGCCGGCGCATCCGCGTCGGCTATCTCTCGCGCGACCTGTTCGCCCATGCCACGGCGTTCCTCGCGGTGGAATTGTTCGAGCGGCACGACCGGGCGCGTTTCGAGACCTTCGCTTATTCCTACGGCCCCGACGACGGGTCCGATATGCGGCGCCGGCTGGTGGAGGCGTTCGACCATTTCGTCGAGGTGGGCGATCTCAGCAATGAGGATGCGGCGCGCCGCATCCGCGCCGACGGCATCGACATATTGGTGGATCTGAAGGGCTATACCTTCGGCTGCCGCACCGAGATCCTGGCCCTGCGCCCTGCGCCGGTGCAGGTGAATTATCTCGGCTATCCCGGCACCATGGGCGCGCCGTTCATCGACTATATCATCGGCGACGCCGTCGTGACGCCGCTCGCGGCCGCGCCGCTCTATGACGAGAAGATCGTCCAGCTGCCCGGCACCTATCAGCCCAATGACAGCCGCCGCGCCATCGCCGCGCAAGTGCCGTCGCGCGCCGCCTGCGGCCTGCCGGAGAGCGGCTTCGTCTTCTGCTGCTTCAACAATACTTATAAGATCACGCCCGATGTCTTCGCGGTGTGGATGCGCCTGCTCGCGGCCGTGCCCGGATCGGTGCTGTGGCTGTTCGAGGCCAATGGCGTGGCGCGCGATAATCTCCAGTATGAGGCGGGCGCGCTGGGCGTCGATCCCGGCCGCATCGTGTTCGCGCCGCGCGCCGAGCCGGCGGACCATCTGGCGCGCCAGAGCCATGCCGATTTGGTGCTCGATACCTTGCCCTATAATGCCCACACCACCGCCAGCGATGCCCTGTGGGCCGGCGTGCCGCTGGTGACCTGCGCGGGGGAAAGCTTCGCCAGCCGCGTCGCCGGAAGCCTGCTGCATGCGGTGGGCCTGCCGGAGCTCGTCACCCATACGCTGGCGGAGTATGAGGCGCTGGCCCTGGCGCTGGCGCGCGATCCCCAGCGCCTCGCCGCCCTGCGCGCCCGCCTCGCCGCCAACCGCGCCGATGCCGACCTGTTCGACGCGACGCGCTATGCGCGGGGCCTGGAAGCGGCCTATGAGCGAATGCACGCCCTGCGCTGCGCTGGCAAGCCGCCGGAGGCTATGGGGATCACGTCGGAGGCCATGGGGGTTCCGACGGAGGCCATAGAGGTCACGCCGCAGGCCATGGGGATCGCGCCGCCGGCGTGAGGCTCCCCGCGAGGCGCCGCGAACGCCGCGCCCGCCGGGAGGGCGAAACCGCGCGCTCGCCGAAGTTCGGCGCGAACGTCCGCCCGAAAAGCCGGTTTGGTCCGCCGTCATGGCGCGGAAAAGCGCCACGAAACCCCTGTTCGTCCGCGCTAACTCATTGTTTCACGTGAAACATTTTGCGGAGAAATCGAGCCTCCGCGCCGCTCACAGGCGCCGCAGGAAGCCGTCCGGGGCGGCGGTGATGGCGAGTTTGTGCTCCAGAACCTTGTCGATTTCAAACCGCAACCGCCCCCCGTCCTCGCCGTGGCGCGGATCATTGTCGAGCCGGCGCAGATAGTCCCATACGGCGGTCTTGGGATTGTCGCCCTTGCCCCAGGGCCGGTCCGCGCACATGCCGGCGGGCAGATCCTCCACCCCGGTGTCCCACACCACCACATAGGAACCTTGCGAAACCATGGGGGCGTAAAGCTCCAGCTCGCTCAGGACATGGGCGTGGGTATGGTTGGAATCCAGGAACACCATCACCGTCTCGGCCTGCGCCGCCGCCGCACGGATGCGCGCCACGATGGCGTCATCAATGGAGGAGCCCTCGATCATCTCGATTTTCCGGGCGAGCGGATGGGCCAAAATGCCGGCGCGATTGTGCGCGCGGATGTCGATGTCGACGCCGATCACCTTGCGGGCGCCGGCGCGCGGATCGAGCGGGGTGCCGGTCTCCATCGCCTCGCAATATTCGATCATCGCCAGCATGGAAGCGCTGAGGATGAGCGAGCCGCCATGGGCGATGCCGGTCTCGATCACCAGGTCCGGCTTCACCCGCCAGATCAGCTCCTGGATCGCGTAAACATCCTGCGGCACCTGGATGATAGGCCGGCCGAGCCAAGTGAAATTCTGCGCGTAATTGTGCCGGATGCATTCGCGCACCCAGATGTTGGACAGGCCGAGGAAATCGCGGTCGGCGCCGATGCCGGCGATGTTGCCGGCGACGTATTTGGCGAAGGTCTGGTCCGGCGTCATGTCGGCGAGCCTCTGAGTGGGAGCGTGCATTGGGAGCTGTCTGTTGGCGTGGCGCGGTCAGCGCTTGGTGGCGTGGATGTCCCACCAGCGGGTGCGGGGGGCGAGGCGGGTGCCGGCGCGATCCCGCACGGTGCGGGCATAGACCGAGTGCATGTCCCGCCGGCTCAGCCATTGGCCGGGCAGCGCGCGGCCGAACGGGCCGGAGGAGCCGGGCGGGAACTGGTATCCGATCGCCTCGTCCTCAAGCTCGTGGACCGTGGACTGGTCCAGCAGCTTGAAGCCGTCGTAGCCGGCGCTCGCCAGCATCTCGATATATTCGAAGCCGAAGCGGCAATCCTCGATGCTGACATAGAGCGGCTTGATGAGCTGGCGCCCCAGCTGGGCCAGGATGTCCTTGTCCGCGCCCTCAACGTCGATCTTCAGATAATAGGGAATGCCGAAGCGGTCGAAGATCTGGCCGAGAGTCAGCGCCTCCACCTCAATGGCATGGCAGGCGCTGTCGTCGCGGCCCGCCCAGCCCACGTCCATGCTGCTCCAATGATCATTGGCCTCATTGATGAAGAAGCTGACGCGGCCGGCCGTTCCGGCGACCGCATTGGGCAGGATGGTGACGCGCTTGGCCGCGATCTCGGCGGCGAAGCGGGTGTTCGCGGCGGCCACCAGGGCGGGGTTTGCTTCCACCGCCACCACGTTGAAACCCTTGGCCAGATAATAGGCGGTGTCATCGCCATTGTTCATGCCGAGGTCCATGATGAACCGGCTGTCGCTCACGAAGATGCTCATTTGCGCATGCGTTCCTTGGGCAGGGCATAGATCACCGCGCCGGTGCCGCACCAGGCGTGGGCGCGCAGGATCAGCTGATAGTTTTCAAGGTTCTGGGCCAGCCACAGGGGCGTGCGGGCGAGGCCGTCGGCATTGTGATAAATGGTGATCGCGAGCGCGGGCCGGTGCTGGCGCAAGGTCTCGCGGGCGCCTTCGAGCGCGGCCAGCTCGCCGCCCTCCAGATGCAGCTTCACATAGGTCGGGTCGAGGCCGAGCGCGTCGATGGGCAGGCTCTCGCGCTGGGATTGCCCGGTGGGGGAGATCTGCGAGGCATAGCCGAGCCCCTCGTGGAAGCGCACGCTCTCGCGCCGCGCCCCGACCACATGGCCGAGCACCTGCACGCGGGCGCGCACCTGCCACTCCAGGCCCGCCACGAAAGCGCGCAGCACGGCGGCATTGGCCGGGTCCGGCTCGATCGCCCACACCGCGGAAACCTGTCCCCGGACCTCCTCCAGCAGGCGCGCCGTGACGCAGCCGTGATGGGCGCCGCCATCCAGGAAGCGCGTACCGGCGCGCAGGGTCGCGGAAAGCTCGGGAATGAAGAAGCGCGCGGCGGGAACCACCGGCGCGTCGGGGAAATCCCATTCCTCCCGCGCCATGTGCCAGGCGGCAAAACGCAGGTAATGGGCGCGCGAGGCATCGTCGGCGAAGTGCTCCAATGCAGTCGCGGCAGCGGCGAAGCCGGCAAGATCCAGCGGGCCGCTGAACCACCCATTGCTCAACGGGTGGCTGGCGCGGAAGCTTTCGGCGAGATCGTAGAACGGCACGCAGGCCGCCCAACCCTGTAGCGCCAGCTCCGCCTGAATGGGCGCGAACGGGCTGTTGGCGATGGCGATGGCGAGCAGCGCTTCGCGCCGCACATGGGGCGCCACGTCCTCGGGCGCGAGGATGCTGAGGCCGTGCCAGTCGGGATCGGCGCGATGGCGCGCGGCGTCCGCATCGACCACAAACGCGATGGGCTGGCCCATGGCGTCGAGATGCCCGCGCGCCAGCTTGCCGAGGTTGCCGGCGCCATAGAGCGCCAGCGGCCGGCCGCTGATCGCCACGGGACGGGGTGCGAGGGCGCGCGCGTTGAGATGCTGCAACAGGGCGATGGCGGCGCGCCGGTCCGG
>NCHM01000335.1 GCA_002257205.1 Rhizobiales bacterium 24-66-13 | reverse complement strand
GTGCCCATGCTCAAGCGGTTCATTGCGACGGATCGCGGGTTTGCAAAGGCGCGCAAGATAGGAACCAAGGACCTGAAACCGCTATCGAATGTACCTTGACGCGCGCGATTTAAGATATCGCGTCGACAGCACCCGAGCGAGGCTCAGCATGCTACGAAAAGCCGGGTTATCGTTAGTCGATGACCATACCGCACAAAATGGAATCATTTCCCCTTCAAGCGGACGGTACACAACACCAGGAAATTGAATACCCGTTGTGGCTTCGCTCGTGAGCGTCAGCAAACCACTGCTCGCAATGCTCTGAATTAGCAAATCTCTATGGACAGCCTGACGCGAGATATTCGGACGATGGCCAAGTTCGGCCAGATGCTTCACCAGATAATCGGATATCTCCCCGCCAGGCTGTGCCTCACTCACCACAAAGTGGCGATCACGAAGATCACTCCACGCGATTTCTTTCTTGCTGATCAGCGGGTCCGATTGCGACATCACCACGAAAACTGTCTCGTGCCAAAGAGGCAGAACCTCGCAATCGACGATCATCGGTGTTCCCGTAAGAAAAGCAACATCGAGTTGATGCCGACGAACTGCGTGCGCATGATCTATAGGATCGCCCTCGACAAGAGACAGCCGCACGCCGCGATGTTTGGCCTCATAAGTTCGGAAGAGTTCAGCTAGAAAGCCTATCGCGAATGACGATACAAGTCCCACACGAACGGTCCCAGCCTCAGCCCGACCGGCCATACCGATGTCGGCCCTGGCATGCTCTATATTTGTAATTGCGCAGCGGGCCTTGACTAGGAAACGCTCACCGGCAGCGGTGGGCACCACGCCACAATGTGTCCGAATAAACAGCGCTGCCCCAATCTCATCTTCGAGATCGCGAATGCGTCGACTGACAGCCGATTGTTCAACACCGAGAACACGAGCTGCCGCCCGTATACTCCCGGTCTCTGCCGCAATAAGCACGTAGCGGAGGTGCCGGAGTTCCATGGCCTACCTCCCCTTCATGCCATCGGAGGTCGAGCCTGCACGGCTAGTGACAAGAACTCCCGTTTGATGGGTTCAAGCCTGGAGCGGTCGTTCAAACACATCTGAGGCGCATCAAGCAGTACCTGCAACTCATTCTCCTCCCGCCATTTTTGGAGTTTCTCCCGGTCAATGGGTCGTTAACTTCTGGCTGTTGCTCCGATTGCCCCTAGAGATAGCTAGTAATAAGTTACTATCTTTGTATTCTAAACGGAGTGCTTTTGAACTTCGGTGTTCTATTTGGAATGGTTGATGTCTCGAAGGATTGCCGAAGCGTTAGCTCAGGTTTCTAGTCAATCATGCGCTTTGTGAAGGTTAGGTGCAATAATGCATCATCCAAACCATTCTCTAGAAACGTTTTCCTTCTCTTCCCCGATCTCGATAAGATTTCCGCTAGCTTGATGAAGCGATTGTGATTTGTTCTGTCTGGAGCGGGCAGCATTGACAGATCGATCACTCGGATCGCTCTTTTTGCAATCATCTCCTGAACGGCAGCGTTATCTTCACCGACTGAGCCCATTCGCACGCGGAAGCCACCAATGCGGCGTGAGATAGCAAGTGCCCGGTCGTCGGTGGAATTGAGCACGATAATAGGGCGCGCCAACGGGCCAATCGTTTCGACCTGACGCTTGAAAAGATCGATATCAATATCCGGAGCAGCCAAAACCACCTGGCTTATTCGGCGAAGCACGTCTTCGTGACCTGAGAGCTTGAGTTGGCGAAGTGCCTCGACAACTAACCACGCTCCCATGCTGTGCCCAAACAGCGTGATATTCGCGTCTGAGCGCCGACTTTTAAGATGACCCAGCAATTCGACAAGATCATCCCGTGCGTATGTCGCAGCATCCCTGTCAGCAATGTATCCGGTAGCGGCCCCTTCGGATGGCCAACTGAAAAGGATCGGAACTTCTCTCAGCTCTCCGTCCGCAACAATCCCCGCAATCTGAAACAATGATTCCTGAAAGCTGTAGTTGTATCCATGAACATAGATGATGGTATCGTCCGTTATATTGATATCCTTGCCGGATATCGCCTCTCGCCCCGCGATGGGATATGTCTGCGTGGAATTCGCCTGCATTTGTAGTTGACTCTTGCCCGGTTCCTTGTGCGCGGGTGGTATCGCGAGTGTGAAGCGTTCGAACTGCAATCGCGGTGATCTCTTGGCAGTGTATCCAATGCTGGCGAGATCTCGTTGACGGTCGGTTGCCGTAATGACCGTCACCTTCCGATATGGCTCCGATATTTCATACCCGACAGTCAAAGAGTTCGCATCAGGCCGCGTAGCGCACGCTGATACCCCAACGGCTACGACAGGCCAGACCATCCATCGTATCGCCCCAGCAAAGGATATCCCCATGAGACTATTCATTCGACAGTCGATTGTCATTGGCTTGGTGCGCAGTTACTTCCGCATCACAAATGGAATGGCCAGGCGGCGAATTCCCTTGGTCCGTTGATTGAACCGCCAGGGTACGGCTCCGAACTACTGAAACAGCGCTCACACTAAGCCAAAACGCTGTTCGCAGGCTCATGGCGACAACGGTTCGCATTTCGTAAGCGTTGCCCGCCAATATCCAGCTACCTAGAGCAAGAAAGACTATGATGGTCGCTACAGCAATTGCCACCGCAGATACAGGCGCCCACCCACGTTTCAGCATTAATCCAGCGCCGGTGACGATATACGCAAAACCGGCTGCAAAATTGAAATACAATACGAAGGGCACAATCTGTGCCGTAGGATCTTCTGTTCCATGTAGCTCAAAAAGAGCACTTCCTCCAGAAACGAGCGTGGCTATTCCGAACAGGACCGCGATTCCAGCAAGTACTTTAATTACTGGAGTTGATGTCCAGACAGACACCATGACCTCTCCTCCGTATTCATTTTGGAAGGTGAGCACTACCGTTCCAATTTGAAGGCTTGTTTGCCGCCTTTCAGGCCGACATACCCGTTTCCGGACCGAACCAGTTTCACGCATCGTTCGGGAAGCAGTGCCCCGGGTTTAAGGCATAGTCCATCCGGGGTCGGCCGCCACTTCGGGGACAGGTCCATGAGTCCGCCCGTCATTTTGCCCGTGCCGTTCTGAAAAAGCACAAGGGTTCCGACGCGGCCATCGTCTGTCGTCATCTTCCATGGACGTCCATCTGTAATCTCATCGGCTGGGGACGGCTCTTCCGCCTTGCTCGCGTTAGTCAAAGCGACTGTTGCCATGACGAGTGCGAGCAATGATAACGGTAATAAGAAGCGCCTTTCTTGAATGCTTCCACGATGATTTCGTTCTGGCTTCTCCATTTATCTGCTCCTAAGGCTGAGAGTATGTAGGAACCCGTGCGCACTACCGATGAGCGCAGGCCGTTTCAGTTGCCTTGACCGCGTTGTAGTGTTCTTCCGGCTCGTATTTGGCCAACTGAAGGCCGAGCTGCTTTACCGACAGGCGGCCCGTTTCTTGCAGGATTGCGTAGCTCACAAACACATTGTTGCGCTCGGCTGGATTTCCGATTTCCAGTTGCCGCAAGAGGTGGATGGTGGTGATCATGTTCGGTCGTGCCGTCAGTCAAAGCCGCGTCCCTCGCCTGCTTCTTCATGCGTCACGCCGTCCCTGATGTGATAGATGCGCTTGAAGGTCGGGATGATCTTCTCGTCATGAGTAACGACGATAATGGCCGTTCCAAATTTGACTGCCATGTCGTTGAGGATGCGGATCACGGTCAGAGCACGCACGCTGTCAAGCGGCGCGGTCGGCTCATCCGCAAGAATAACCGGCGGTCGGTTGACCAGTCCGCGCGCAATCGCGACCCGCTGTTGTTCTCCGCCGGATAGCTGCGATGGCATGGCGGCAGCGCGATGCTCGACATCGAGAGCCTTCAGGAGTTCACGCGCGCGCTGGCGCGATTCATTATTGGGAACGCCCGCCAGCATCGGCAGCAAAGCGACATTGTCGGTGACGTCCAGAAAAGGGATGAGGTAAGGCGCCTGGAAGACGAAGCCGATCTTGTCGCGCCGCAACGCGCGAAGATCGGGAATTTTCCAGCCGTCCTCATAGATCACCTCGTCGCCGAGGGTCATGCGGCCGCCGCTCGGATCGATGACGGCACCCAAGGCTTTGAGCAACGTGCTCTTGCCCGATCCCGACGGACCGATCAGGCCGACCACCTCGCCGGGTGCGACCTGCATATTGACGTCTTTCAGGGCATCGACCGCGGTGTCGCCACTGCCATACCGCTTCCTGATTTTTTCGATGAGGATTCCGCCGCTGCCCATCTCAGCCTCCGATCGCCTCGGCGGGATCGACCTTGAGCGCCATGCGGATGGCGACGACGCTGGCAAGCGCGCATATGACGATGACGGCGATGAGCCCGATCATCGTGTCGACGGAAAGAAGAAGGACGAATTTCGGGAAAAGAGGTGCTGCGAAGGTCGCCGTGATCTTGCCGACAACGAAGCCGATCAATCCAAGTACAACGGCCTGCTGCAGAATCATGGACGCGATGGTGCGATTGCGCGTGCCGATCAGCTTCAGCACGGCAATCTCGCGTATCTTGTCCATCGTGAGCGTGTAGATGATGAAGGCGACGATGGCGGCGCTGACGATGGCCAGTATGGCGAGGAACATGCCTATCTGCTTGGCGGACGTCGCGATGAGTTTCCCAATCAGAATCTCTTCCATCTGGGGTCGCGTATAAACCGTCAGCCGCTTCCACCTTGCTATGTCAGTTGCAATGCGCTCCGGGTCATAGCCAGGTTTGATGCGGACCAGGACTGCGTTCACGTAAGGGTTGCTGTTTTGCGAGGCGATCACTGCATCCAGCAAGCCAGGCACCCAGGGCCGGTTGAACTCTGGATTTTCGCTGGTGCGCCGGCGCTGACGGACTATGGAGTCGTTGTCCTTGAGGAATTGTGCTTCCTGCGCGTCCTTCAGCGGGATGAAGACCATCGGATCGCCGCCTGACGATACGGTCCGCCGCGTGAGACCCACAACGGTATAATGATTTCGCCGGATCGTGATTGTGTCTCCGAGGGCAAAACCCGTAGCAATATCGGCCACCGCCTCATAGTGACCGCGTGTGATCTGCCGACCTGCGACAAGAAACGGTGGCCTGCCGGGTGTCGCCATATCCCCCGGCGCGATGCCAACCA
>NCHM01000334.1 GCA_002257205.1 Rhizobiales bacterium 24-66-13 | reverse complement strand
GTAGTGCGGATTCACCCTGCCCGGGAGAGATCGATGAAATCTGTGATTTTCGGCGCGCTGTTCGCGATGGTCGGTGCCATCGGCATGGCGAATGCCCAAGGCGCAAAGCCAGCCAATACCGAGGAAATGAAGCCGGCCAACTGGTTGTTCGTTCAGGTCGCCGATTCGGTCACGGTCGACGACAAGACGATCACCCTGAAGGGCGTCGCGCCCCAGACCCTCATGTTCTCCGACCGTCCCGAGCGGATGACCGGCGATGCGCCGACCGCGAACTTCGTGAAATTCTGGAACACCGGCAAGGACAGCTTCCAGAAGGACGCCCCCAACGCCACGCTCTCCGTGACCGTTGACGGCAAGCCCGTGACCGCCGTGGTGGAACTCACCAACCCGGTGCTCACCGGCGACACGCTGGTCTATAATTACAAGCTGCTCAGCGACGAGAAGCCGGTCTCCGGCACCAGCGCCAGCCTGTTCATCGACTGGTGGTACGGCTACGGCCCCTATTGGCGCCCCGGCGCGTGCTGGCGCGGCCCCTACGGCGGCCTGCACTGCCGTCCGGGCTGGTGAGCCCTCGCCTTTCTGACGTCTGAAACGAAGACCCCCGCCCGGCTCGGCCGCGGCGGGGGTTTTCTTTTGTGGCGTGAGGGCGGCGGCCCTTGCGGAGGCCGCCCTCCGACGCGAGATCGCTCAGGCGATTTCGAGGCCCACGTCCACATTGTTGCGGGTCGCGTTGGAATAGGGGCAAACCTGATGCGCCTTGGCAACCAGATCCTCGGCCTGGGCGCGCTCGATGCCGGGCAGCGAGATCTTCAGCGAAGCGGTGATGCCGAAGCCGCCTTCCGAGCGCGGGCCGATTCCGACCGTGGCGGTCACCGTGGCGTCGGCGGGGATGCGCACCTTTTCCTGGCCGCCGACGAACTTCAGCGCGCCAAGGAAGCAGGCGGAATAGCCGGCCGCGAACAATTGTTCGGGATTATTGCCTTCGCCGCCAGCGCCGCCGAGCTCCTTCGGGGTGGTCAGCTTCACGTCGAGCGTGCCGTCGGCCGTGGTGGAGCGGCCGTCGCGGCCCCCGGTGGCAGTGGCCTGGGTGGTGTATTTCACATCGACAGACATGGGATGTCTCCTTTGAAAATCCGTTTCGGACGCTGCGGTAACCACCCCTCTCGCCATGTGCGAGCCCAAGCGGCAACCCCATGACCATTCATATAGCTCACGATTAAATCGCGCGCAATATATTTTTTGACCCGCCTCTGATACCGCCGTGCCACACCTTCCGCGCAAGCGCTCCGCACCCCCGGCACGCCATTGCCTGCGAGCGGAAAGCTCCCTATCCAGAAGCGGTTGCAGCGGACGGGGCCGCACGGCCCATGGAGAACGCGATGACCGAAGCCGCGCATATGGACGCCAGCCTGCCCCGCAAATCCCCTTCGAAGGCCGCCACGGTATTCCGCGTCACCAGCGGCAATTTCCTGGAGATGTTCGACTTCTTCCTGTTCGGTTTTTACGCCACGCATCTGGCCGCGGCGTTCTTTCCGGTGCACGACCCGTTCGCCTCCCTGATGCTGACTTTCGGCACCTTCGGCGCGGGCTTTTTGATGCGCCCGCTGGGCGCGATCATCCTCGGTGCCTATGTGGACAAGATCGGCCGCCGGAAGGGCCTGATCCTGACCCTGGTCATCATGTCGTTCGGCACCATTCTGGTCGCCTTCGTGCCGGGATATGCCACCATCGGCCTGCTGGCACCGCTGCTGGTGCTGATCGGCCGGCTGCTCCAGGGCTTTTCCGCCGGCGTGGAGCTGGGCGGGGTCTCGGTCTATCTGTCGGAAATGGCGACGCCCGGCCACAAGGGCTTCTATGTGAGCTTCCAGTCGGCGAGCCAGCAGGTGGCGATCATCGTCGCGGCCGCGCTCGGCTTCGCGCTGAACGAATGGATGAGCCCGCAGATGGTGTCCGACTGGGGCTGGCGCATCCCCTTCTTCATCGGCTGCATGATCGTGCCGTTCATCTTCGTCATCCGCACCTCGCTCCAGGAGACCGAAGAGTTTCTCGCGCGCAAGCATCGCCCGGATGCCAGCGAGATTTTCCGCTCCATGCTCACCAACTGGCCGCTGGTGCTGGCGGGCATGATGCTGGTGGTGATGACCACCGTTTCCTTCTACCTGATCACGGTCTACACCCCCACCTTCGGCCGCGCGGTGCTGAAGCTGAGCGCCGCGGACAGCCTGATCGTCACCTTCTGCATCGGCGTGTCGAATTTCTTCTGGCTGCCGGTCATGGGCGCGCTGTCGGACCGGGTCGGGCGCTGGCCGCTGCTCGCGGGCTTTTCCCTGCTCGCGCTCGTCACCGGCTATCCCGCTTTGTCCTGGCTGGTGAGCGATCCAACCTTCGGGCGCATGCTGCTGGTGGAGCTGTGGCTGTCGTTCCTGTACGCGAGCTATAACGGCGCCATGGTGGTGGCGCTCACCGAAGTGATGCCCGTGAACGTGCGCACCTCCGGCTTCTCGCTCGCTTACAGCCTCGCCACCGCTTTGTTCGGCGGCTTCACGCCGGCCGCCTGCACCTGGCTCATCGAGGCGACTGGAGACAAGGCCGCCCCCGGCCTGTGGCTTGGGTTCGCGGCCCTGTGCGGCCTGCTGGCCACCGCCGCCCTCTATCTCCGCCGCGACGGCCGCAGCCTCGTGAACGCGGTCTAAGGCATTTTCGAGCGATGTCGACACCGGTTCGCCTGGGACACGGCATACACAACGCGACGCCTTTCGGAGTCACAAGGCGTCGCGGTCTTCCGTGTCCGGGTGGTCCTCCACGGCGGGCAGTTCCACCCGCTGGATCAGGCCGCCGGACGGCTTGTTGGCGAGCACCAGCTTGCCGCCGTGCCGCTGGATGATCTCATGGGCGATGGCGAGCCCGAGGCCCGCGCCGGGAATCGTCACCTGGCGCGCCGGATCGGTCCGGAAGAAGGGCTCGAACACCTGCGCCATCAGATGTTCGGGAATGCCGGGCCCGTCGTCCTCGATCAGCAGCAAGGCACACCCTGCGCCCGCGCGCAGATAGACCCGCGCGCCGCGCCCGTGGGTGGCCGCATTGACCACGAGATTGCGGATCGCCCGCTTGAGCGAGAGCGGCTTGCCGGCGACGATCAGCGGGCACATCTCCACGAGATCGGCGTTAAGGCCGCTTTGCCCGGTCTCGCGCACCACGGCCTTAACCACCTCGTCGAGCGACACGTCCTCGTCGGGCGTACCGCTGACCTCCTCGCGCACCAGGCGGATGGCGCTGTCGGCGATGTGGTCCAGCTCGGCGAGATCGTTGAACCAGCGCTCGCGCTCTTCCTCGTCCTCGATGAACTCCGCCCGCAGGCGCAGGCGCGTCAGGGGTGTACGCAGATCGTGCGCGGCCGCCGCGACGATCCGCATGCGGCTGTCCATCGCCATCTTCAGGCGGTGGGAGAGCAGGTTGATGGTGCGCGCCGCCGCCCGCACCTCGGTGGAGCCGGTTTCCGCGAGCTGCGGCAGCGAACCGTCCACGCTCACCTGATCGACCGCCTGCTCGATGAGCGCGAGCGGCCGCAGCAGGCGCTGAACCGCGCTCCCCACGACCACGGTGACACCAAGGGCGACCAGGGCGAACCATCCCAGCACGCCGTAGGGAAGCGCGGGCGGCGGGGGCAGCATGTGCTGCTCGATGGGGAATTTCAGCCACCGGCCGTCCTTGAGATGGACCAGCGCCAGATGCCCTCGGCCCTCCTCGTCCGGCGGGCCATCGGGGGGCGCTCCCTCGCGCGATGGGCCCGGGCCGAGTTCCGAAATCACGGTCACGGCGCGGGTGACGCCCAGCCGCCCCAGGGCCTCGGTCAGCATCCGCGAGGCAAACGGATCGGCCATGCCTTCGGGCGGGGCGTCGCTGACGATGTCCGGTCCCGCGACGGCATCCGCCCCGGTCTCGACCATCTTCAGCACCATCGCGAGCTGGCTCGCGGTCACCGCTTGCTCGAACAGTGGGCGCGGGCGTCCGCTGACCAGAAAAAACACCGCCGTGGCAAGGACGAGGACCAGCAGGATCGCCACCACCAGAAGCGCCGTCACCCGCGCGCGCAGGGATTTCACGATGCGGTCTCGAGCGTCTCCACCCGCGCGGCGAACTGATAGCCGCCGTTGCGCTGGGTCTTCAGGATCTGGAACGTGCCGGCATCGCCGAGCTTGCGCCGCAGCCGGCTCACCAGCACGTCGATGGAGCGGTCGAAGGGACCCGCCTCCCGGCCCTGGGTGATGTCGAGCAACTGATCGCGCGACAGGATGCGGCCGGGCCGCTCCAGGAAGGCGAGCAGCAAGTCGAATTCGGCGGCGGTGAAGGCCAGGTCCACGCCCTGGGCATCCAGCACCTGCCGCGAGCTGCGCTCCACCGTGAAGCCGCAGAAGCTGTATTTCTGCGCGAGGCCGGGGTCGGGCGGCACATCGTGCATGCGCCGCAGCACCGCGCGGATGCGGGCCACCAGCTCGCGTGCATTGAACGGCTTGCCGAGATAATCATCCGCCCCGACTTCAAGGCCGATGATGCGGTCCACCTCCTCCTTGAGCGCGGTCAGGAGGATGATCGGCACCCGCGAGCGCGAGCGCAGCGACCGGCACAGATCCAGGCCCGAGGCGTCGGGCAGCATGAGATCCAGCACGACGAAATCAATGCGGTTTGTGGTGAGCTTTTCTTCCATTTCCCGGCCGCTGGCGGCGAGGGACACGCGAAACCCCTGGCTCGCGAGATAGCGGCCCAGCAGTTTTCGGATTTCATGGTCGTCATCGACCACGAGAATGTGCGGCGCCGCTTCCAACTGAAAGTTTCCCGTTGCTGACCCCATCGCTCTAGCGCAGGCGGCGCAAAGATCCGCCGGCGGATTGCAATTTTCCATTGCCATCATGCGCACAGCAATGGCCGCTCACAAATCCCCGATTTTCGGAAACATCCAGAAACCAACCGCCATACCGGGGCAATTGCAGAGGCGCAGCGTCCGGTCATCGAAAACGACTTGAGGACGACTGGCGCTCGGCATCGGCGTGGCCGGCTTCGCGGCCGGCGGCCTTGCCTTCGCCGATGGCGCCACCGTTCCGGCGAAGAGCACGGACCGCCTTTCAGCCCGCGAAGGAACGAGCCAGTTCGCCATGACCGCCCGCGCCGTGCAATTGGCCGAAGCGACTCCGCCCGGTCCGCGTGACCGGCAGCCCGGCGTCACCGGGCGACCGGGCGCACCTGAGGCGGCACAAGACGTCGCTCCTCATGCCGGCCCGTTCGCCGGCCCTCCACCCCTGGGCGGGCAGATGGTCGCTTCCGCCGCGCTCGCGGCGATGGAGACCTTCATCGGCATCCGCGCCGACCAGTTCGATGTGTGGCGCGCCTATACCAATGCGGTGTTGGCGCTGCTCCAGCCGCCCAAGCCGCCGCAGGACGAGCCGAAGCCCGCCGCCTTCCAGCGTGCCGAGGCCATCGCGCACCACATGGCGGAGCAGGGCGCCAAGGCCCAGGCGGTGCTCGACGCGCTCACGGCGCTGAAGGCCAAGCTCAGCGAAGACCAGCTCCAGCGCGCTGCCGATCTTTCCGCGGCGCTGCCCCCCGGCCCGCCGCGCGGCCCGCTGGCCTTCGCGTTCGGCGCGCCGCTCGCCCCGCAGATGCCGCCTCCCGGTGCCGAGCGCTTCCACGGCGGTGGACATGGCCCGCAGGCTTTGCCCGACCCTTCCGACACCGACGAGGACGCAGCGCCCCGCCGCCCGCGCCCCGTACTCTGAGATCAACGGGCGGGGGCCCACCTGAGGACGGACGCAGTCGCGCCCGTTCCCGGTTTCACAAGGAGCCCACATGACACCGACGCACGCGGCACATGCAGATATCGCACAGGGCGACGTGACGGAATTCGTCGCGAAGCTGATCTATGAGCGGACCTATAACCGGGTCTGGGAAGATGCGACCCAATGGGCCCGCAAGGACAGCGTCTCCTGCGCCGAAACGGTGGTGGACGCGCTGCGGCACGCGGCGCTTCTACCCGGCGAAACCACCCCGGCACGCCCGGCGCCTCCGCACGCGGCCCGTTTTTGAACTAACGCTTTCAGGGGGCGGAATTCAGCCGCGTTGGTCCGCGAGGGCGAGCAGAGCGGCGAGCGCTTCGCCATCGCCGAGGGCCGCCGCCTTCTCCCGCGCGGAAAGCGCGCGGAGCGCCTCCGGCAGGCTCGCGGCATCGGCGATCTTGGCCCGCGCCACTAGGCGTTCGGGGGAATGATCCCCGCGCCGGCGCGCGCCACCGTCCGGCAGGAAAGCAAGATGCGCCGCCCTCAGGCCGGCATCGCCCCGCAGCCGGGCCACCGCCTCGCCCTCGCGCAGCTCCACGGCGAGCCGTTCGGCGATGGCGCCTGCCTGTTCCAGCACCTGCGGCGGCGTGCGCTCCTCGGGCACCATGAGCAGGCCGAGCCGGCGCAATCCCGTCCCCGCCCCGCGCAGCGCCGTGAGCGCCACCAGCGGCACCGCGAGCACGAGGCCGAGGATGACCGGGCTCATCCACCAGAACAGGGGCGCGGCGATGAGATAGGCCACCACGCCGAGCGCGATCCCGAGCAGCGTATGAAACCCGTAGCGCTGCAACAGGGCGCCGAGCGGCACCGAGCCATCATCCCGCCGCTGTGGCTGCCAGCCGGAATCGCGGCCCATCAAGATGCTCGCCACCGCCGCCGACTGGATGATCATCATGATCGGCGCCATCAGGCCGGAGAGCAGAGTTTCCAGCAGCACGCCGAGAAACGTCAAAATGCCGCCGCCGAACCCGCGCCGGCGTCGGCCATCCAGCAACATCAGGACATAGGCGATAAGCTTGGGCGCAAGGAGCACCGACATGGTGCCGACGAACACCCAGGCCGCGCGCACCGGATCCTGCGCCGGCCAGCTCGGGAACAGGGAGAATTGCGAGGGGAAATAATCCGGCGGCACGAAGCGCCCCTGCAACGACACCAGGAGGCCGGCGGTCAGCATGGCCAGCCAGAGCGGCGCCGTGATGTAGGAGCCTATGCCGGTCAGAAGATGCAGGCGGCTGACGAAGGCGAGCCCGCGCCCCGGCAGCACGGCGGCATGCTGAAGATTGCCCTGGCACCAGCGCCGGTCGCGCACCGCGAGGTCGGTGAGGGAGGGCGGACCCTCCTCATAGCTGCCTTCCAGGCCCGGCACCATGTGCACC
>NCHM01000333.1 GCA_002257205.1 Rhizobiales bacterium 24-66-13 | reverse complement strand
GCCTATTCCCGCCAGCGCGAGGCGCTCGCGCAGGCCGGCGACCGGGCGGGCGAAGCCAATGTCACCTTGTGCGTGGAAAACGTCTTCCGCTTCGAGGCCATGCGGGAAACCGCGGTTCCCTCTCGCCTGGCCGAGGAAATCGACGCCATCGGCCATCCCTTCGTGCGGGCCACGCTGGACGTGAGCCATGCCTTCCTGCGCTGCACCGACGCCGGGCTCGACCTGCTCACCGAAGTCGCGATCCTCGCGCCCTTTGCCCGGCACGTGCATGTGCACGACAGCTACGGCCGGCCGCTGGAAAGCTGGACCATCGACGAGGCCGAGCGCCTCGCGCTCGGGGAAGGCGACCTGCATCTGCCGGTGGGCTGGGGCGCCATTCCCTGGGACGAGCTGGCCGCACGGTGCACCTTCGACGCCGGCGCCATCGTCAATCTGGAGCTGCATCGGCGCTATTGGAGCGAATTGCCGGCGCAGATCGACACCGTCCGCGCCTTGTCCCAGCGGTTCATCGCCACGGCGCCCACCGTCCTGGTCTGAGGCGGGCCAGGAAGCTTCATTGTGCCGCGCGCCGCAACAGCTTAGGTTCCCCCCAACAAGATGATCGGGGGAGACTCATGCCGGGCGCCATCGAACCAAGCACCATGATGCTCATGCGCCGCTACAGCCTGTTCGGGCTGATTTCCGGCCTCGCTCTGCTGAGCCTGATTTTATCCTTCACCTCGCATCCCGCGTGGCTGTTCGTCTTCTGCGTGCTGTTTCCGCTGGTGCTGGTGGGCGTATTCGACGTGATGCAGCCGCATCATTCGCTGCTGCGCAATTATCCCGTCATCGGCAGCGTGCGCTGGATCTTCGAGGCGCTGCGGCCCTATCTGCGGCAATATATCGTCGAGGACGATCTGGAGGGGCATCCCTACAATCGCAACGTACGCAGCCTCGTCTATGCCCGCGCCAAGGGCGAGGAGGATCGCCAGCCCTTCGGCACCGAGATCGACACTCAGGCCCCGCAATATGAATGGATGACCCATTCGCTGGCGCCGACTCCGGTGGCAAAAGAGCCGTTCCGCGTGCAGGTGGGCGGCAAGGAGTGCACCAAGCCTTATGCCGCCGCGACGCTGAACATCTCCGCCATGAGCTTCGGCTCGCTCGGCCACAATGCCATCGAGGCGCTCAATCTCGGCGCCAAGCGGGGCGGCTTCTATCACGACACCGGCGAGGGCGGGCTCTCGCCCTATCACCGCATCCACGGCGGCGACATCGTGTGGGAACTGGGCTCGGGTTATTTCGGCTGCCGCAACCGCGATGGCTCCTTCTCCCCCGAGCGCTTCGCGGAGAAGGCCGCCGACCCGCAGGTGAAGATGGTGGAGATCAAGCTCTCCCAAGGCGCGAAGCCCGGCCATGGCGGCGTGCTGCCGGCCGCCAAGGTGACGCCGGAGATCGCCGAGATTCGCGGCATCCCGCTCGGCGAGGACTGCATCTCGCCCTCGCGCCATCCGGCTTTCTCCACCCCGGCGCAGATGATGGAATTCGTCGCCCAGCTGCGCGAGCTCTCCGGCGGCAAGCCGGTGGGCATCAAGCTGTGCGTCGGCCATCCGAGCGAGACCTTCGCCATCGTCAAGGCCATGCTGAAGACCGGTATCGCGCCCGATTTCGTGGTGGTGGACGGCTCGGAGGGCGGCACCGGCGCGGCGCCGCAGGAACTTGCGGACCATATGGGCATGCCGTTGCGCGAAGGGCTCATCCTCATGCGCAACGCTTTGGTGGGCACCGGATTGCGCGAGCATGTGCGGCTCGCCGCCGCCGGCAAGGTCACCTCCGGCTTCGGCATGGCGGCCAACATGGCGGTGGGCGCCGACTGGTGCAACGCCGCCCGCGCCTTCATGTTCTCGCTCGGCTGCGTCATGTCCATGCGCTGCCACACCGGCCAATGCCCCACCGGCATCACCACCAACGATCCCCACCTCCAGCGCGGCCTCGTGGTGGAGGAGAAGGCGCAACGCGTCGCGCGCTTCCAGCATCACACAGTGGAAGCGCTCGCCGATCTGGTCGCCGCCGCCGGGCTCCATCACCCGAACGAACTGCTGCCGCACCATATCTGGCACCGGGTCACCCCGGTCCAGGTGCAGCCGCTCGACCGGCTCTATCCCTTCCTCTCCACCGGCGTGCTCAACGAGGCCCCGGAAGACACGCCCTATGCCGCCGAATGGCGTGCGGCCGATGCCGACAGCTTCGCGCCCCGCGCCACCGTCGGACCGCGCCGCGCGGCCTGAGCGCCTTATCTCCCCGGCTTCGAAACGGATCGCGGCCGGAGACGCTGTCTCAGCGCGGATTTTCCTCCAGCGCCGGCAGGAGCGCGTCCTCCTCCTGGCGCTCCTTGGCGCCAGGATGCTCCTCGATGATCGGCCCCGGCGTACGGGCTTCCTCCAGGGCGGCACGACGCTTGGCGGCGGGCGCCGGGCGGCTCGGCTCCATCTCCCCTTGCGCCACGTGCAGCGCCGGCGCATTGCCCTTCTTGTCGACGCCCATATAGAGCGTGGTGTGTGGGAACGGGATTTCGATCCCGCGCGCGTCGAACGCCCCCTTGATGCGACGGTAGAATTCGCGCCGGACGTTCCATTGGCCGAGCGGGCGGGTCTTGAACCGGCCGCGCAGCCATACGCCCGAATCCTCCAGCGCCTCCACCCCGACCACCTCGAAGGGCGCGACAATGCTTTCCGCCAGCGGACCCTTGGTCGCCATGTCCTCGGCGACCTCGGCCATCACGCCGAGCGCCTCGTCTATGCTCTCGCGATAGGCCACGCGCACGTCCACAACTGCATAGGCGAATTGCTTGGACATGTTTTTCACCGTCTGCACTTCGCTGAACGGCATGGAATGCACATTGCCGTCGAAGTCGCGCAGATGCAGCGTGCGGATGGTGATTTTCTCCACCAGCCCGCCATGCGTGCCGAGTTCCACCACATCCCCCACCGAGATGGTGTCTTCCATCAGGATGAACACGCCGGTGATCACGTCCTTCACCAGGGTCTGCGCGCCGAAGCCGACGGCCAGGCCCAGCACGCCGGCGCCCGCCAGGAGCGGCGCGATGTTCACCCCGATCTCCGACAGGATGATCAGGCCGACGAGGGTCAGCAGGACGATCCGCAAGGCATTCTGCAAAAACGGCAGCAAGGTTTTCAGCCGGGTCGAGGCGGGGCGGCGGTTCGCCAGCCGCTCGGCGAACACGCTGCCCAATTCCCACACCACGAGGCCGGCCAGCATCACGATGGAGATGGACACCAGCCGTCCAAGCACCGCCTGCCCGCGCAGCGAACCTAGCCATTCGAACGGCTGGCCGCCCCAGATTTCCACCAGGACAAGCCCGACGAGCAGCGCCAGCAGAATTTGCCCCACCCGGCGCAGGAAGGGGAGATAGCGATTGGCGCGCGCCTCCAGCAAGGGAAACTGGACGCGGGTCTCCACCGAAAGCTTGAATATGGTGCCAAGCACCCGGCCGAGACCGAGATACACGAGCCGTGCCGCCACGACCACCAGGATGGAAAGCAGGCTGGCGCGGGCGAGATAAGCAAAGCCGCCGGGAATCTCCAGCACCCACACAGCATAGATCGCCGCCACATAAGCGATCGCCAGGAGGTGCCAGAAATCCGCCAGATGCCGGCGCAGGCGTCGGAAATTCGTGGGCTCCTCGCGCGTGCCCCGCAGGACCCGTGCCACCGGGACGCGCACCTGAAGCACGAACACGATGGCCATTCCGGCGATCAGCAGGCCCAACAGGTCGCTGAAGAACACGAAGGCGCTCTGCGAGAGGCCGAGAATCCACCCCGTCCGCACCAGGAAATACCCATAGACCGCCACCGTGGTGAACCGCCGCCACCAAAGATAGACATAAGTGGCGCCTTCATCATCCAAAGCGACAAGCCGCAGGGCGGGCGTCCTCGGCGCCAGCATCGCACGTCCGGCGGCATTGATGAGCCGCGCCATCACGTTGGCATGCAGCACGCTGACCACCGCCAGGCGAACCACGAAGCCGACCTCCGCGAAACCAAGGATGCCAAAGGCCACCAAGGCGAACGCCGCAATCGGCAGCACATCGAGAATGGTCCGCACGACCAGCAGCAGCGCGCGCACCAGCCAGGAGCGGGATTGTCGCGCTTCCACGGCCCGTCGCGGCGCCGCGAGCAGGCGGATGGTGATCCATTCCGCCAGCAGGGCGCCAGCGAGGACACCGAGTACGGTCACTACCGTCCAGGCCAGGCGCTGCAGCGTGAAGGGATCGGTGAGCGTCTCGGCCACATAGTTCAATTGCTCGGGAATCTGCTCCATCTCGCCGATAACGGACAACACGCCGGTGGACAGGGAGGCGAGGGACTGGGTTGCCTGAGAAAGCCAGTCGGAGCGCACCGAGGCCTCCTCTCCGCCGGTCGGCGCGGACGGGACCGCACGCAGCAGGCCCCGCAGATTGGACAGGAATTGGTCGCGCTGCGTGGGATCGGACAAGGTGCGAAGCAGCGTTTCGGCATCCTGCCGCTCGCTTTCGGTGAGCATGGCACCGGGGGCAGCGGGAGCGCTCGCGGCAGAGGCGGAAGCAGCTCCAGGAGTCGAGGGGAGAAGTTGAGCGACAGCGGGAAGCGATGTCCCAGCCATGGCGCATAAGAACAAAAAAACAACCAGCGGAACGCAGCGCATCGCGCCCTTGCGCGCAAAAATCATCGGCAGTTCCTGTGCTTAGCGTGAAGCGGGCGAACGGCACCGCGCGCGCAGGCATCCGCGTGGGTGACGTGATCCTCGCGGTGAACAACGGCAAGGTGGCCACGGTCGAGGCCTTCCGCAAGGCGATCGCCGCCATTCCCAAGGGCAAGAGCGCGGCCGTCCTGGTGCGGCGCGGCGAAGGCTCGCTCTACATTCCGCTGAAGATATCGGGTGAGTAAAACCCTCACGCTTTATACCCGGGCGGGCTGCCCGCTGTGCGAGGAAATGGCGGCAGAAGTCGGCGCGCTGACCGCGAATAGCGGGCATCGTCTGGCGCCCGTGGATGTGGATGCCGATCCGTCGCTCAAGGCGCGATTCGGCTGGGACGTGCCGCTGCTGTTCGACGGTGGCACCGAGATATGCCGCCATCAGCTCAATCTGCCGGCGCTGCAGGAATGGCTGCGCCTTAATCCCTGAAATCCGTT
>NCHM01000332.1 GCA_002257205.1 Rhizobiales bacterium 24-66-13 | reverse complement strand
CTGCGCCTGAAGAAGGAGCGCAACGCGATCCTGCTGGCGCATAATTACCAGGCGCCGGAAATCTTCCACACCGTGGCCGACATCGTCGGCGACAGTCTCGCCTTGGCGCGCGAGGCGGCGAAGGCCGATGCCGACGTGATCGTGCTCGCGGGCGTGCATTTCATGGCCGAGACCGCGAAGATCCTGAACCCCGACAAGGTGGTGCTGATCCCCGACGAGCGCGCCGGCTGCTCGCTCGCCGACAGCATCACGCCGGAAGACGTGCGCGGCCTGCGCGCCCGCTATCCCGGCGTGCCCATCGTCACCTATGTGAACACGTCCGCCGCCGTGAAGGCGGAATCCGATGTGTGCTGCACCTCGGGCAATGCCAAGAAGATCGTCGAAGGGCTCGGCGTGCCGCGCGTCATCATGATCCCGGACGAATATCTCGCCCGCAACATCGCCGCCCAGACCGATGTGGAAATCATCACCTGGAACGGCCATTGCGAGGTGCACGAACTGTTCTCGCCCTCCGACATCACCGACATCCGCGAGATCTATGCGGACGTGACCGTGATCGCCCATCCCGAATGCCCGCCGGAGGTGATCGCGGCCGCCGATTTCTCCGGCTCCACCGCCGAGATGGTGCAGTTCGTGGCCGATCATCGCCCGGCGCGGGTGGCGCTCGTCACCGAATGCTCCATGGGCGACAATGTGTCGGTGCATTATCCCGAGATCGACTTCGTGAAGCCGTGCAATCTCTGCCCGCACATGAAGCGCATCACGCTGAAGAACATCCGCCGGGCGCTGGAGACCATGTCGCCCCAGGTCCATGTGGACCCCGCTCTGGTGCCCGGCGCCCGCGCGAGCGTCGAGCGCATGCTGGCGATCAAGTGACCGCCATGGCCCACGCAGCCAGCGCGCGCGACGCGGACCGCGTCATCATCGTCGGCGCCGGGGTGGCGGGCATCGCCTGCGCCCTCGCGCTCGCGCCCTTGAACGTGCTGGTGGTGGCCCCGCAAGGTGTCGCCGCCGTGCCGGCCACCGCCATGGCCCAGGGCGGCATCGCCGCCGCGATCGGCGCGGACGATCATTTCGACCTGCACACCGCCGATACGCTCAAGGCCGGCGCCGGCCTCACCGATCCCGAGGCGGCCGCGCGCGTCACCGCCGCCGCGGCCTCCGTCATCGCCCGCCTCGCAGACTGGGGCGTCGCCTTCGATACCGATGCGGCGGGCGCCATCGCGCTGGGGCTGGAAGCTGCCCACAGCCGCAATCGGATCGTCCATGCCGATGGCGACGCCACGGGCAAGGCCGTGCTCGATGCGCTGATCGCCCGCGCCCGCATCAGCCCGCATATCTCCCGCCGCACGGACCTTACGGCCATCGACCTGCTGCGCGATGCCGACGGGCGCGTGACCGGCGTGCGCTGCATCGGCACCAATGGCGCGCGCACGGATCTTTCCGGCCGCGCCGTGGTGCTCGCCACCGGCGGGCTTGGCGGGCTTTATGCCTCCACCACCAATCCGCGCGCCGCGCTCGGCAGCGGGCTCGCGCTCGCCGCGCGGGCGGGGGCGGTGCTGCGCGACGTCGAGTTCGTGCAATTCCACCCCACCGCGATTGCCGCCGCGCGCGATCCCATGCCGCTCGCCACCGAGGCGCTGCGCGGGGAAGGCGCGATCCTGCTCAACGACCAGGGCGAGCGCTTCATGGCCGATGTGGCGGGGGCGGAACTCGCGCCGCGCGACGTGGTGGCCCGCGCCATCCATGCGCAGATCGTCGCCGGCCGGCGCGTGACGCTGGATGCCCGCGCCTGCCTCGGCGACCGGTTCGCCACGCGCTTTCCCTCCGTGCATGCCCTGTGCCTGGAAAGCGGCATCGACCCCGCGCGCGAGCCGATCCCGGTGCGCCCGGCGGCGCATTACCACATGGGCGGCGTGAAGGTGGATGCCTACGGCCGCACCAGCGTGCCCGGCCTCTATGCCTGCGGCGAGGTGGCCTCCACCGGCCTGCACGGCGCCAACCGGCTGGCGAGCAATTCGCTGCTGGAGGCGATCGCCTTTTCCGGCTGGATTTCCAACGCCATCTGCGCCGAGACCGCCCGCGAGGCCGCCGCCGCCGAGGCGCCGGTGCGCGCGATCCAGCCGCCGCTCGCCATCGAGACCCTGCGGCGGATCATGGATCGCCATGTGGGCGTGGTGCGCTCGGCGGCCGGGCTCGGCGAGGCGCTGCATGCGCTCGCGCCCTATGCCGACCATGACGATGCGGCGCTCGTGGCAAGCCTGGTCGCGCTCGCCGCCCTCAAGCGGGAAGAGAGCCGGGGCGGGCATTTCCGCGCCGATCATCCCGCGCCCGAATCCCAGGGCCGCCACAGCCCGCTCGACCCCGCGCAGATCGCCGCCGCCCTCGCGCCTTGGCAAGTCCCTTGGCAGGCCGCCCCCGCCTTCAAGGAAGCCGTCTGATGTCCGCCGCCGCTCCCGCCCTGCATTTCGCCGCCGCCGCCCCCGAGCTCGTGCCCCTGCCGCCCCTGCTGACCGAGGGCGTCGTGCGCGCCGCCTTGCTGGAGGATCTCGGCCGCGCCGGCGACATCACCAGCGAAGCCGTGGTGCCCGCCGATGCGCGCTTCGCAGTGACCATGACCAGCCGCCAGGACGGCGTGGTCGCGGGCCTCGGCCTTGCGGTGCAGGCGTTCCACCTGCTCGATCCGGCGATCCGCGTGGAGATCCTGCAGCCCGACGGCATGCATGTTTCCCCCGGCGAGGCGGTGATGCGGATCGAAGGCCTGGCGCGGCCGATCCTCAGCGCGGAACGGGTGGCGCTGAACTTCGTGTGCCGCCTGTCGGGCATCGCCAGCGCCACCGCCCATCTGGTGGCGGCCGCGCGCGCCAATGGCCATGCCCGCATCACCTGCACCCGCAAGACCACGCCCGGCCTGCGGGCGCTGGAGAAATATGCCGTGCGCGCCGGCGGCGGGGCGAACCACCGCTTCGGGCTCGATGATGCGGTGCTGATCAAGGACAATCATCTGGTGGCGGCCGGCGGCATCATTCCCGCCATCACCCGCGCCCGCGCCCATGTGGGTCACCTCGTGAAGATCGAGGTGGAGGTGGACACCCTCGCCCAGCTGGAAGAAGCGCTCTCGGTGGGCGTCGATGCCGTGCTGCTGGACAATATGAGCCCGCAGACGCTGCGCACCGCCGTCGACATGGTGGCGGGGCGCGCCATCACCGAAGCCTCGGGGCGGGTGAATGCCCAGACCGTACCTGCCATTTCTGCGTCCGGCGTCGATCTCATCTCGTGCGGCTGGCTCACCCACAGCGCGCCGATCCTGGACCTCGGGCTGGACGCCGCGTGAGCGGGTGGCGCCATCCGGTTTCCGCGTTGCAGTTAGGATGGGGCCGCGGTAGATATTCAAAGTTGTTTTCCCGACTTTCGGGCCCTGGAGTTTTACGTGGTCCGCGATGTGACTCCCTCCGTGTGGCAGAGGAGGATCCCTTGGGCCGTGGGCCTCAGCGCTGCCTTCCTGATCGCGCTGACAGCGGGAGTCGCGGTTTTCGCGGGGCAGGAAGGGTTTGCGGCCATCGGACGATTGAGCGGCGCGGCGCTCGCGCTCATGCTGCTGCTCTCGCTGGTGAACTATAGTCTGCGTGCTGTGCGGTGGCACATTTTTAGCCGCCGGGCCGGATGCGAGATCACCTTCCGGCTGTCTCTCCTTTACTTTATCTCGGGGTTCGCGCTGACCCTGACGCCGGGAAGGGTCGGAGAGGCTTTCCGCCTCTATATTCTGAAGCGCAATCATGGCTTTCCGTTCAGCCGCACGACGGCTATTGCGATCGCGGACCGGCTGAGCGATGCCGCAGGTCTTCTTCTGCTCTGCCTGCTGGGGATGGCCGATTTTCTGCATCATGCGGCGCTCGTTGCGCTTCTGTGCGCGATTTTCGCCGCGCCGTTTGCGGTGTTCATTGCTCCGCGGCAGGTGTCGCGGTTTGTTCTCAAGGCGATTGCGTTATTCGGTCCGCGCCCCCGGTTCGAAGCCTTCGTTTGCGCTGTCGCCGTGCAGATTGAGATGATCGGCAATTGGACCATCTATGTTCCGATGCTGGCGCTGAGTTTCGTTGGCTGGCTTGCCGAGGCGGCGGCACTCGAGGTCGCGCTCCGTGCCATGGGGTTTGAGATGCCGCTGTTCAGCTGCGGCTTCATCTTCGGCATTTCGGCCCTCGTCGGCGCGGCGGTGCTGCTGCCGGGCGGCATGGGTGGTACGGAAGTCAGCATGACGGGGCTCCTGCTCGCCGCCGGCGTCGACTTCACAACCGCCGTCGCCGCCACCGCCGTTGTGCGCTTGACGACGCTGTGGTTCGCGGTGGCCCTGGGGCTCGCCCTCCTGCCCGTCGCGCTTGCGATGCCGAGCCACCGCCCCCAGCGGCTTCAAGAGACATAGCGCCCATGGACGCCCCCTTCGCGATCTCAACGACGCTTCATTTCGTCAGGCGCCATCGCCAGGCCGTGTGCGCCGGTGCCATCGTCATCGCCATCATCGGTCACCGGCTCGCCCTTTGGCTGATGTTTGGATCGATCCTCGACCACGCGTCGGAGGCGAATCCAGGATGGCTGACGTGGCAATATCTGCTGTTACCCGCCTATCAGCGCGAATTCTTCAAGTCTCTTTGGTATCTCCAGCAGACCCCGCCGCTCCCCCATGTCGTCTTTGGCCTTGTTGTTGCGATCGCGGACTGGCCCGTCGGCGTCGCACGCTGCCTTTATGCCTTGCAGGCCGGTCTCACGGCGTCGAGCGCGGCAGTGCTTTTCTATCTTCTCTGCCGCCTGCGCTGCGGTTTGGGTATCAGCGCCGCGATGGCGCTTGTCTTCGGCGTCTCAACTGACGTCGTGGTGCTGGAGGTCAATTCGTTCGGCCAACTCTTTTATGAGACCGGCGCGATGCTGTTTGGCCTGCTGGCCTGTTACATGCTGTGCGTGGCCATGGATGAGGCTCCCGGCCGGCGGTCGCGCCGCAATCTGGTGCTGGCCGGCCTGTGCGCGGCGCTCGGCGCGTTGACCCGCTCGTCCTTTTCGCTGCTTGCCCTGCCGCTTGCGCTGATTGTGGTCTGGACCCGCGGTGTGCGCGGTGCCCTGCTCTTCCTCGCTCCCGTCCTCTTGCTGCAGGGCGGCTGGTGCCTCAAGACCTATATCGTTTACGGCTATGCCAGCCCGGCGAC
>NCHM01000331.1 GCA_002257205.1 Rhizobiales bacterium 24-66-13 | reverse complement strand
GTGATGACGGCGGCCGCCTCGAAATAGATGGCCACCGATCCGTCGGCGGCGCGGAAGGTGGCGGGGAAGATCTGCGGCGCGAAGGTCGCCACCACGCTGTAGGCCCACGCCACGCCCGTGCCCATGGCAATCAGCGTGAACATGTTGAGGCGGCGCGTGACCAGAGATTGCCACGCGCGGGTGAAGAACGGCCATCCCGCCCAGAGCACCACCGGCGTTGCCAGCAGGAACTGGATCCAGTTGGACGCCTGCGCCCCGAGCAGCATGTGGAGGTTGGTGAGGTGCCCGCCCATCTCCAGAGCCAGGACCGGCACGGCAAGGACGAGGCCGACCCAGAAGCGCCGCGTCATGTCGAGAAGCTCGGCGCTGGGGCCGGTCTCGCCTGTCGTCACCTCCGGTTCGAGCGTCATGCCGCAGATCGGGCAGTTGCCCGGCCCCATCTGCCGGATCTGGGGGTGCATGGGGCAGGTATAGATCACCCCCTTCGGCTGCTCCCTGGCGGGGCGCGGCTGAGCTTCCGTGGCCACATAGGCGGTGGGTGCCGCCTCGAATGTGTCGTGGCATTTCGCGGAGCAGAAGAAATAGGTCTTGCCGCCGTATTCCGACCGGAACCCGGCGGTGGCCGGGTTCACCTCCATCCCGCAGACGGGGTCCTTGACCGCTTCCACGGGCGAACGCTCCGCCCCGGCGTGCGGATGATCCGCATGGTCGTGATGATGATGGCCGGCGTGCGCGTCGTGCTCAGTCATGAGGACCGTCTCCGGAGGAAGGGGCGTATGGGGATGAAATGGCGATACGAGGGAGAAAGGCGGGAACGCGACGGGCGTAATCGTCCCACAGGGGCCCAAACTCGGCGCGGGCAGCCGCTTCCTCCTGCCGCGCCAGCCGGACATAGACCCAGACCAGGATCGGGAAGATGGCGAGGGTGACCAGCGTCGGCCACTGCAGCAGGAAGCCGAACATGATGACGACGAAGGCGGCGTACTGGGGATGCCGGACCCGCGCGTACGGGCCTTCGGTCGCAAGGCGATGATCGCGCTGGGCCGCATAAAGCACGTTCCAGCTCACCGCGAGCAGCCAGAAGCCGCCGAAGACCAGGATGGTGCTGAGGATGTGGAACGGCCCGAAATGGGGATTCACGCGCCATCCGAACAGGGTCTCGAGCAGATGACCGGCGTCGTGGGACCAGAAATCGACGCCGGGGAACTGCCGGCCGAGCCATCCCGACAGGAGGTAGATGGTCAGCGGAAACCCATACATCTCGGTGAACAGGGCGACGACGAAGGCCGAGAACGCCCCGAGGGTGCGCCAGTCCCGCGGCGTCCTGAGCCGGGTGAAGCTCGCGGCGAACAGGATGAAGACCACCGAGTTGAGGATGACGAGGCCCCACAGGCCGTAGGCCGGCGTTTCGATCATCGGACATCCCCTTCGGGCCCCGGCCCCGGCCTGCTCCGTGAGTGTCCCGCATGGTGGCCATGGCCGTGATGCATGAACATGTGCATCAGCGGGCAGGCGAGCAGCAGGAGGAAGGGCAGGTATCCCAGCGCATGGGCACGATGCTCCGAGAGCAACAGGAAGCCCGCCGCGAGAAGAAAGCCGATGGCGACGATGCCGCCAGGCGAGCGCCAGAATCCTCGGTGCCGGACTTGCGCGCCGTTGTCGTTGCCGGGTCGCGGCATATGGCTGGTGTCGTCATGCAAGGACATATGATCCTCCCGCCTGCTCGAGGCGGACCGGCCGCGTTCATGCCGATCCGCCCAAGGGCTCGATCCTCACCTGGACTCGACGCTCACATGGTCACGATGCTCACATGGGCCCCATTCCGCCCGGCATCATGAGTTGGTCCGCCGTGCGCTTCTGTGCCTCGTCGAACGACGCGTAGAGCGGCCCGAGCGCGGCCTTGAGGCGCCGTACCGCTTCGAGACGGGCGACAAGCATGCGCTCGTGACCGTCGATCCGCTGCAGCACGGTCGGGGCGCCGCCGCCCTGCGCGGCCATCATCATCTCCTGCATGTCGCCCATCATGGCGCGGTTGGCCTTGAGCGCCTCCGTGAACGCACTCCACAAGGGCTGCTGGGCGTCGGTGATCTTCAGTTCGGCCTTCAGGAAGGCGATGCGCCCTGTGATCCGGCCGGGATCCATCATCTGGCCCATCCCCATGGCGCCGGCGGCGGCTCCGCCCATCATCCCCATGCCGGCCCCTGTGTTTCCGCCTCCCATCATGCCCATGCCACCCTGACCCATCATCCCCATCATGCCTTGAGGACCACCGGGTGCCGGGGCGGCTTGAGGCGGCTGCGGCGTGGGCGTGACCGCCAAGGGCGCCGTGGGTTGGGGCGCAGCAGGCTGGGCCTCCGGCGGATGGTGCGCGTCCTCGGCGAAGCCCGGCGTAGCAAGCAGCAGCGCGCTGGCGAGCATCAGATTGTGAAACGTCGTCATGGTCAGTTCCCTCTTGTTGCTGCGGCGCGGCTGATGCCCGCCGCCTGGAAATCCAAACCGCTCCGTGTGTCTTGCGGCCTTGTGTTCTCGCTCCTGTCCTGTGGTTCCATATCGACCGGGCGGGTACTGCCCGCGCCGCTGTAGAGCTCGTCGAAGGCGCGCTCCCACACCGCGTCCCGCAGGCGCCGTCCCTGTGCGATCGCCTCGGTGACACGGGAGAAGATGTGTTCCTCCTGCACCTTGAAGGGATTGTCCGGTGCGGCCGGATGCCGGTCCGCAGCGAGTTGCGTCGCAAGCCAGCGGACACCGTGCATCCAGGGCAGGAAGCCTTCCGACAGGAGGTGCCGGCTCGTGCGCATGGGATGCAGCGTCTCCAGCAGCGCCGCAGACCATGGCGTCGTCAGTGTCTGCACCCAGGGGCTAACGAAAGTGCTGTAGAAGGCTTCGTTGCGCTCGGAGAGGTCGCGCACGCGCTCGAAGGCATCGTCCTGCCGGGGGAAGCGGATGTCGCAGACCTCACGCGCCTCGAAGTGGACAGCGTAGCCACCGTCGCGGCAATCGGGATCGCCCGAGGGATTGTCGATCTTCATCTCGTAGAGACCGGGCGGAAGGGCCTCGATCCGCGGCAGGCTCTGCAGGATCGCCCGGTGCTCGAGCCGCGCGACCTTGGCGGAAACGAAGATGCCGAGATGCCCGACATGGCGGTTGACGAGATAGACGATGCGCTGGCCCGCCGCCTTCAGGTCGTCGGTGTCGCGGTACACGACCGGTATCCAGCCAAGCGCTTGATGGGGCGGGGTGATGTCGTCGCCATAGGAGGCGAAGATCACGAGCGGGTTGCGGATGCGCCTGAGGTCCGCATGGCACCCCGCGCAGATGCGCAGGCGCCCCTCCTCGAGCCGGTTGCCGACGAAGAGGTTCTCGACGATGGCGAGGATCTCCTCGCGGCTCAGGAAGTAGTAGCCGCCCCACCAGCGCTCGAAGGCGAGGAACCGCTCCCGCTCCGTGTCCATGTGGGCATAGAGGTTCGCGTACTTCTCCCACACCGCCTCGGGCTTCAGCCCTTCGAAGTTCTGCACCAGGAAGGCGCCATCGAAGCGGCCGTCCCCGAGGTCGGCGAGGAGATGCGTCAGCCATGCGCCGCCCTCGAAGCCCGCCGCGATGCGCATCGGGTTGATGCCGCTCTCGCCGGCCCAGTAGGACAGAGGGGTCCCGTTGAGAACGACGGGACCCGTCAGCCCCGCGCAGTCCGCGGCGAGCAGCGTCACCGCCCAGCCGGCCTGGCAATTCCCGTAGAGCACGGGCGCGGCGCCGGAATGGCGGCGTGACACCTCCTCGACGAACCGCCGCAGCACGTGAAGCACGTCGGCGAGCGTCTGCCCTGCGGCAGGCTCGGGATAGAAGGTGACGAAATAGACGGGATGCCCCTGATGCAGGGCGAGGCCGACCTCGGAGTCCTGCCTGAAGCCGCCGATCCCCGGTCCGTGGCCGGCCCGCGGATCGAGGATCACCACCGGCGGCTTGGCAGCGTCCAGGCAAGCGTCCAGGCATTGATCTCCGACGCGGGTCACGCGCAGGAGCGCATAATTTGCCGGACGCTCAAACCGGCGGGCATCGAGCAGGACTTCATAGTCGAAGTCGAGCAGCGGCGGCTTTCCGGCGCGCTCGTGCGCCAGCATGTTGTCGGCCCGCTGGCGAAGCGTGTCCCAGAACAGGATCCAGCGCTCGGCCGCGTCCCTGCCATAGGACAGGACATCGCGAGCGAAAGTTCCGGGGTCGCTGAAGAAGGCGCCCGCTTGGGCATTGCGGGTTTGCTGCGGGGCTCCGGTGCCCGTCGGTCCGGATTGCCCGAGCGCAGCCGTGCCGGCCATAGGCTCGGCAAGCGTGTCGCGACCATACATGGAAAGGTCCTCGTTTCCCCATCGGCACGAGACCGACGCTGATTTCGGGGGCATCTTGCGGCGCGTCGACGCGCCGGCACCCTCAAGGGGTGCCGCTTCGCGCGTCCGTCTCACGCCTGAAATGCGTTGAGACCGCTATCAGCTCTGGAAACGCGGGGGATCGAGGCCGGGCAAGACCGCCAGGCCGTCTGCGGCCTGGTTGGCGAGATCAAAGGGCTGTCGCACAAAGGTCAGATCCAGAACGTGCAAATCCGCGCCGTCGGCCACGGGCACATAGACGCTGCAGGAGACGCTGCAGCACTTTCCGTGGTCAGCGGGTTGGGTCGGCTTGTCCGAATGATGATCCGCGGGATCAGGCGAGGCGATCTGGTGCGGATGATCCACCGCTACGGCGTATGCCGAATCCTCGTCGTGGCATGGCGCGGAATAGGCGTTGGCGATGGGCGCGAACAGCATGGCCAGTGCCACCAGGATCGCTGGTAGCACTTTCACCCACTCCGCTGCGGAACTGAGCCTGAGCATGTGCCTCATCGCCTCACCGGCGAACTATGCCTCATCGTAGGTGCGCATGAAAGGACCGCCTTGAGCAGGATCAACGTGGGCGCTGACGGGGTCGCGGGCGCATTGGTTCCCGCTGCACCCCGATCAGCTTAGGCTATGCCCGCCAACCCTGGTGCATAATCCGGACTAGAGCCCCGAATACGTGGAAGACCAGGCGGCCGCCGGATGTCGTAGCGTTGATGTTCTCGGTGATAAAGCGAAAGCCTTGCAAGGAATTTTCGTGTGACTGCCGAGCACCAGCGTCGGAGCTTTTTCACATGACGCCAAAATGGTCCTTGCCATTCACGGCGTCACCCGTA
>NCHM01000330.1 GCA_002257205.1 Rhizobiales bacterium 24-66-13 | reverse complement strand
ATCCGGCACGATGTCAAGGATAGCTTCCCCAGCGCGAATGACGCCACCCAAGGTCTTGAACCGGAGGTTTACCACCGTGCCACTGACGGGAGCGATAACGACGGTGCGTGACAAGATATCCTTACTCGACTGGAGGCGCTCCATGACCGCTGCGAGCTCCACGCGAACCTTGTCCATCTGCTCGGACACCTGATCGGCCCGCTCGGCATCCAAAGCTAGAAGTTGCACCTCAGCTTCGCCAATTTGCTGCTCGGCGCGCGAGATCATGCCGATATATTCGCCCCTTCGGCCCTCGATCTCCGCCTGCGCCCGCTCGAGGCTGAGAACCTCCGGCTTGCGGATCAGGTTCTTGCTGAGCAGTATTCGCTTACCGTCGAGTTCCTCCCCGATCAACGTCAATTGCTGGACGGAACTTGCCGCCTGCGCCTTCAAGGCATTGATCTGTTGATGGAATTGCTGAATTCTCTGATGCAGGATCTCATGCCGCCGCTGGTGCGCCGTGCGGCGGGTCTCGAACATGGCGCGCTGGCCTTCCACGATCGTCTTGAGGCCCCGGTAGCCTTGGTCGGACAGCAATTCCCCGGGAAAGGCGATCTCCAGGCGATCCTGCTGCTCAGTGACCAGGCGCGCCTGCATGGCGAGCAATGTATAGTATTGGTTGAGTTGTGAATTTAATACAGTTTCTGGTTGTAAACTTTCCAGGACGACCAAAGGCTGGCCCGCCGCCACCTTGGCGCCATCGCGCACCTGTAGCCCGGCGATGATACCGCCCTCCAGATGCTGGATGGTGCGCCGGCTGCCGTCAGGGCTGATCACGCCCGGCGCCACGGCCCCTCCGGCCAGGGGGGCGAGCATGGCCCAAGCCAGGAATCCACCGAGAAATACCAGGATGAGCCACAGGCCGACCAGCATCGGCGTGCTCACCGAGCGCCGCAGCGCCGCATCATTGCTTGGCGGCAGAACCTGCGTCGCTGGTTGCGATTCATGGGGAACGAGAGCGCGCGAGATAGCCATGGCTGCATACCCTTTCCAAGTTGGACGTCTGTCATGTCTAGGAGGCGGGAACCGGCGGACGACCGTCGCGCAACGTGTTGCGCTCCATCGGCGAGGCGCCGGAGACGGCCAGGCGCAGGCGCTTGAGAATTTCATCCCTCGGGCCGAAGCCCTCGACGCGCCCGTCCTTCATCAGCAGGATCTTGTCGGCCTGGGCGATGGTGGAGGGCCGGTGCCCGACGATCAGGAGTGTTGCGCCCTTGCGCTTCATCTCTTCCAGCGCGGCCGAGAGCGCGGCTTCTCCGGCCTGGTCCAGATTGGCATTCGGCTCGTCCAGCACGATCAGGCGCGGAACGCCATAGATGGCGCGGGCAAGGCCGATGCGCTGGCGCTGGCCACCCGACAAGCGCAGCGCGCCGTCGCCGATGGCGGTATCATAGCCGTTCGGCAGACGCTGGATCATGTCGTGCGCATGGGCGAGCATGGCCGCCTCGATGACCGCAGCATCGTCCGCGCCGCCGCTCATCCTTGAGATGTTGTCGCGGATCGTGCCGGGAAAAAGCTCGGCATCCTGCGGCAGATAGCCGAGGTGGCGCCCGAGATCATCGGGATTCCAATGGCCGAGGTCGGAGCCGTCGAGGCGGACCTCGCCGCTGGTGGGCCGCGCCACCCCAACCAGCAGGCGGCACAAGGTGCTTTTGCCGCTGGCCGAAGGGCCGATGACCGCGATCGCTTCGCCCGGACGCGCCTGGAACGAGACCTGCTGGAGCACCGGCGCGCGCATCCCCGGCGGGGTATAGCTGACCTGGTCCAGGGAAATGAAGCCAGCCGGGCTCGGAAGGCGGAACCGGCGGCGCTGGTCCGGCATGGATTGCAGGCGCATCTGGAGCCGGTAGTACGCCACCCGGGCGAGACCGAAATTCCGCCAGGTGCCCATGGCCATCTCCACCGGCGCCAGGGCCCGGCCGAGCAGGATGGAGGCGGCGATCATCGCACCGCCGGAAACCTCGCCCTTGAGCACCAGATAGGCGCCGAGCCCGAGCGTCGCCGATTGCATGAACAGGCGGGCGAACTTGGTGAACCCCAGCAGCAGCGCGCTGCGCTCGTTGGCCTCCTGCGAAGCCCGCACGCCCACATCATTGCTCACCCGCCAGCGCTCGATCAGGGCCGGCAGCATCCCCATGGCGCGTACCACCTCCGCGTTGCGGATCGTGGTTTCGGCCTGGAGCGTGGCGGCGATCTGCGCCTGGCTCGCCGCGGCGATCGAAGCCCGCGTCAAGGTTTCGTTGGCGATCCCGAGCGCCAGCAGCAATCCCGCCGAACACACCGCCAGAAGACCCAGCGCGGGATGCAGGATCCAGATCAGCACCAGGAACACCGGCGCCCACGGCGCGTCGAAGAACACGCTGAGACCGGGCGAGGCGATGAAAGCCTGGACCTGAGAGAGATCCCGCATGGCCTGGGCGCCCGATCCGTCGCCCATGAGGCGGGTCCGCACGGAATGGGACAGGTAGACCGGCCCCAGCCGGTCCGATAGCCAGGAACTCATGCGGATGGTCACGGCGGCCCGCAGGCCATCCAGAACCCCCAGCAGAAGCAATGCGGCGGCGGCCAGGATGGTCAGCATGACCAGCGTGTTCACGCTGCCGGTCACCATCACCCGGTCATAGACCTGCAGCATGTAGAGCGGCGATGCCAGCATGAGCAGGTTGATCGCCAGACTGAACGCCAGCAGGACCCATGCGGCCTTGCGGCATTGCGCCATTGCCTCGTCGAGGTCCGTGCCCCTGATCCGATGACCCGCCCTTCGATCCCGCGTCGACATTTCCGCCCCTCCACCAAGAGATGATCGAGCCCAGCCGGGCCTCAGACGATGAGGCCCGGATCCACGAAGAGGTCCTGCGAGACCAGGATGCCGGCGGCGGTCTGCGCGGCCGCAAGATCGGTCAGCGATCCGACCACGACGTAAGTGGTGTGGGTCGCCCCGACGAGGCGCACCGCCAGGGTCGGGTCGGACGCGCCGAACACCTGCGTCAGCGTGGGCGCCTGGGTGAGGCTGTTCAGCTGCACGTCCTCGCCGGTCTGGTAGCCCATGATCAGGTTGGTGCCGCCCAGGATGCGGAACGTATCGACGCCCGCCGTGCCGCCATCATTGACGCCGTCCCCGTACAGCGTCTTCGACCCGCTGCCATTGGCGACCAGCAGATCGCTGCCGCTGCCGCCGCGCATGATGTCGCTGCCGGCGCCGCTGACCAGCTTGTTGTTGCCGGTGCTGCCGATGAGCGTGTCGGTGAAGGCCGAGCCGGTCACGTTCTCGATGGTGTTGAGCTGATCGCCCGCCGCATCGCCGCCGCTGCCGACGGTCGCCGCTGCCGGATTGGCCGTCAGCGTCACGCTGACGCCCGCCGACGAGGTGGAATAATCGGCCGTATCGATGCCGTCGCCACCGACCAGGATGTCCGCGCCGATACCACCCCGCAGCGTGTCGTTGCCCGCCCCGCCTTCCAGGCGGTTGGCGACATCGCTGCCCACGAGCAGGTCCGCGAAGGCGGAGCCGGTGAGATTCTCGATCCCGTTGAGCTGGTCGCCCTGGGCATCGCCGCCGCTACCGAGCGTCGTGCCGGTGGAGCTCAACCCCACCGATACGCCGCTCGCGGAGGTGGAATAGCTCGCCGTATCGGTCCCCGCGCCGCCCAGGAGGATGTCGGCGCCGCCCTGCCCGCGCAGCAGGTCATTGCCGATGCCGCCCTCCAGCCGGTTGGCGACGGCGCTGCCTTGCAGCGTGTCGTTGAAGGCGGAGCCGATGAGGTTCTCGATTCCGCTGAGCTGGTCGCCTTGCGCGTCGCCGCCGCTGCCAGTGGTGACGAGATTAGGATCATCGCTCGCAAACAAGGCCACGCCCACCGCCGAGGCCGAGGCCGAATAATCGGCCGTGTCGGTCCCCGCGCCGCCGATCAACCGGTCCGCGTCCGCGCCGCCGGCCAGCGTGTCGTCGCCGGCGCCGCCATCCAGCCGGTTCGCGCCTGCGCCGCCGCGCAGCAGATCGGCATAGGCCGACCCGATGACGTTCTCGATGCCCGTGAGCTGGTCCCCTTCGGCATCGCCGCCAATGCCGAGCGTCATTGCCACCGGATCGAGCGTGATCGTCACGCCGGCCGAGGAGGTCGAGTATTCGGCGGTGTCGACGCCGCCATTTCCGGTGAGGACATCCGCGCCGCCGCCGCCGACGAAGGTGTCGCCAAGTTCCCCGCCGAGGAACGTATCGGCGAACGCACTGCCGACCAGCCGCTCGATCAGGATCAGGGTATCGCCCTGTGCGTCGCCCCCGAGGCCGGTCCCCGCCGCGGTGGGATTGGCGAGCGTCGAATTGAACTGGACCGTCACCGCGCCGGTCGAGGCGGAATAATCGGCCGTATCGAAACCGCTCTGGCCGATCAACGTATCGCCGCCGGCGCCGCCCGTGAGCGTATTGTCCTCGGAATTTCCCGCCAGCACGTCATCGAAGGCCGAGCCGATCAGGTTTTCGATCGACACCAGGCTGTCACCGGTCGCAGCTCCGGAGGTGGTGTTTGTGATCATGTCGATGCCGACCGCCCCGCCGGCGGAATAATCCGCCGTGTCGATGCCGTCGCCGCCATCCATCAGGTCCGCACCCGCGCCGCCGATCAAACGGTCGTTGCCGCCTTCGCCGGTGATGACATCGTCGCCATCGCCCCCGTCCATCCGGTCGTCGCCGTCGCCGCCGGACATCAGGTCCGCGCCCGCGCCGGCGAGGAAGGTATCGTTGCCGGCATCGCCGAACATCTGGTCGGCCCCGTCGCCGCCATTGAGGTCGTCGTCGCCGTCGCCGCCATACATCAGGTCGGCGCCGCTCGACGCATTCAGCATGTCCGCCCCGGCGCCGCCGCGCAGGATATCGTCCCCGAAGCCGGAGATGAGTTGGTCGTCGCCGTCGCCGCCGTCCAGCAGGTCGGCATCGTCGCCGCCGGTGAGCAGGTCGTCGCCCGTGCCACCATAGAGCTGGTCCGCCCCGAAGCCGCCCAGCAGCGTATCGTTCCCGCCGCCGCCGAAGATGCGGTCATTGCCGAAGCCGCCGTCCAGGGTGTCATTCCCGCCCGCGAGGCTGTCATTCACCCCGTCGGGGATGCCGTCCGCGTCGTCATCGTCGGGAATTGCGTTGCCGTCCACGTCGACGATCGTGTCGCCGATCAGAAGGTCGTCGCCGTCATTGCC
>NCHM01000329.1 GCA_002257205.1 Rhizobiales bacterium 24-66-13 | reverse complement strand
TCGATCGTGTTAGAGCGCCAGCCAGGCGCCGACGCGGAGGGCTATGCCGGCTTGCAGGACGGCGTCGACTATCACTGGTGGGATCTGGCCAAAGCAGCGGGTCTCTCCACGCTGCTGAGCATCGGGGCCGAGCTCGCCACAAACGATGACGACCGCCTGATTCAGGCAATCCGCAACGGCGGGCAAGGCACGATTAACGATGCTGGCCAGCAGATCGTCCGTCGCCAGTTGAACGTCGCGCCGACGCTGACTGTCCGTCCGGGATTCCCCGTCCGCGTCATCGTCACGCGAGACCTCGTCCTCGAACCCTACGGAGGTTGACCAATGGTGAAGCTGAAGCTCGGGGTCATTGACGATGACAAGCCCGTCAAGGTCTCAATCGAATTGCCGGCGTCGGTTCACCGCGACCTCGTGGCCTATTCCCAGGTACTCGCCCGCGAGACCGGACGGCCGATTGGCGACCCGGTCAAGCTGATCTCACCGATGATCGAGCGTTTTATGGCGACCGATCGGGTGTTCGCCAAGGCTCGGCGAGCCGTGATTCCGTCTCAGCGGCAAATTGCGCCAAAGGAGGCGGACCCCTCATAGTCCGGCAGTCCTATCAGCAAGGAGCAAGCCCGGCAAAGCAGCCTTCGACATAGTTCTCGCCAGACTGAGAAGCCGTCGCAGCGCCGGATTGTCGTTCTGCGGCGACCATATTGCGCAGAATGGCAGGATCTCCTCGGATAGCGGGCGGTAAACCACGCCGGGAAAGCGCGCGGCCGTCGTCGCTTCACTTGTAAGGGTAAGACCTTGTCTGATCGCTACAAGATGCATCAAGTTGTCCCTGCCCACGCCGTGGCGTTCGACGCTTGGATGGTGCCCAAGATCGGCCAGATGCTTCACCAGATAGTCGTGGATCTCAGGTCCGGGATCGGTCTCACTCACAATGAAATGTCTGTCTCGCAGATTCCCCCACACGATCTCTCGCTTTCGCGCTAGTTCATGATCGCTGGGCAATGCCACATAGACCCGCTCATTCCAGAGATGGGCCAGATCGCAGCCATCCGCGATTGGCTGACCTGTCAGGAAGGCGATATCCAGCCGATGCCTTTGAACCGAGGCGATGTGATCGGTCGGGGCCCCTTCGATGAGGTCGGGGCGGACCTCGGGGTTCGCTCCGACATAGGCGCGGAGCAGATCGGACAGAAAGCCAGAAGCGAGCGAAGAAAATATCCCAATGCGGACCACGCCTGTCTCACCACGACCGAACGAACCCGCATCGATGGCCGCGTGGCCAATCTGGCTCAGAGCCCGGCGCGCGCGGATAACGAATCTCTGGCCCGCCTGGGTGAGGTGAACGCCGCCATGGTGACGAACGAAAAGCGCGGCTCCGATCTCGTCTTCGAGATCCCGGATACGTCGGCTGATGGCAGACTCCTGAACTTTCAGCGCCTTTGCCGCGCGTCGAAAGCTTCCGCGCTCGGCGGCTGCAATAACGTAGCGAAGATGGCGCAGTTCGATCGTCAGGGTGCTACCTCCCGTGGCCTGAATTACGCGGCCACTCTTGCTTCCAGGAGGCTGCTACGATCGCGGCGTACCCGCTTCCTTGGCCATCGAGCCGTGCAAGACCATGCGGCAAGCTACATGCTGTAGCCGCTACAGGATCAAGAGAAATATGATCAAGATCGGAGGTTTGTTCTCTAGGCTTGAACAGCGAAACGATCCGCAGCCTCACGAGCGCATCAGATTCGTCTTCGTCGCCACGCACTCGCAGCGGAACCAATTTTTATGGAGCCGAGGAAGAAGTGCTGCGGTAGCCATTCGTCGCAGCTAAGTCAGGCTGGTTGCCTCAAGCCGCGAGTACGGTCCAAGCAAGGCGGAGGAACCGCTCGCTAATCATTTTTCGCGAACCGACAATCCCTCCCGTTGCGCCTCGCGCGCCTCCTTCAGAATATCCCAGCCGCCCTTGAGAACGATCCCAACAACCACCAGCCCTATGATCAAATCGGGAAGCGGTGACCTGAAGAACATGACTGCAGCGCCGGAAACAACGATGCCAGCGTTGGCCAGCATGTCGTTAGTCGTAAAGATCCAGGACGCCTTCAAGTGCACGCCCTGGTCTCGATGCGAGCGCAGCAACCGCAGGCAAAGCAGATTAGTCGCGGCGTTTGCGATGGCCGTAACAATCATGGCTAAACCGATCGGTTCAGCGCCCACGAAGAAACGTCGAAGGACCTCCACGAGCAGCGCCAGGCCCAAAACGATCAGAAGGACGCCCGACAGGCGTGCGACACGCGCCTTGGCTGCGACCGTTCGCCCGACGGCATAGATGCTCACCGCGTAGACGCCGGCGTCGGCTAAATTGTCCAAGGCGGCACCCAGCAGACCGGTGGAGTCTGCAATAACTCCAACGAACCCGGCGACAATCACTTGTAGGAAATTGATGCCGAGCACCCACAACAGGGTCTTGCGTTCGGCGGCATTACTCGCGTCAAGCTGGATTTCGGATTCTTCTTTGTTGTCTTTCGCACTCATGCAGATTTCCAACGTTCGCAAATCAGGTGAGTCGGCCCAATGCAATGGCGGTGATGAGAAAAATGCCGAGCGCGCCTCGATAAACCACGAAGGGCCAAGCCGAAAAGCGCTCGAGCACGCGCATCAGTCCCCAGATCGCGAAGAAAGCTGAAATAGAAGCCACCGCGAGCCCAACGAGGAGGATGGACCAGGCGTCGAGAGACAACTGAGCTTTGTAGAGTTCCCAAATTTCTTTGAAGCCGGCCAGGGAAATTGCCGGCAGGCCAAGGAGGAAGGAGAATCGCGCCGCCTCTTCCCGTTTCAGGCCGAGCGCAAGCGCGGCGGTCAAGGTGGAGCCTGAGCGCGACACTCCCGGGATCAAAGCGCCGATTTGCGCGATGCCGACAATCATTGCATCGATGAGGGACACATTCTCAAGTGTTCGTCTGTGGCGGGCATGAATCTCCGCCAACGCCAGGAGGACAGCCATGACGATGCAGGCCCAACCGATCACAGTGAGACTGCGCAAAGGAGAACTGCAGGCGTTCAGCACTCCCGACAAAGACAAGCCAGCCACGCCGATCGGGATCGTCGCGAGACCAATCCAAACAGAGAAGCGGAAGTGTCGGTCCCGGAAGTCCCGATGCACAACGGCGCGGAGCGAGTTCGTGGCCAACTGGCTCACGTCGTCCCAAAAATAGCTGACGACGGCAGCCAGTGCTGCGAGCTGCATGGCGGCGGAGAAGGCGGAGCCGGGATCCTGCCAACCGAGCAACGCAGGTACGATCCGCATGTGCGCCGTCGACGAGATCGGCAGCAGTTCGGTGATCCCCTGGACAACGCCCAGCACGGCGACCTTGATATAGCCCAACGTAACGAATCCAGTATCGACGCCCTGAGTACAAGCTTCCGTCATGCAGGCTCCTTTAATTTGCGAGCGCTGCTCGAAGGCGTTGGTCACCTGCTGGCACGAAAACTGACAACGCACGCGGCAAGAGATTGAAGCGGGCGGGCGTCATTGTCGTGATTTCCCCATCAGTGTTGACAGGTAGCGGCGGGTCAGTTCGGATCTCAAGGGGGCCAGGGCTGCAGAAGGCGCGCATGCCGACAAGATTTCGGTTACGACCGCGCCGGAATGCCGTCAGGAACAGCGGCCATTGCCAAAATCGTCGCGGCTCGACGCTGTAGAAGTCCAAGCATTGGTCGTCGATTGCTGCGGCCTCGTAGACGGCCATACCGCCGCCGTAAAACACACCGTTTCCGACTGCGATCTGAAGACTGTGGAGCCGGATCGTGCGATCGGCGGTCGCCACCTCGGCAGTGAACGGCCTCGTGTAAAACACTGTTTTTAGCGCAGCCAGCGGGTAGCTAAGCCGCCCCAAATGCCGCTTCAGGTTGCCAGTCATACGACGCACGAGTTCAACGCTCAGGCCCATGCTCGCAACATTGACGAAGTACTGGTCGTTGACTTGGCCGACGTCGATCCGCCTTGTGCAGCCCGCGACGATGACCGCGACCGCCGCTGCAGGTTCACTCGGAATACCAAGTGTCCGGGCAAGGTCATTCGCCGTGCCGAACGGTAGGATGCCGAGCGGCAAGCCAGCCTCTAGAACGCCCTCGAGCACGGCGTTGACAGTCCCGTCGCCGCCGCCGACGATCACGAGATCCACCTGATGAGCATGCCGACTGACCTCGCGAGTCATATCTGCCGACCGAGCGCACAGCCCGTACGTCAAGATAAATCCGCCAGCCTCAAGCTGCTTGACAGCGCCATCAGCTGCGCGATTACCACCGCTGCGGCTCCGCGGGTTCAAGAAGAGCAGCGCGCGCCTTTTAGTTGGTTGATGGTCCACCATGGTTTTCCTTGAAGGCCAAATCACAATGTTGCCGTGCAGGACGGAGCCATCGAGCGGCGGATCGAATGCCCCGAGGACGAGTTCGCGGCCCATCTGCCCCGACCGAGCGATCGTATGCGGCCGCGCACCTCAACCGATGCTGCCAAGCGCTGGAAATGTCGTCAGCATCCAAATGGCAATCTCCTGCATGCGACCCGTCATCATCAGAATGCCGATGCCGATCATCACCGCCCCCGCGCCCACGTTGAGCGCCGCGCCAGTGCGCCGCATGCGTTTCAAGACTACCGCCGCGCTACCGAGGAACAGCGCCACGAGGAGAAAGGGGACGCCGAGCCCAAGACTATAAGCGCCGAGGAGCACGGCGCCATTACCGGCCGAAGTCGCTGTGACGGTGAGGATCGAACCGAGAACCGGGCCGATGCAGGGCGTCCACCCGAAGCCAAAGGCAATGCCGAGGAGGAAGGCTCCGAAGGGGCCTCCAATCTGCTCTGGCCCCCGCCAACGCCGATCTATCATTAGCGAGATCGGCAGGCGCAGGAGCCCCGTCATAGCGATACCGAAGACTACGACCAGCGCGCCACCGATCAGGTTCGCTTCCATCTGATAGCGTTGCAGAAATCCGCCGAGCGCCATGGCACTCAGCCCCAGCGAAACAAAGACGGTAGTAAAGCCGAGAACAAAGAGGAGTGCCGGTCCGAGAATACGAAGCTGTCGGGTCCTCCCGTCGCCAACTGTCCCGTCAGCTCCGCCCGCGACGTAGGACAGATAGCCCGGAACGAGCGGCAGCACACATGGCGAGAGGAAGGAAATGGCTCCGGCCATCACAGCCGTGGCTAGCCCAAGCAAAGACACGTCTATGAGCGCCACGTCAGTACCCCGCGCGGC
>NCHM01000328.1 GCA_002257205.1 Rhizobiales bacterium 24-66-13 | reverse complement strand
AGAGGATACGGCCAACGCGATGAACTACCATCGTTATTTCCCGTCCACCAAAGCGGTCGAAACCTGCATCGTCGGCACGGGTGGCTTTGGTCGCAGTTTTCTCGCACAGGGGCTGCATGTCCCGCTGATGAACGTGCGGGTCGCCGTCGATCTCGATGCCGATGCCGTTGCCCGAGCGATGCGGGACATCGGCATCGCGCCCGAGCGGATTCGTGTCTGCACCAATCCGCAGGAGGCGGCGAAGGCCTGGGCGGCCGGCGACTTCATCGCCGCAGCCGATCTCGGCGTGGTGATAAACCTGCCGTTCGACGTGTTGGTCGAGGCGACCGGGCATCCCGAAGGCGGCGCGCGCCATGCGCGCATGGCCGTGGAGGCAGGCAAGCATCTCGCCCTTGTCTCCAAGGAAGTGGACAGCGTCGTCGGCAGCGGCCTCGCGCATATGGCGGCGCAGCGCGGGCGGGTGGTCACCCCCGTGGACGGCGACCAGCCGAGCCTGCTCATCGGCCATGTCAGCTGGGCCCAGACGATCGGTTTCGAGATCGTCGCGGTGGGCAAGTCCAGCGAATACGACTTCGTGTTCGATCCCGCGGCGAAAACCCTCACCAGCAATGGCGTGACCATTCCGGCGCCTGACTTCGCGCAGGCCTGGGATCGCGGGGACCGCAGCGCTGCGGAGATCGCCAAGCTTCGGTCGCGCCTCGCCAGCGCCCTGCCGCAGCGGGCGGTGCCGGATCTGTGTGAACTCCTGATCGTCGGCAATGCCACCGGCTTCGCGCCGGACGTGGCAAATCTCCACGCGCCCATCGCCCGCATCAGCGAAGTGCCCGATATCCTGTGCGGGAAAGACGATGGCGGCCTGCTGGCCGGTCGCGGCTGTCTCGACGTTTTTCATTGCCTGCGCCGGCCGGAAGAAATCAGCTTCGCCGGCGGCGTCTTCGTCATCGTGCGATGCGACGACAAGGTCAGCTGGGAAATGCTCGCGGAAAAAGGCCATGTGGTCAGCCGCGACTTGAAGAATGCGCTGCTTTACCTGCCGCGGCACCTGCTGGGCCTGGAGGCGACCACGAGCATCTTGGAGGCCGCCCTTCTCGGCGCCTCATCGGGCGGGCTTTCCCCGCGCCCCCATCTCGATCTGATCGCCCGGGCAGACCGCGATCTGCCGGCGGGAACCCTGCTCGACATGGGCGGCCACCATCACAATATCGACGGCGTCGCGGCCGAGCTGGTTCCCGCTTCGGCCTTGGGCGCGGGCCGGCCTGCGCCCTTCTATCTCGCCGCGAACCGGCGCCTCGTCAGACCCGTCGCCAAGGGCGAGACCGTGGATTTCGATCATCTGGTCATCGAGCCGGACTCCGAGCTGCTCGCGTTGCGGCGGATTCAGGACGACATTTTCTTCAGCGAATCCAAGGCGGAAAATCTGGTGGAAGCGTCCTGAGGCGCTCCATCGGCGCTCGCCGGTCATAGTTGTTGCGTGCTTCAAAAAAAGTCCAAGGGAGATCTGCCGTGGGGCGTCCATTGATCATCGAGGTTCGGGTCAACGAATATGCGATGCGCCATTCCAACCCCAACGTGCCCTGGACACCGGACGAAATCTCGCGCGATTGCAAGGAGATCCGGGAAGCGGGTGCCGCCATCGTGCATTTCCATGCGCGCCAGGAAGATGGGTCTCCGGCCTTCGACGCGGAAAGCTACGCCGCATCCATCCGCAAGATCCGCGCAGGTTCCGATATCCTGATCGCGCCGACCATGGGCCAGATCCATGTGAGCGGCGATGCCACGCGCTTCCAGCATTATGTCGCATTGGAGAAGATGGGCCTGAAGCCGGACTTCGTTCCCATCGACACCGGCACCACGAATATCGACCGCTTCGATTTTTCGACCAATACGTTCGACACCAAGCACAAGGTTTACCTCAACACCACCGAGACGGTGGAGCGGTTTATCGGCTGGACCCATGATCTCGGCATGCGCGAGCAATTGTTCGCCTGGACCGTTCCCATGCTGCGCACCGGCCAGGCGCTCTATCGCATGGGCCTGTTGAAGTCGCCGGTGCACCAGACCTTCCTGCTCACGGAAGGCGGCATCCTCGGCGGACATCCGGGCACGGTCGCCGGCCTCAAGCCGTTCATCGAGCTGCTGGATCCGGCGGTGCCCATGGTCTGGTCGGTCGGCTGCAAGGAAGGCGACCTGCTCGGCCTCGTGCCCTACATCCTCGAGAATGGCGGGCACATCTCCATCGGCCTCGGCGATTACGGCTATCGCGAGCTCGGCACGCCCCGCAACGTGGACGTGGTGCGAAAGGTGGTCGAGCTGGCGCGCCAATATGATCGCACCCCCGTTACCCCCGACGGCGTGAAGGAATTGCTCGGCATGTGACCGCAGCCGTCCCCCGTCCGCTCCCACCCCTGCCGGAGGCCCCATGATTTCGACCATTGATCCGAAGGACCTGACCGTCTTCGTCACCGGCGCAACCGCCGGTTTCGGGGCGGCGCTGTGCCGCCAATTTCACGCCGCGGGCGCACGGGTGATCGGCGTCGGCCGCCGCCTTCAGCGCCTTGAGGCTCTGAAGGCGGAACTCGGCGCGCGCTGCCATGTCGTCGAGCTGGACGTCACCGACCGCGACGGCGTTTTCCGCACCATCGAAAGCTTGCCCGCCCCTTTCGACAAGCCGAATGTCTGCGTGGTCAACGCCGGCCTTGCGTTGGGGTCCGCGCGCGCCCAGGACGCAGACATCATGGCCTGGGAGCAGATGGTTTCCACCAATATCAACGGGGCTCTGAACACGGTGCGTGCGGTGCTGCCCGGCATGGTGCAGCGAGACGAAGGCCATATCGTTCTGCTGGGCTCGGTGGTCGGCGATTATCCCGGGCCGACCACCAACGTCTATGGCGCGACCAAAGCCTTCGTGAAGCAGTTCGGCCTCAGTCTGCGCGCCGACCTGTTGGGCACGCAGGTGCGCGTGACCAATATCGAGCCCGGCATGTCGGAGACCGAGTTTTCCCTGGTCCGCTCGGGCGGCGATGCAGAGAAAGCTGCGGCGTTGTACAAAGGTGTCACGGCCATGTCGGCCGAGGATATCGCCGAAACCATCTTCTGGTCCTGCACCCTGCCGCGCCATCTGAATGTGAATCGTCTTCAGATCATGCCCGTGCAGCAGGCCTTCGGACCGTTCGCGATCTCCCGCCGAGAGGCGTGAAAAAGACAAGCGGAAGCGTGTGCCAAACAAGCCCGGCGCCAGGAACGGGCGGGCGCGATGACCTTGCCGCTTTTCCCGTCCGGTTCGGGAGAGCGTGCGAGGGGTGTTGTGTGGCCTCAGGCAGCCACGGTTTCCACTATGCATGGTGCGGCCGCGGGGTGGCGATCCCACTGGCGACGGGTATGTTTTCAAAGGGGGTGGCACCAAGCGCGGATCATTTGTGTTCGCAGAGCATCCTGGCAGCGCCGATTTTCGCGCCTTCGTCGCGGACCATCCGACGCTGTTGCATCCCTGCGAGGACATCCACGCCTTGATCGCGCGCGCCGCATGATGTCTTGCGAGCGCGCGGCCCGCCGCGAACGCCACGGCGCCTGATCCCGCCGCCGCGTCAGAGCCACATCAGCGCCGCCCGGAGGCCGCGGTGTGCTTGCCGTTTCTCAAGTTCTATTCGCGCCCCCACCCTTGTGGCCGCCATGCGCGCGATAGTGAGGCCGAGGCCGCTGCCGGACGCGCGGGGCATAACTCGGGAACATGGCCGAGACGCCGAAGGCGAGCCGTCCGCGACCGTGCCGCCGTTCAGGTGATAGCTCGCGCAATTGAGCACCTCGCCCACGCTCTTCGGCAGCAAGGTGTGAGTCTCGATGTTGAGGCGCATGCCACGGACCAACTGGCCGGTTTCGGCGACCAGACGAAGGGATGGGTGTCGAGGAATACGAAGTTCCAAAGCCGAGAGACCAGCGCTGGTTGCGCGCACCCACCGCCCGGTCTTCTTCCGCCCCCGTGACGGGGCGCCAAAGCCCTGCTATTCAAGGCTAAGCTTCCGCCGCCGGTGGTGTGTGGAAGGGGGGTCTTTCGGGGGCGAGAGATGGATTTGCCAATTTGGGTTCGGGCCGGCGAAGAGCGGTCCGCGCAGGCGTCGCGTTTTCTGGCATCCACCTCATTGGCATCGGTCTGTCTCGGCGGCTCGCTTGCGCTTCTGCTCTCCGCGAGCGGTGCGGCGGCGCAAGGCTTCAACTGCGTCGCCACTTCCTGCACCACCGACAATGCCACTTGGTACACGGCCAACAGCAACGGCACGCAGGGCACGAACTCGTCGGACAATGATTATCCCGGCGGACCGGGCAATCCTGGCGTCCTGGCCGAGATCGGCAATGCCTCGGTCACCGCGATCGCCATCTACGCCACCTCGATCGGCGGCCTGGGCGGCACCGGCGCGGAGGCGGGTTCTGACGGCGGCCATTTCTTGAATGGCCCCTCCGATGGCGGTACGGGCGGCGCCGGGAACGTCGCCGACGCGACCAATAGCGGCATCATTTCGATTCCGGCGGGCGCTGCGACGGTGCGCTCGGCGGTCAATGCCATCGCCTCCGGCGGGGACGGTGGCGCAAGTCAAGGTGGATCGGGCTCGAACGGCGGTTCGGACGGCGGCTCCGGCGGCATTGGCGGCACCGCGACCGCCTTCAACAGCGGAAACCTGACCCTGGTGTCCAATGGCGCCAGCGGCCTCGTTTCCGTCGCCAATGGCGGCAAGGGCGCGATGGGCGGCGATGGCGGCTTCGCCTCCGGCGCGGGCAATGGTGGCGGCGGCGGCAATGGCGGAACGGCGAACGCCACCAATACCGCGAACGCCACCATCAGCACCTCCGGTTCGGACGCCGCGGCGATGCTCCTTTATGCGCTCGGTGGAGATGGCGCCAAGGGGGAGGACCCGGGCAATTCCTATGGCGCCGGCAGCGCCGGCAGCGGCGGCAAGGGCGGCACCATCGTCGCCGCGAACGACGGAATGCTGATCTCCTCCGGCAGCAGTTCCGCCGGCATATGGACCGACGCCAGCGGCGGCAAGGGCGGAGCGGGCGGCGATGATGAAGGGTCCGGCTCCGCCGGAGCGGCGGGCGGGATCGGCGGCGCCGTCACGCTGACCAATTCCGGCGCCATCACCACCAGCGGGGACACCTCCTACGGTGTCGGCGCTGCCGCGACCGGCGGCCATGGCGGACACGGCGGCTTCGGCGACAGCGGACACGATTCCATGGGCTCCAGCGG
>NCHM01000327.1 GCA_002257205.1 Rhizobiales bacterium 24-66-13 | reverse complement strand
AATCTCCGGCTCGGCCTCCTTGGACAGGCGGATGGTCTTGGCGTAGCAGCCGCCCTCGAAATTGAACACGCCGTCCGCGCCCCAGCCGTGCTCGTCGTCCCCCAGCAGCGTGCGGGCGGGATCGGCGGAAAGCGTGGTCTTGCCGGTGCCGGAGAGGCCGAAGAACACCGCCACGTCCCCGTCTGGCCCCACATTGGCCGAGCAATGCATGGGCATGACACCCTTGGCGGGCAGCAGGTAATTCAGGAAGGTGAAGACCGATTTCTTCATCTCGCCGGCGTACGAGGAATTACCGATCAGCACGATCTTGCGGGCGAAATCCACCGCGATCACCGTATCGCTGCGCACGCCATGGCGCGCCGGATCGGCCTTGAAGCTCGGCAAATCGATGATGGTCATCTCGGGCACGAAGTCGGCCAGCTCCGCGTGGTCGGGCCGGCGCAGCATGGTGCGGATGAACAGCGAGTGCCAGGCGAACTCGGTATAGACGCGGGTCCGGATCCGGTAAGCCGGGTCCGCGCCGCCGTAAAGATCCTGCGCGAACAGGGTCTTGCCCTCGGCCGCAGCGAGGAAGTCCTGATACAGCGTCTCGAATTGCCCGGGGGTGATGGCGCCGTTATTGTCCCACCACACCTCGCCCTCGGTCGCTGCGTCGCGCACCACGAACTTGTCCTTGGGGCTGCGGCCGGTATGAACCCCGGTCTCGGCCATCAGCGCCCCGCCGGCGGCCAGCCGCCCTTCCAGGCGTTCCAGCGCGTGCTCGTAAAGCGCCGGCGCGTTCAGGTTCCAGTGCACGCCCGTGAGATGGCGCAGGCCGAAGCTCTCAGCGCCGCACGCGCTATTGCGAAATCCAGTTTCGAGCACCGAAAGTCTCCCTCTTCCGCAGCATGATGCTGGGGGCCTTGTCACCGCGGGCGTTGTTACCGCGGGAGGGCGCAGACTAAATCGGTGTTTCGCGCGTGTGAACTCACTTCCTTTGCGATCGAAACGATTAAATCGAATTCATGCTGCGTTACGAGCACGCTCCACAAGCGCAACAAGAACTTGCCGCACCGCAGCAACACTTGTGACGCGCTCCGAAAATTCCAGCCGGACCACCGTGCCACCGCGCTGGAGGTCGCATCCCATGGGGTCGAGCGCTGCCATGCTCCACCCCTCGCCTGGCGCCCCGAGAAGCTTTTGCGCATACAGGGCGATGGCGTCCGCATGGTCGGCAATCATATGAGCGATGATCCCGGCCTGCGCCGCCCGCACCGGCTCGGCACCCGTCCAATCCGTGGTCACGGCGGGTCCCGGCACGGTCAGGATGCGGCCAAAGCCTTGCACCAGATGGGCTTCCGCGACCTCCACCCGATAAAAGGCAAAATCGCCGAAATCCGCATAGCCGGCCGCCGTCGCGTGACGGGCGAGGAAGCGGGCGCGCGCATCGGCATCCTCGTTCAGGGAGATGCGGCCGAGCAGGCTGGCGCGCCCAGCATTGAGGGGGTCGGCACCGGCGGGCGCGGTCACCAGCAGCGAGACTCGGGCGTCGCGCAGGAAATTGCGGGTATGGCGCGCCAGGCGCGACAGCAGCAGAACCGGCTGGCCTTCTTCATCGAGCGCCATCGCGACCAGCGACGCATAGGGCGCCCCGCCCTCCTCAAGCGTGGCCAGCGCGGCAAAGCCGGCCTCGTGCATCAGGATGCGGACGGCGCGCGCGCCGGTGTCCATCTCGCTGGTCCTGTCGCTGGTCATGGGGCTGTTTCCTCCATGCAGGGCATGTTCCGCCCCCGCCGGTCGCGGTCAAGTCCGGAAAGCTCCCGACCCCAGAATGGGGCGCGGATGCGATCCATTTGGAATTTCCTAGTTTTCCCGCTATTTTGGTGGGAGATTCTGACATGGTGTCACATTTCGGCCACGGGAAACGGGTTCACCCCAAGACGGTCGCACAACGGCCCACAGGACCTTGAAAGAGGTGTCATGCCCACCATCGCCCTCGTCGACGACGATCGTAACATTCTCACCTCGGTCTCCATCGCTCTGGAAGCGGAGGGGTATCGGATCGAGACCTATACCGACGGGGCATCCGCGCTCGACGGCTTCAAGACCTCGCCGCCCGATCTCGCCATCCTCGATATCAAGATGCCCCGCATGGACGGCATGGAACTGCTGCGCCGCCTGCGGCAGAAGACCGACATGCCGGTGATCTTCCTCACCTCCAAGGATGAGGAGATCGACGAATTGTTCGGCCTGAAGATGGGTGCGGACGATTTCATCAAGAAGCCGTTCTCCCAGCGCCTCCTGGTGGAGCGCGTGAAGGCGGTGCTGCGCCGCGTCGGCGCCAAGGACGGCACCGCCCCGCGCGAGACCGACAGCGCCAAGGTGCTGGAACGCGGCCTGCTGCGCATGGACCCGGAGCGGCACACCTGCACCTGGAAGGGCGAGCCGGTCACCCTCACGGTCACCGAATTCCTGATCCTCCAGGCGCTCGCCCAGCGCCCCGGCGTGGTCAAGAGCCGCAACGCCCTGATGGACGCGGCCTATGACGATCAGGTCTATGTGGACGACCGCACCATCGACAGCCACATCAAGCGCCTGCGCAAGAAGTTCAAATCCGCCGACGACAATTTCGAGATGATCGAAACCCTGTATGGCGTCGGCTATCGGTTCAAGGAAAGCTGAGGTCGGGCGCCGCCCGGCGCCCCGCGCCATGAGCATATTCCAGAAGTGGACCGCCTCCGCCAAGGCCGCGCCCCCCTCTCCCGCTGCCGATGAGGCGGAAGAGGAAATGCGCGTCTATGAGGCCCGGGGCCGCAAGCGCAGCGACGATACCGGCGTTGGCGACCTCTCCGCCGACGGCGCCCCGCCGAAGCCGCGCAGCCTGCTCGCCAAGCTGCGCCGGTTGCCGAGTTTCGTCGCGTTCAAGAGCTTCTCCAGCCTCACGCGGCGCATCGTCCTGCTCAATCTGGCGGGCCTGTGCGCGCTCGTCTCCGGCATTCTCTACCTCTCCGAATTCCGCGCCGGACTGATCGATGCCCGCGTGCAGAGCCTGCTGGTGCAGGGCGAGATCATCGCCGGTGCCATCGCGGCGTCCGCGCAGGTCGAGACCAATGCCATCACGATCGACCCCGAGCGGCTTCTGGAACTTCAGGCCGGCGAGAGCTACGGCCCCTCCGAGGAGGGGTTCGCGCCGCTGGAATTCCCCATCAATCCCGAGCGGGTGGCCCCGGTGCTGCGCCGTCTCGTCGGCCCCACCCGCACCCGCGCGCGCATCTACGACCGTGAAGGGGTGATGCTGCTCGACACGCGCTCGCTCTATTCCAAGGGCGAGATCCTGCGCTTCGACCTGCCGCCGCCCACCCAGCCGCGACCCGGCCTGCTGGAGCGCACCTGGCGCGGCCTGCAAAGCTGGGTCGGGCGCGGCGACCTGCCGCTCTACAAGGAGTTGGGGCCGCAGAGCGGCAAGGATTATCCCGAGGTCGCCTCCGCCGCGCTGGGCCAGAAATCCAGCGAGGTGCGGGTGGACGAGCGGGGCCGCGTGGTGGTGTCGGTGGCGGTGCCGATCCAGCGCTTCCGGGCCATCCTCGGCGAATTGCTGCTCTCCACCCAAGGCGGCGAAATCGACGAGGCGGTGGAGGCGGAACGCTTCGTCATCGTGCGCGTGTTCCTGGTGGCCGCCGCCGTCATGGTGCTGCTCTCGGTGCTGCTCGCCGGCACCATCGCCGACCCCGTGCGCAAGCTCGCCGACGCCGCCGAGCGGGTGCGCCGCCGTATCAAGTCGCGCGTGGAAATTCCCGACTTCACCTCGCGCTCGGACGAAATCGGCCATCTCTCCGGCGCGCTGCGCGACATGACCAGCGCGCTCTACAATCGCATCGAGGCGATCGAGAGCTTCGCCGCCGACGTGGCGCACGAATTGAAGAATCCCCTCACCTCCCTGCGCTCGGCGGTTGAGACGCTGCCGCTGGCGCGCAACGAGAATTCCCGCAATCGCCTGCTGGAGGTGATCCAGCACGACGTCAAACGCCTCGATCGCCTGATCTCCGACATTTCCGATGCCAGCCGGCTGGACGCCGAGCTTCAGCGCCAGGAAGCGGTGACGGTGGATCTGAAGCAATTGCTGGAGATGGTGGTGGGCATGGCGCAGGAGGTGCGTAAGGACGATGGCGTGAAGGTGGCGCTGAAATTCGAGCGCGCGCCCGGCGCGGCCGCCGATTTCACGCTGGTCGGCCACGCCTCGCGCCTCGGCCAGGTGGTGGACAATCTCGTTTCCAACGCCCGCTCGTTTTCACCGCCTGGCGGCACGGTGACGGTGACCTGCCGCCGCCTCAAGGATGGCGCGGAAATCGTCGTCGACGACCGGGGGCCCGGCATCCGGCCTGACGCCCTCGCCCGCATCTTCGAGCGCTTCTATACCGACCGGCCGGACCACGGGTTCGGCCAGAATTCCGGCCTCGGCCTTTCCATCTCGCGCCAGATCGTCGAGGCGCACGGCGGCAAGATCTGGGCGGAGAACCGCATCGCCCTGTCCAAGGACGGCGCGGAGGAGACCATCACCGGCGCCCGTTTCGTCGTGCGCCTGCCCAACGGCTAGCCCGTGGCGCCCCCCGCCAGCATCCACCCGAGCATCCATGCCAGCTGCGTGCGGGTGGGCACATGGGGGGTGCTGATCCGGGGCCCGTCGGGCAGCGGAAAATCGATGCTCGCGCTGCGCCTGATCCTGGACCCGCCGCGCGCGCTGCCGGAGGCCGAACTGGTGGCCGACGACCGGGTGATGCTCACCTGCGATGCGTCCGGCGTGATCGCCGCGCCGCCGCCGGAGCTCGCGGGCCTGATCGAGGTGCGCAAACTCGGCATCCGCCGCCTGCCCCACATTGATGCAGCGCGGCTGCACCTGGTGGTGGATCTTGGTTTTTCAGCCATGCCGCGCCTACCGACTGACGCGGATTTAACTGCCACTCTTCTGGGCTTCCCCCTGCCCCGTATTGCATTTTCGCAAGAAACCGACGGCGCCTTGATGGTTGCCGCGGCATTCAAGACGCTTTCTTACTGATTCGTCCGGTGCTTTTGTGCGATGCACCCCTTGCGTAATTTTTGAGCCGCTCTGAATATGACCGCCCCGCAGCGCGGGAGGCCTCCATCGCTTTGATGGTGGAGGCGGAGGCAACATGATCGGTCTCGTACTCGTCACGCATGGCCGTCTGGCCACGGAATTCTGCTCCGCCCTGGAGCATGTCATGGGCCCACAGGCCCAGATTGCAGCCGTCACCATTGGTCC
>NCHM01000326.1 GCA_002257205.1 Rhizobiales bacterium 24-66-13 | reverse complement strand
GGGGTCGGAACAAGAGCAGTGCGAAATCGTACGCTAAGGGCGAACGGAGCATGAACGGCGCCGTAGCCCGGATGTCCAGCATCCGATCCCTGTGGATTGCCATCGCAATGCACCAATCTTGATTTCTTCGTCCGTCCGACTCGACAACGCTCCCGGCAGATTGGTCGTAGATGGAGTCGGGCAATGGGTAAACGGAGGCTTCTCAAGGTCCAAGATCGACAGAGACTTTTCGATATACCAACCGATGAGGACGGCCTCATCCGGCACTATTCGTTGTCGTCGGCTGACAGGCTTGAGATTGGACTTTGCAGACGAGAACACAATCGGCTCGGATTTGCCGTTCAGCTCTGCCTGATGCGATATCCAGGCAGGGTGTTGGCGACCGATGAAACTCCGCCTCGCGCAATGCTAGAGTACGTTGCTGAGCAGATTGGCGCCGACGCTGGAAAGTTTGCGCTCTATGCACGCCGTGAAGAAACGCGGCGCGATCACATTGCTCGCTTGATGGTTTATCTGGCCGCGCGGAGCGCGACGGGGCAAGACCGTAGGGCTGCGCTGTTGGCTGCAATTCAGGCGGCCACGATGTCCGACGACGGTGGCGCGATAGCGAGTGCTACTGTCGCCATGTTTCGTGAACGCGGATCTCTTCTGCCAGCAATCGACACGATCGAACGGATCGGTCTTGCTGCCCGCGCCATTGCCCGTCGGCGGGCAGAGAGAGCGCTGATCGAAGAAATTTCGGTCGATACGCTTCAATCGTTGGATAAGCTGTTGGAGGTTGACCCGGCCATCGGCCAGACGCGATTTCACTGGCTGCGATCAGCGCCGGATGCGCCAGGTACGTCAAACCTGGTCGGGCTGACCGAACGGATTGCCTTCCTGCGCGAGCTAGAAATCGATCCGAGATTGCAGATACGCATATCGTCTGGACGGTGGGATCAGATGATCCGTGAAGGCAACGCCACACCGGCATGGCTGGCCAACGACTTCAATGCCAGCCGTCGACACGCGCTGATCGTGGCGCAGATTATCAAGCTCGGCCAGAAGCTCACGGACGATGCAGTGTCGATGTTCATCAAGCTGATAGGTCGGCTGTTCTCGCAAGCCAATAACCGCAAGAAGCAGCGGCACATGGACTGCAGGCCGGATACCGCCAAAGCGCTACGCATGTTCCTGGACACGATCACAGCCCTGCAGTCCGCGAACGATTATGGCCGGAACGCATTGGAGGTTCTCGATCAGGAAGTTGGATGGCACCGGTTGCTTCGGATGAAGCCTGAGCTTGAGTCGATGGTCGACGACAACGAGGCATCGCCCTTGACCTTAGCGGTCGAGCAATATGCCACCGTCAACAAGTATGCCGGTGCGTTTCTGCAAGCGTTCACGTTCCGCTCAGCGCGCCGCCACGATCCCCTTCTTGCGGCGATTTTCCTGCTGAAGCGGCTCTATGCCGAGAAGCGGCGGACCCTTCCGGATCGCGTCCCGGTCACCCACCTCAGCCAAGTTGATCGACGGCTAATCCTCGGGCAGGAGAAGCCCGATCGCCGTCTCTATGAGATTGCAACCCTCGCGGCTTTGCGAGACCGGCTTAGATCTGCGGACATTTGGGTCGATGGCAGCCGATCCTTCCGACCGATCGACGAGCACCTGATGCCGCGGTCAACGTTCACCATCCTGAAAGATGAAGATCGCCTCGGACTTGGTGTCCAAGAAGACGGCGCGGCGTGGCTTACCGAAGCGCGGCAGATGCTCGACTTCAACCTGAAGCGCCTGGCGTACAGGGCACGATCCGGGAGGCTCGAAGGTGTTCGCCTTGAAGCTGGTACCTTGATCGTCACGCCGACCGCCGGCGAGGTTCCTGCTGCAGCGGAGGAACTGAACGCCGAGATCAGCGAGCTTTATCCGTTGGTCGAGGTGCCGGACCTCCTGCGGGAAGTGCACGAATGGACCGGCTTTGCGGATTGCTTCACGCATGTTCGAACGGGTGACACTCCGAGGAATGTCTCGGCCATGCTGGCTGGCGTACTGGCCGATGCGACCAATCTCGGTCCAAAGCGAATGGCCAGCGCGTCCAAAGGCATCAGCGCTCACCAGATCAGTTGGATGCGAGCCTTCCATGCCCGGTCAGAGACCTACCGCGCGGCCCAGGCCTGCGTGACGGACGCACACACCCGCCATCCGCATTCTTGCCTTTGGGGCAATGGCACGACGTCATCATCCGATGGCCAATTCTTCCGAGCAAGCGACCGAGCCGCAAAGCGCGGAGATATCAATCTACATTACGGCAGTGAGCCCGGATCGAAGTTCTACAGCCATCTGTCAGATCAGTACGGCTACTTCAGCATCTTGCCCATCAGCCCGACCGAAAGCGAGGCTGCCTATGTGCTCGACGGACTATTCGATCAGGACACAATCCTCGAAATACAGGAGCACTTCACCGACACCGGCGGCGCGAGCGATCACGTCTTTGGGCTATTCGCTCTGATCGGCAAGCGGTTCGCACCACGACTGCGCAATCTCAAAGATCGGAAGTTCCACACGTTCGAGAAAGGCGATGCATACCCGGCGCTGTCGAACCACATCGGGGCGCCGATCAACACCACCCTGATCCTCGATCACTGGGATGATCTGCTTCATCTCGCGGCATCGATCACCACCCGTGCCGTTGTGCCCTCTACGATTTTGAAGAAGCTCTCGGCATCACCGAAGGAAAGCCAGCTGGCCAAGGCTCTTCGGGAACTCGGCCGCATCGAGCGGTCGCTCTTCATGACCGAATGGTACTCGAACTCGACATTGCGCCGGCGCTGCCAAGCCGGCCTCAACAAGGGCGAGGCAGCGCACAAACTCAAACGCGCAGTCTTCTTCCATGAGCGTGGCGAACTCCGCGACCGGTCGTTCGAAAGTCAGGCATTCCGCGCATCGGGCCTCAATCTTGTCGTCAGCGCGATCGTCCACTGGAACACGGTCTATCTCGACCGCGCGGTCAAAGAGCTCAAACGAGCGGGAAGGAACATTCCAGAGTCCCTGTTGAGGCATATCTCGCCACTGAGTTGGGAGCATATCAACCTGACAGGCATCTACACCTGGGACAGCGAGCAACATCTCCCGGAAGGCTTCAGATTGCTTCGCCTCCCGGCTGGGCTACGGCGTGCCGCACAACGTTCCTGCTCCGTTCGACCTTAGCGTACGATTTCGAACTGCTCTTGTCCCGACCCCAGGATGCGATATCACGGATGCCCTTCTCCCAAACGTGCAAGACTTCGTCCCTCATGCCGGCATAAGGGCCAATGCCGATGGGGCCACCGACGTGGTCGAGAATGATGTTCGCATCCGGAAATGCACGGGCGAGATCGGCGACATCGCTGAGCTGCGGGAGATACACCCAGCTGTCGAAAGTCAGCCCCATCCGCGTGCGGACCGCAAAGCCTTCCCGGAAGGCGGGCTCGCGCCGCACGCCTTCGGGCGGAGTGCGAATTGTGGTGCGCACCGCCTCGTTCCGATCCCAGGCGGTGGACTGCCCGATGCCCCGAAACCTGCCGGCACCGGCTTTCAAATGGGCATCGAGCACCTCTTCCACGGCCGCGCCCTGGCGCAGGTCTGCATATGAGATGATGCCTGCACAAATCCAATGGGGGACATTGCGGGCATCCGCCTGCTGCCCGATCTGCGCGGCAAAGGCTGTTTCACCTGCCGAGCGCAGATGCTCCGGCCCCGTCGTCAGATAGCCCTCTGTGCACTCGGCGAAGATCGTGGCGATGATGTTGTGTCCGCGCGCAGTCGGCCTCCAGTTCGTCGAGCAGATGCGCAGGCGGGCGGCACGCCTTGAACGCAAGGAGCGATGCGATTCGCGACCGAGAGGTGGTACCGACGACGATGCGGCTTCCAACCGTCGAACCGACAAGATTCGCGCTCTCCGCGCGAGACCTCATTGCCGGAGCGGATGCAGACGAGCCTTTGGCGGTAGCCGTTTTCGGACGGCGTGGCCCTCCTGGGAAATCCGTGTGAGTCCGCCCATGGCGTCTTATCGCTGAAGTCCCTCAGTGTCCGAGCAAGAAGACGGCGTAGGTGCTGAACAAATAGACCACAAGCAGCGACAGACTGACCCAGCTGATCGCTCCACCTAAGCGTGTTTCCGGCTTGTAAAGCATCGCCACGATGAAAATGCCAGTCATGATCGCCGCGGCGAACGCGGTAATGGCGTGCGCTGGCGAAACTGCTTGCAGAAGCGGGCCTTTGCGATAGGCAAGGTCGTCGGCCGCCACAATCAGTATGTCGAACAGGTTGCGCGGCGAGGACAGCATTGCTGAGCTGTGCCGCAAGGAAGGCATCGCGCAGAGCCTGTATTACACTTGGTCGAAGGAGTTCATGGAGGCTGGCAAACGCCGCCTGGCCGGTGACACTGCCCGTGCCGCCACCACCGACGAGGTGAAGGATCTGCGCCGCGAGTCCAGTGCCCTGAAGGAATGCGTGGCCGATCTGACGCTTGAGAACCGGCTGCTCAAAAAAGCATGATCGCGGATGGGGGCGACGACGAATGAGGTATTCCGCATCCGAAAAGCTCGAGATCATCCGGATCGTCGAGCAGTCGCACCTGCCCGCCAAGCGCACACTAGACAAGCTGGGTATCGCCCGCCGAACGTTCTATCGCTGGTATGACCGCTACCTCGAAGGCGGACCGGAGGCGTTGGAAGATCGGCCCTCGGCGCCGAGCCGGGTGTGGAACCGCATCCCGGCCGAGATCCACGACCAGATCATCGAGCTGGCGCTGGAACAGTCCGAGCTGAGCCCCCGGGAGCTGGCAGTGCGCTTCACCGACAAGCAGCGCTACTTCGTGTCGGAAGCCACGGTTTACCGGCTGCTCAAGGCTCATGACCTGATTACCAGCCCGGCCTATGTCGTGATCAAGGCGGCCCATCAGTTCCACACCAAGACCACCCGCCCGAATGAGATGTGGCAGACCGACTTCACCTACTTCAAGATTATCGGGTGGGGTTGGATGTACCTGTCGACTGTGCTCGACGACTTCTCGCGCTACATCGTCGCCTGGAAGCTGTGCACCAACATGCGGGCCGAGGACGTCACCGAGACGCTGGACCTCGCTCTCAAGGCCTCGGGCTGCGACAGCGCCACGGTGCGGCACAAGCCGCGGTTGCTCAGCGACAATGGCCCCAGCTACATCGCAGGTGAGCTGGCGGAATACATCGAAGCCCGGAAGATGAGCCATGTCCGCGGCGCCCCGATGCACCCCCAAACCCAAGGCAAGATCGAGCGCTGGCACCAGACCCTGAAGAACCGCATCCTGCTGGAAAACGACTTCCTGCCCGGCGACCTCGAAGCTCAGATCGAGGCCTTCGTCGAGCACTACAACCACCAGCGTTACCACGAGAGCCTGATCAACGTGACGCCCGCCGACGCCTACTTCGGCAGGGCCTCAGCCATCATCGAACGACGAGAAAGGATCAAGCGACAGACTATCGAACATCGGCGCTTGCAGCACCGCAAGCTCGCCGCCTAACATCAACCCCCAGACGAGGCCCGCACTCCGCTAATTTACGCCGCGAGTTGCGCCATATGTTCTGACGACGGACAGGCGCGAAAGCACGCACCGTTGATCGGGCCGTCGAAGACGCAAGGCGCGGTCAGGGCATCGACGCGCAGGGCTCCCAGGAAGGTCAGGGTCTTCCAATGGCCGTGGGGCGCAAAGCCGCGCAGGCGCTTGCCCCTGCGTCCCCACCCATAGAGCGGGGCCATGTTGGTCTTGATCCAGGTCTCGTCGATGAAGACGAGCCGGCTCGGGTCGAGCTTGAGCTGATGTTTGCGCCAGCGCTGGCGGCGACGGGCGATATCGGCTCGGGCCTGCTCAAGGGCGAACATCGTTTTTTTTTGAAGCGCAGCCCCTCGCGGCGCAGGAACCGCCAGATGGCGTCATGGGAGACCGAGATCCCCCGCGCCGCCAGTTCCCCCTTCAGGGCGTGCAGCGTCAGGCTCGGGGTCTGCGCGATCCGCTCGGCGATGAAGGCGCGGTGCGGCTCAAGCACCCGCTTGCGGTGGCCGCCCATCTGGCCCGGTGCCACCGAGCCCGTCGCTCGATGACGCTGCGACCACTTCACCACCGAGGAGACCGCAACCCCGAACCAAGGAGCTTGCGATGGGCATTCGAAGGCGACGGTCCGATCGGTCTGGAAGACGCCCGTTGCCATCGCCGGGGCGCGACGGGACCTATTCGGGTACATAGAGGGCTTCTACAATTCCCGCCGCCTGCACTCGGCCCTCGGCTACATCAGCCCGGCCGAGATGGAACGCAGAGCCGCTTAACCACGCCCACTTTTTCGGGGGAAGATCAATCGCGATCTCGGCGCGGACGATCACCTCACCAGATGTCTCTCTTTCCATGGACTTCTCCTTCCTTATCTGGTGAGTCCTCGGGCTTGGTTGATCGTCCGCATCCGCCGCTCGGAGAGGATCTTCTCGCCGGCATCGATCCGGACCGATTGCTGCAGCACGCGCAGCGAGGCGCGCATCGCCTCGAAGGCTTCCCGCTGCGCCGGCGGCACGCGGTTGGTCGAATCCTTCTCGCCTCGCATGATTGCATTTCGCCCGAAGCGCGCATCAAGCGCCCTGCTCACGGCGGAAAACTCCTCCCGGATCTTCGGATCGAGTGCGCCGACCATGGCATTCAGCCCACGGGCGTTCTTGTTCGCCTCGGCGGCAAGCGTCTCCAAAGCCTCCTGCGCCGGCCGGGAGAGACCGGGGATGGCAATCGCCATCAGCCGCCGCTCCTCGGCGACGGCTTGTCGCTGGGCCTCCATGGCACCGGCATAAGCTGAGCCAAGCGCACGCAGCTCCGCCGCCGCCGCGGGCAGCGCTTCCGTGGCCTCCCGGCGCTCCCGGCCTGTGGCAAGGTGCCGATCCATCATCCTCCCGGAGCCACGAACCGCGCCATAGGCGTCGGGCGCGTCGGACATGGCGGCAGCGATGCGTTCCGCCGCGAAGCCTTTGACAAGGAGATCCTCCATCTTCGCGACTACAGCCGCAGGATCGCGCCAGATGCGCGATGCAATTTCCCCCAGTGCGACCCGCTGCTGCCGATAATGAGAGGCGTCTAGCGCCCGCTGCCGCGCCTCGTCCTCCACCGGCTGCCGGAATTCCGTCACCGCCGGAAGCATGGACGGAAGGGTGTTCCCTGCATCGGACTGATAGGGCGCCGGCGCGACGATGCGCGAGCGATCCTGCCGCTCCACCTGGTGCTGGGCGCCGGCGAACCTGCGCACCGACTCAAACAGGGTCTTCAGCTCCGCCCGCTTCTGCGGGTCCATGCCCTCCGGCAGGCGATCAGCCATATTGCTCTCCGCGACGGTGTCGGTTTTCTCGGTGAAGGCGCTCCAACCAAAGCGCGCGGTCAATGCTTCACTGGCGGCCTTGATCTCCTGCACGACCGCACGATCCTCCGAGGCTAGGGCAAAGGCCTTCTTGTAGGCATCCGCCCCTCCGTGCGCGCGCACGGCCTCGATCTCCCCGAGCCGCGCCATCGCCCTTTCCGAGAGGGCGGGGACCGACAGCGTCATCGAGGCGCGCCGCCGCTCCTCACGGATCTCGAACGAAGCCGCGCTCCTCTTGAACGCCACGGCATGGGCGCGGACGAGCGGCACCAGCTCTTCCGTGACAGCCTTCTGCGCCGTGGCACGCTCGCGGCGCGCGGCACCGCCGTCGACAAGGGCAGCGCTGCCGCGCAGGAGGCCGAGCTGCTCCGGGCTCCGCGCCATGACATCGCCGAGCGCCCGCGAACCGGTCTTCGACGCAGAGGCCAGATCGTGGAGCTTCGTCATCGCCGCTTCCGGATCGCGATAGATCCGCTCCAGCACCCGCTGCAGCGCCGCCTCCCGCTCCTTCACCGCCGGCGAGGAGAGCTGCGCCAGACGCGCATCCTCTTCGGCCGATCGCGCAAAGCGCGTCACAGGCGCCAGCAGGTAGCGGCTCTCATCGGCGGGCTCTCGGGCCGGCGCTTCAATGCGCTGGTCGCTGTAGGCGATGCTGCGCTCGCGGGCGATCGCGAAGCCCAGCGCGACGCTCGCCCGCTCCCACAGCTTCGCCAGCTCGTTCCGCTTTTCGGCCAGCCACGCCAGCCGCCGACCCGCCCCCTCCCCTATCCCGGCTGCGGCCTCCGCGAGCTGGTTGATGCCGCGCAGCCGCGCGAAGTCACGGGCGTGCGCCTGGTAGGAGGGCTCGCTTTCGTAATCGAGCGTGGTGGTCTTCGCACCGGATCGCGACAGACGCTCGACGAGTTGTTTGAAGAGGTCCGGGCGATGGCTTTCCCGTTCGATGCGCGCCGTGCGGTCCTCCTCGGCTTCGACCTGCTTCGCGGTCCAGACATTGCGCTCG
>NCHM01000325.1 GCA_002257205.1 Rhizobiales bacterium 24-66-13 | reverse complement strand
CTGCTCATCCTCGGCTTCTCCTTCCACTGGCAGGCGAGCCGGGCGCGCGAGGCGGACCACATCTATGACACCGTGCGCGTGCGCATCGACACCGCGCTGAACCGCGGCCGCTGCGGCATGTGGGATTGGGACATGGCGCGCGGCCGCATGTACTGGTCCGACACCATGTTCGAGATTCTCGGGCTGGACCGGCGCGACGAGTTGCTCTCGTTCGGCGACATCGCCAAGCTGGTGCATCCCGACGACGTGAACCTCTACGAACTGGCCCAGGACCTCGCGGATCGCCCCGGCGCCTCGGTGGACCGGGTGTTCCGCATGCGCACCGCGCGCGGCGACTTCGTGTGGCTGCGCATGCGCGCCGAAGTGGTGCAGCAGGGCGGCGAGGACGGCCCGCACCTCATCGGCATCGCCATGGATGTCACCGAGGCCCAGCGCATGGCGGAGCGCACGGTGACCGCCGACACCCGCCTGCGCGACGCCATCGAGAGCATCTCGGAAGCCTTCGTCCTGTGGGACAGCCAGAACCGGCTCGTGCTCTGCAATTCCAAATTCCAGAGCCTGCACGAATTGCCGGACGACGCGATCCAGGTCGGCACCTCGTTCGACACCATCGCGACCGTCGGCCGCCACCCGGTCACGCGCACGCCGCTGAAGCCGGAGGATAAGCCGGAAGAGGGCTCGCGGGCATTCGAGGCCCAGCTCTCCAACGGCCGCTGGCTAAAGATCGCCGAGCGCCGCACGAAAGACGGCGGCTACGTCTCGGTGGGCACCGACATCACCCCGCTCAAGCGCCATGAGGAACGCCTCATGGACAATGAGAAGCGCCTGATGGCGCTGGTCGCCGATCTGCGCAAATCCCAGCAGACCCTGGAGCTTCAAGCCCAGCAATTGGCCGAGCTGGCGGAGAAATATTCGGAAGAAAAGAACCGCGCCGAGGACGCCAACCGCGCCAAGAGCGAGTTCATGGCCAATATGAGCCACGAATTGCGCACGCCGCTCAATGCTATCATCGGCTTTTCCGAGATCATGGAGAGCGGCATGTTCGGCCCGCTCGGATCGGAAAAATACGCGGAATATTGCGGCGACATCAAAGGCTCGGGCACCTATCTGCTGGACGTCATCAACGACATCCTCGACATGTCGAAGATCGAGGCCGGCCGCATGCAGCTGGAGCTGGAGGACGTGCGGCTCGACGAGATCGTCACGGATGCCCTGCGCGTCATGGCGCTCAAGGGGCAGGAGAAGCAGATCTCCGTCACCGCCGAGGCCGGCGAAGGGCTCGCGGTGCGGGCGGACAAGCGGGCGCTGAAGCAGATCCTGCTGAACCTGCTCTCCAATGCGGTGAAGTTCACGCCCGAGGGCGGGCGGATCGCCATCAAGGCGCGGGTGAACGGCGGGGCGGCGGTGATCGCCATCGAGGACAGCGGCATCGGCATCGCCAAGCACGCCCTGGCCAAGCTGGGCCGGCCGTTCGAGCAGGTGGAAAGCCAGTTCACCAAGACCCACAAGGGGTCCGGGCTCGGGCTCGCGATCGCCAAGTCGCTGACCGAGCTGCATGGCGGCGCGATGCGCATCCGCTCGCAGGAAGGGGTGGGCACCACCGTCATCATCCGCCTGCCGCTGGACGGCGGCGCGGCCAATTCCAACGAAACCCCGCGCCTCACCTCGGTGGTGTGAGGCCGCACCCGATTACGCGGGACCACCGGCATCCCGGTAAAAGTGACGAGATTCGAGCCGCCCCCCCTTGCGAGGGGGGTGAGAGGGGGGCCGTGCTGCTTGTCCGGGCAGCGATGGTGCTTGCGGCACGCTACCCCCCTCCCCGCCCCTCCCCCACAAGGGGGGAGGGTGACAGCCGGTTCTTCTCTCGAATTGGGACGGACCCTATCCCGCCGCCTGCTCCAGCACGCGGGTAAAAATCTCGCGCACCCGGTCCTGGGTTTCGCGCAGATGGGCGTCCAGGGTGGCGAAATCCGGCATCTCGCCGGCGCGGGCGAGGAGCGCCTTCAGGGCCGGGCTCGCCTCCGTCGGCAGGAAATGGGTGTCGAGCGCCAGCCGCAGCACCTGCGTCAGATCCTGGTAGAGCCGGCAGGCATTGGCGAGGAGAAGAATGTCCTCCGCCGGCAGCAGGTGCAGTTCGCCCGCCACCGCGATGATGCGCGCCGTCGCCGTATCGACGATCTGCGGATGCTGGGCGGCATGCACCAGCACCAGATATTGCGCCAGGAACTCCACATCCACCTGCCCGCCCAGGGCATGCTTGAGATTCCAGCGATCGGCCTCGCCCTTCTCGGCGGCGATGGCGCCGCGCATGTCGAGAATGTCGCCGGCGATGCGGCGCGGATCGCGCGGACGGGCCAGCACGTCCCGGATCACCGCTTCCACGCGGGCGCAGAAATCCGGCCGCGCCGAGATCACGCGGGCGCGGGTGAGCGCCATGTGTTCCCAGGTCCAGGCCTCGTCCCGCTGGTAATTCTCGAATGAGCGCAGCCGCGTCGCCACCGGGCCGGAGCGCCCGGAGGGGCGCAGGCGCAGATCCACGTCATAGAGCTTGCCGGCGTTGGTCAGGCTGGTGAGGGCGGTGACCAGGCGCTGGGTGAAGCGGGCGAAATATTGCGCGCCATGGAGCGGGCGCGGGCCGTCGGAGGATGGGTCCGCCTCGGGATCGAAATCATAGAGCACGATGAGGTCGAGATCGGAGCCGGCAGTCATTTCCCGGCCGCCGAGCTTGCCCATGGAGAGCACCGCCGTCTCGGCGCCCGCGATCGTGCCGTGGGCTTCCTGGAAGCGTGCCCAGACGCGCGCGTGCAGGGCGCGGATGATGACTTCGGCGAGGCCCGCATAGGCCTCGCCTGCGCGCGCGGCGGGCAGCGTGCCGGAGGCGATGCGCACGCCGATCAGCACATGCTGTTCCTGGCGGAAGCGGCGCGCGCGGTCGAGCTGCTCTTCGTCGCTCTCGGCGGTGTCGAGGAGGATTTCGAGATGCTGTTCCAGGCTCGCCTGATCGGGCAGCTTGTTGAAGAAGGCCGGATCCAGCAGAGCGTCGAGCAGGGAGGGCCGCCGCGCCAACGTCTCGCCGAGGCGCGGGGCGACCGTGAGAATGGTGGCCAGCAGCCGCACCAGATCGGGATGGCGCTGCAAGGCGTGCATCAGATGGCCGCCGGAAAGTTCGGCGAAGAAATTATCCGCCGCAATCAGCGCCCCGTCGGGATCGCCGCCGCGCGACAATTGCTCCAGCAGCAGCGGCGCGATGCTGGCGAGCTGACCCCGCGCCACATCGCTGCGCAGCACCCGGTGGCGCCCCGCCATCCAGCCGCGCACCACCATGCTGGCGGCGGGCGGATCGCGAAAGCCGAGCCGGCCGAGCACCGCCAGGGTCTGGCGGTCGTCATGATCGGGGGGGAACAGCAATTGCCCGTCCAGCACCGCGGGGGGCGGGCTGTCCTCGAACAATTGCGCGTAATGGTGCTGCACCCGCTTCAAGCGATCCACCAAAGCGGCGGCGAAGGCGTCGCGGGTCTCATAGCCCATGAAGCGGGCGAAGGCGCCGAGCGCGTCGGTCTGTTCGGGCAAGGTGTGGGTCTGGGCATCCGCCACCATCTGGATGCGATGCTCGACCCGGCGCAGGAAGATATAGGCCTCGGCCAGTTCGTCCCGCACGGCGCCGGCGATCCAGAAATCGCGCACCAGCGCGTCGAGCGCCTCCAGCGTGCGCGAGGACCGCAGGTTCGGATCCCGTCCGCCGGCGATGAGCTGCTGGGTCTGGACGAAGAATTCCACCTCGCGGATGCCGCCGCGCCCGAGCTTCACATTGTGGCCTTCCACCGCCACCACGTCGTGCCCGCGAAACGCATGGATCTCGCGCTTCATGGCGTGCACGTCGGCGATGGCGCGATAATCCAGCACGCGGCGCCAGACGAAGGGGGCAAGATCGGAGAGAAACTCCCGGCCCACCGCGAGGTCGCCGGCCACCGGGCGCGCCTTGATGTAGGCGGCGCGTTCCCAGGTCGCGCCCTCGCGCTCGTAATAGGCCAACGCGGCGGCGGTGGAGAGCGCCACTTGCGTCGAGCCAGGGTCCGGCCGCAGGCGCAAATCCACCCGCAGCACATAGCCATCGCCGGTGCGCTCCTGGAGCATGCGCGCCAAAGCGCGGGTGATTTTCACGAAGAAGGGGGAGGGTTCCACGCCCGCGGCGAGCGGCGCCACGTCGCGGTCATAAACGACGACCAGGTCCACGTCGGAGGAATAGTTCAGCTCGCGCGCGCCGTGCTTGCCCATGGCGATCACGGCGAGGCCGCAGCCCATGGCCGGATGCGCGGGGTCGGGCGGCAGGAGCTTGCCGGCGGAAACCGCCTCGCCGAGCAGGAAATCCAGCGCCGCGTCGAGCGCCGTGTCCGCCACGTCGGTGAGCGCGCGCGTCACCTGCACCAGATCCAGGGCGCCGCCGATATCGGCCAAGGCGATGGTGAGCGCGGCTTCGGCGCGCATCTGGCGCAGCGCGGTCATCGCCTGCGCCTCGTCGGCGGCATGGGCGACCGCCTGCCGGCAGGCTTCGGTCAGGGCGGCGATATGGGCCGCCGGCGCGCCCTCCAGCGCCCGCAGCAGGCGGCGCGGATCGGCGCGGATCAGGTCGTGGAGAAACGGCGAGAATTCGGCGACGCCGAGCAGAACGTCGCGCGCGCGCGGATGCGCCGCGAGAATGGCGTCGATGCGCGCGCGGCCCGCCAGGTCAAGGCCCTCGAGCGCATAGCCGAGCTTGATCTTTGCCGTCTCAGCATCGCAAAGAACGGGGGCTTCCCACATCAAGGCGGCAAGCGAAGCGGCGGCAATAGGGGGCGAAGCGGAGGAAGCGGACATTTGCCTCACTTAAAGGCATGAGGCTGTGCCTAAGCGCAAGCCCTTATGGCGTTTTCGCGGGCAGACGAAGGGTCGCCCGCAGGCCTGGCCCATTGTCGGAAAAGGCCAGGCTGCCGCCATGCAGCCGCGCCACGGCGGCAACCAAAGACAGGCCAAGACCGGAACCGGGGCGCGAGCGGCTGGCATCCAACCTTACGAAACGCTCCACCACCCGTTCGCGATCCTGCGGCGCAATGCCCGGCCCGCGATCGCCCACCTCAAGCACCGCCTCATCGCCCACGCGGCGCAGGCTGACGCGGATCTCCCCCCGCTCGCCCTCGGCGACACGGCCGTATTTGAGCGCGTTATCCACCAGAAGGTCCACCATATTGTCCCGCGCCTGCCCGGCCTCCGCGCGCGCGATCATCAACAGCGCGTCGAAGGTGCGCATCAGGGAATCGCTCTCCTCGATGGTGGTCTCCAGCGCGGCCCGCCATTCCTCGTCCGAATGGGCGCCGCGCAGCGCTTCCTCCGCGCGATTGCGCAGGCGCGTGAGCGGCGTTTTTAGATCGTGGGCGATATTGTCGGAAACCTCCTTGAGGCCGACCATGAGCGCCTCGATGCGATCCAGCATGGTGTTGAGGCTCTGGGCGAGGCGGTCGAACTCGTCGCCGGTGCCGTCCACCGCCAGCCGGCCGGAGAGATCGCCTGCCATGATGGTTTCCGAGGTGGCGGTCATGGATTCGATGCGCTTGAGCACCCGCCGGGTGACGAAGATGCCCCCCGCGATGCCGAGCACCAGGATGAGCACCAGGGCGCCCTGGGCCGGGCGCACCACCAATTGGCGCAGGGTATCGCGTTCCTCGATGTCGCGGCCCACCAGAAGGCGATAGCCGCCGGGCAGTTGGAACACCTGCACGAAGGCGAGAAATTCCTTTGCCCCCGGCTCGTCGGAGCGGCGATAGGGCGTGATGCGCGTGCCCGGCTTGTCCAGCAGCCCGATGGGCAAATCGGACACGTTGGAGGCCATCACCTCGCCGGTGAAATTGGTCAGCAGATAGATCGAGGAGCCCGGCCGGCGGGTGCGGCGGTCGATGACGATGACCAGGCGCTGGATGCCGCCAATGCGATATTGCTCGGCGAGGAAGCGCACCTCGCCTTCCACATTCTCCGCCACCTGGCTCTCGATCAGCGCGCGCGTGTGCCACGCCACATAGGCGATCATGGCGACCGAGAACAGCGCGAACACGACCAGATAGGCCGCCAGCAGCTTGAACGCCGTGGTGCGGACCAGTTGCAGCAGGTTGCGGGGCATCCGCATGGCGTCAGGCCGGCTCGACCGAAAGGCGATGGCGCAGCGCCATCAGCGCAGCCCGACGCGAATCATATAGCCCGCGCCGCGCACCGTGTGCAGCAGCGGCACGTCGAACCCCTTGTCGATCTTGGAGCGCAGGCGCGAGACATGGACGTCGATCACATTGGTCTGCGGGTCGAAATGATAATCCCACACGTTTTCCAGCAGCATGGTGCGCGTCACCACCTGCCCGGCATGGCGCATGAGATATTCCAGCAGGCGGAATTCGCGCGGCTGAAGGGGAATGTCCTTGCCGCCCCGGCTGACGCGATGGGCGAGCCGGTCCAGTTCCAGATCGCCGACCTTGTAGATGGTTTCCGCCGCCTGCGGCGCACCGCGCCGGGAGAGCGCCTCCACGCGTGCCAGCAGTTCTGTGAAGGCATAGGGCTTGGGCAGATAATCGTCGCCGCCGGCGCGCAGGCCCGCCACCCGGTCGTCCACCTGCCCCAGGGCCGAAAGAATCAGCGCCGGCGTGGTATCGCCGCGCCGCCGCAGGTCGGAGACGATGGACAGGCCGTCCTTGAGGGGCAGCATGCGGTCCACCACCAGCACGTCATATTTGCCGTCGAGGGCGAGCGCGAGCCCCTCCTCCCCGTCGCCGGCATGGTCCACCACGTGGCCGGCCTCGCGGAAAGCCTTGCGCAGATAGTCCGCCGCGTCGCGGTCGTCCTCGATGAGGAGCAGGCGCATGGAGAAGGTCAGACCTTGTTCGAGATTCGCGTCCATCTCATCCTAGCGCCGAAAGCGAGCCGGGGAACGGCCTGAAGCGGCCGCGCGAAGAGGTATCGGACAAAAGCGCGGCGCGGGAAGCGCTCGGGCTTCCCGCGCCGCGGGGATCGGAACGGCACAGGAGGACGGAAGAACAAGTCCCGTGCCGCACCGGAACGGCGGGCCGAAGCCCGCCGCGCACCTCAGACGCCAAGGTCAGACACGAAGGTCAGACGCCGAAATCAGCCCTTGGCCTTGGCGTCGATGGCGATGGCGACGAAGCGCACACCCTGTTCGCCCTTCACCCGCATGAGCACCGCCTTGCGGTTCTCGGCCTTGGCGGCGGCGAGGCCGTCGCGCACGTCCTTCGGGCTGGAGACAGTCTTGCCGCCCACGTCCAGGATCACGTCGCCGGAGCGGATGCCGCGCAGGGCGGCCGGGCCGTTCGGCTCCACGTCGGTGACCACCACGCCGTCCGCGCCGGCACCCTTGACCGACTTGGCCGGAGCGAGCTGGAGGCCGAGGCGCGGCACGTCGGCGCCGGGGGCCTGGTCGCTCTCGCCCTGGCTCAGGCTCGCCTGCTGATCGTTGGGGATCTGCTCCAGCGTCACCGCGACATTGATCGGCTTGTTGTCGCGGATCACCGTCAGGTCGACATTGGCGCCCGGTTTCATCATGCCGATCTTGCGGGTGAGGTCGCGGGCATCCTTGATGGTATCGCCGTTCACCTCGGCCACCACGTCGCCGCTCTTCAGGCCGGCCTTGGCGCCGGGGGTGCCGGGCTGGACCTGGGCCACCAGCGCGCCTTCCGACGTGCTCAGGCCGAGGCCCGAGGCGAGATCGTCGGTCACCGGCTGGATCTGCACGCCGATATAGCCGCGTGCCACCTTGCCGCTGTCACGCAGCTGGTTCACCACCGTCTTCACGGTCTCGGAGGGAATGGCGAAGGCGATGCCCACATTGCCGCCCGAGGGCGAGACGATCGCGGTGTTCATGCCGATGACTTCGCCATTGAGGCTGAAGGTCGGGCCGCCGGAATTGCCGCGATTGATCGGCGCATCGATCTGGATGAAGTCGTCATACGGGCCCGAGCCGATATCGCGGCCGCGCGCCGAAACGATGCCTGCCGTCACCGTTCCGCCGAGGCCGAACGGATTGCCGACCGCGATCACCCAGTCGCCGACGCGGGGCGCGCCATCGGCCAGCTTCACCCAGGGCAGGTTGTTCTTGCCATCGATCTTCAGCAAGGCGACGTCGGTGCGCGGATCGGCGCCGATCACCTTGGCGGTATATTCCTTGCCGTCGGTTGTGGTCACGTCCACTTCGCTGGCGCCGTCCACCACGTGATTGTTGGTCACCACATAGCCGTCCGCGGAAATGATGAAGCCCGAGCCCTGGCCGACCACGCGGCGCTCACCCTTGTCGCCGCGATCGGCGCGCGGGCGCATCGGCATCTGGCCCTGCGGGCCGCCCTGGCCTTCCAGGCCGAAGCGCTTCAGGAAACGCTCGATCTGCGGGGGCACGTCGTTGCCGAACGGGCCATCCTCGCCCATGGCCATTTCCTGGGCGTTGACGTCCTTCTTGACCTTCACCGACACCACGGCGGGCGAGACCTTCTCCACCGTATCGGCGAAGGAGAACGTGCCTGCGGGCTGGCTGGTGGTGATCTGCGCGCTGGCCGGCATGGAATAGGGCGGGATGAACTGGCCGACAACGATGCCGGTCACAGCCAGGCCGAAGACCCCGCCGAGCAGAGCGGAGCGGCGGCGACGGATGAGGGTGGACTTGCGCGGGAAGCCGGTCATGGGATCGTTCGTCTCTCTTCTGTCTGCCCCCCGTGGGGCAAGGTCGAGAG
>NCHM01000324.1 GCA_002257205.1 Rhizobiales bacterium 24-66-13 | reverse complement strand
CGCCGACCGGCAGCTTCAGGACGAGGGCATCGCCAGCCAATGGATCGCCGGCGACCTAGCCTCGCCCGACGGCCCGGACGCCATCGCCGCCGAACTGGCCCGGCGCGGCTGCGCGCCCGACATCCTGGTGAACGCCGCCGGCCTCAATCTGCGCCAGCCGTTCATGGACGTGACACTGGACGCGTTCGACCTGCACATGGCGGTGCATGTGCGCGCGCCGTTCCGCCTGGTGCAATTGCTCGCCCCGCAGATGGCGGCGCGCAGCTGGGGGCGGATCGTCAATATCGCCTCGCTGCAATCGTTCCGCGCCTTCCCCAATTCCGCCCCCTATGGTGCGGCGAAGGGGGCCATTGCCCAATTAACCCGCGCCATGGCCGAGGAATGGTCGCCGAAGGGCATCACCTGCAATGCCATCGCGCCCGGCTTTTTTCCGACCCCGCTGACGCAAGCGGTGTTCGACGACGATGTGCGCGCCGCCCGCAATGCGGCGCAGACCGCCATCGGCCGCAACGGCGCGCTGGAGGATCTCCACGGCGCCGTGGTTTTTCTCGCCTCGGACGCGTCCGCTTATGTCACCGGGCAGGTGCTGGCGGTGGACGGCGGCTTCACCGCCAAATGAGGGCTTTGCCATGAAAGCGCTGGTCTATACCGGCCCCCATTCCCTGGAACTGGGCGAGGTTCCCGAGCCCGTGCCCGGCAATGACGAAGTGCTGGTGCGGGTCGAGGCGGTGGGCATCTGCGGGTCAGACATGCACGCCTATCACGGCCATGACGCGCGCCGTCCCGCCCCTTTGGTGCTCGGCCACGAGGCGGCCGGGCGCATCACCAGCGGGCCGCGCGCGGGGGAGCGTGTCACCGTGAATCCGCTGGTCGTATGCGGCACCTGCCGCGCCTGCGAGGCGGGCAGGGCGCATCTGTGTCCCTCGCGGCAAATCCTCTCCATGCCGCCGCGCCCCGGTGCCTTCGCCGAACTGGTGCGGGTGCCGGAGCGCAATCTGGTGGCGATCCCGGAGGATTTTCCCATTGCCAAGGCGGCTCTGGCCGAGCCCGTGGCGGTGTCCTATCACGCGGTGAACCAGGGCGCGCGGCTGCTGGACTTGCCGCTTTCGGCCGCGCGCTGCCTGGTCATCGGCGGCGGGGCCATCGGCCTTGCGGCGGCGCTGGTTCTCGCCATGCAGGGGGCGGCGGAAATCTTCGTCGCCGAGCCCCATGCCGGGCGCCGTGCGACGCTGGCGCGGGCCGGGGATTTTCGCTGTTACGCGCCCGGCGAGGCCGGCGCGCCGCAGGAAAGCAGCATCGACCTCATCATCGATGCGGTGGGCGCGGCCGCGACCCGGGCGAGCGCCAGCGCGCTGGTGCGGCCGGGCGGGGTGATCGTTCATGCCGGGCTTCTGCCGGGAATGGACGGGTTTGACGTGCGGCGCATCACCTTGCAGGAAATCATCGTCAGCGGCACCTATTGCTACACGCCCGCCGATTTCCGCGCGACCGTGAACGCCCTCGCCTCGGGCCGCCTCGGCGCGCTCGACTGGTTCGAGGAGCGCGACCTTTCGCAGGGCATCACCGCCTTCCAGGATATCGACGCGGGCCGCGCCGCCGCGGCCAAGATCGTGCTGCGGGTCTAGGCAAGCCGTGGCGCGGGCGGACCTGTGCGCCGGCAGACCTGCGCCTCAGGAGGTCACGCGCACCTCCACCGACATGCCGAGGCAGTCGTCGCGCGCGCCCACATAGGTGCCGGAGACGGGGACGGTCTGTTCGATGGTTCGCGCTACGGACACCGGAACGAGGTTCGACGCCCCGACGCCGCCATTGGTCGGGTCAAAGGTGATCCACCCCGCGCCGGGCACGTAGATTTCTGTCCAGGCGTGGGTGGTGCCGGCATCGGTATTGCCGACCAGCAGGGTGCCCGGCGTGTGCAGATAGCCCGAGACGATCCGCGCGCCGAACCCGAGGCTGCGGGCCGCTTCCGCCAGCAGCACGGCGAAATCGCGGCACGAGCCCCATCCGCGATCCAGCGTGTGGAGCGGCGGTTGCGTGCCCTCCTCGTCGCGGCTCTGGTAGCGGATGCGCGCGGGAATGCCCGCGTTCATGTCCTTCAGCAAGGAGAGCGTGTCGGTGGGATTGGAGCGCACGAAGCTGCGGGCCCAGGCGTGGAGGCGCCCGGCGGGATCGGCATATTGCGGGATCGTCAGCGCGCCGAGGTCGGTCCATTCATCATTGGAATGGCGGAACGGATAATGCATCGCCGAGCCCGCGATCTCGAACACCGGCCATGCGGAGGCATAATGCTCAAGCTCGGCCGAGCTTTCCACCGTCAGGGTTTCCGAACTCTCGCGGAAGGAAGCGGTGGCGACCGCATTGCCGAACACGTCCTGCGTCCAGCTGAGCACGCTGGCGGGGAAGGTCGCGACCTTCATGGAAATGAGCCGCAGGTCCAGGCTCTCGCGCGGGCGCAGCATCAGGCGATGCGCGCCGAGGGCGACCCGGTGGCGATAGAAATAGGTGGTGCGATGATGAATGCGAAGCTGAACCATTCATCATTATCGTCGCGCTTCGCATGCGCAGCAATCTCCGAGCGGCCGCGCCGGGACGCGAGCCACAGCTTTGCGCGCGCCCTTCGCGGTCAGCCCCGGCTGCGGAAGGTGATGAATTTATGCGCGGCGAAATTCACGAACACCGGCAGCATGATGGCGATGGCATGCGCGCCAGCCTGGGCCAGTGCGGCAGGAAGAAAGGGGGAGAACAGCCGGTCCAGCCCCACCGACGCGCCGAGCACCACCGGAAACGCCAGCGCGTTGAACAGGAAAAACCAGGACATTTCGGTGTGCAACGCCTTGCCCGAGGCGGGAAACACGAACAGGCGGTTCAGCGTGAAGGCGGTGAGGAAGCCGACCAGATAGGCGAGGCTGACCGAGACCCGATAATTGAAATACAGATCGAAGCCGAACCGGCTGGCGAAATTCGTTACCGCCGCGAGCCCGCCCGCGAGCAGGAACTTGCCGAACTGGCCGTTCACGTAAAGGGCGATCAGGCGCTGCATCTCGTCTCTTCAATCGCTGCGGCACGGCTCAGCCAAAGACCGGCGCGCGGCGGGGAACATGATCGGTGCCAATCGCCGCCGCCATTTCCCGGGCGAGCCGCGCGCCTTCGGAAACGCCGCGATCCTCGGGATAATAAAAGCAGGTGTCGGCGATCTGAAGGCCGGCGATCGGCGCGCGGATCGGCGGGATTTTCGCGGCGAATCCAGGCTCGCACAAGGGCTGCGCATAGCGCAGCCGCCCGACGCGCGAGCTGAAGCGGTCGCCCTCGGACAAGGCCGGATTGACGCGCCGCAGATAGCTGTAGCTTTCGGCGATCAGCTCCGCGTCGGACCATTGCCACTTCTTATGGTCGTGCGGCATGTAATAGGGCACATAGACCACCGTATCCGGCATGGCCCGCAGGTTTGAAAACTCGATGATGCCGGGAATTTCGATTTCGGGATCGACGATATTGACCCAGAAATGCGGCGTCACCGAGCGCTTCAGCTTATGCAGCACGCAGATCACGCCGATATTGCGGATCGCGTCATAGGCGTCCTTCGAGGCCTGTGGCAGGCTCGGGACCAATTGCGAGACGAACGGTGTCGGCACCGTGGAAATGACGGCCTCGGCGGGAAAGAATCGGCCGCCGGCGTGAACGCCGGTCACCTTGCCGTCCACGCTCTCCACCTGTTCGCAGGGTGTCGAGAGGTGCACTCGCCCGCCGCGGCCCTCGATGGAGCGCATCAGCGCATCCACCAGGGTCTGCGATCCGCCCTCGATATGGCCCAGTTCCTCCTGGAACAGGGATTTGCGCGAATTGCCGATGCGCCGCACCCGGGTGGCGATCCAGGCGGCCGAGACGTCGTCGGCATATTGGTAGAATTTCAGCTCCATGAGGCGGCGCCAGAGCTTGTCATAGACGCTCGCGCCGGACCCCTTCTCGATCCAGTCGCGGGCCGAAACCGTCTCCAGATCGTCGAAGGCGCGGCGCCTGGCGGTCGCGAACATCTGCAAACCGTAGCGCAGCTTCTCCAGCGGATTCAGCAGGGATGTGGCCAGCAGGGAAATGGGATCGCCCCATTTGTGCAGGCCGCCATCCTTGAAATAGGCCATGGAGGTCGGCCGCCAGCGCATCTTGTCGGCGATGCCCAGCTCCGCCATCAGGGCGAAGGTGGGGGCGTCCGGCTTGCAGACGAAATGATAGAAGCGCTCGATCGACAGCCCGTCGAAATCGAAATGCGCCGCCATGCCGCCGGCGACCGTATCGGCCTCCACCACATTCACCTCATGGCCGAGGTTGAGGGCATAATGGGCCGCCGCCAGGCCCATGGCGCCCGCGCCGATGATGACGGTTTTCGTCATGCGGGCCGCTCCTAGAAGTCGAGGACGATGGAGCTATAGCGCGGATCGAGGAAGGTTTCCTCGAACGCCTGCTTCAGCGGCGTCTCGGGTACGTTGAAGATCTTCGGCCAGTCGATGACCGGAAACACTTCCGGGATCACCAGGGCCTGCAGCTGGTTGACCGTGAACGGCGGGTTGTTGTTCACCAGCGCATAGGTCTTCAGCAGCACATAAAAGGCGGCATAGGGAATCTTGACGATGCGCGCCTTGGCGCCGGTGATGCTTTTGATCAGCCGGATGATGTCGATATAGTCGATCTCGGTCCGGCCCGAGATGTCGTGGGTGCCGGTGATGCGACTCTCGATGGCCGAGGCGATGATCGCGGAGAAATCGCCCGCATAGAGCGGCTGGCGGCGGAATTTGCCGGAGCCGGGGATCGGGAACACCGGCACGCGATCCATGAAGCGCCGCAGCCAGCCGAGATGCTTGCGGTCGAACCAGCCGAACATGAGCGTCGGGCGCAGGACCACATGGGGCGTCTCGACCGTATCGACGAAGCGCTCCTGCGCGGTCTTGGTCTCCACATAGAAGTCCTTGGCCTGCGAATTCACCACGGACGAGGAGATGGCGACGAAATAGGGCACGCCGTGCCGGCGCACCGCATCGACGATGTGTTGCGTCGCCGTGACATTGTTGGCGACGAATTCGGAATGGTCGAGCCCGCCGATCTGCGCCTGGTTGATCACCACCGCATCGGCCCCGGCGAACGCGTCCATCCACGGGCCGGCGCGGCTGAGATCGGCCTCGATCACGTCCACGTCCGGGTGAAGCTGCCGCAGGCGGGCGGTGTTGGCCGGATGCTTGTCGATGCCGACCACCCGATAGCCGCGCGCCTTCAGG
>NCHM01000323.1 GCA_002257205.1 Rhizobiales bacterium 24-66-13 | reverse complement strand
GCTCATTGCGCTCGATCCAGGGTTTCGGATCGACCGGACGGTAATCGACTGTTCCCGCGGTGACGGGCGTGTAGCGCAATGGCTTCACGCTCGAACTCGGGTCGGACGGGCTGGAACCCACCTCAATCACAGGTGGTCCGGAACATGCGGACAGGACAACGGCGAAGGCCGTCAGGAAGACAGGTTTCATGGAGATCCTCGGAATCGGCCCAGTCGGTCCGAGCGGCATGGCCGCACGGTATCGAACAGCGATCTTCAGCGGCTGCGGAGACGCAGCAGCGAAAGTCGTCGGCAGAAACCCAAGGACGGAAACGGAGACGGATGGAGTCCGTCAGCGAAAAGACGTCGTGAGGGGAGGCGGCCGACGATCAAACGTCGGCGGATCTCGGCGGCCGCTCGAGGCGCGTCGCGGATGATCCCTTTACACCCGACTCGAACGACGGATGATCTATGGCCCGCTCGGAGGCGATAACGACCATATCGTATGCACTCGCCGGGATTGCCGTGTGGCACGCCATAGCGCAGCAGGAACTCGATGTGTCGCTGTGGTGATGCTTATCAGCGCAGGCTTGGCCGTTCGCATTCAAACAAGCCAAATTCTGGCCCAGGTCGCTGTCGCCGTGCTCATGCGATTCGCTAGAATAGCTGGCGGCGATCGGCGCGTTGTGCCCTTTCCCGCCGCTAGACACCATCAATCCGCTCGCAATGCCCCAACCCGTGCTTGTCACCGAAAAGGTGAGCACGGTCAGAAGAATCACGAATGAGCGGAGCGGATGCATCATATCACGTTGCAAGATACCAGTGACTCCGCCAATGGCAAGGACCAATCTGGCGCCACATGAAAACCTCTGGAGTTGGTGTCGGCAGTCATACCAATTCCCCGCAAGGCTTCCGTTATGGAACGCCTGCTTGCGAATGCGAAGGCGTTATATGGCTCAGGATAGCGAGCAACGCTCCACGTAACTTCAACGTGAAAAAGTGTTTTTCCTCGCTGTCACTTCTGCGAAGAAGATGTTAAGCGACGGCATCCATCGATCAATAAATTGTGAAAAATATTATATGATGATTCAGTCTTGAAGAGTGAAGCATTACCACCGTCCCGTTGCCTCACTGCAAGGTGCCGATGTAGTAACGATGTGTGACGGCGGAAACCGGCGTGTCTGATCATCCTCCACCACGTCTGGAGCGAAGCCGGCACGAAGATCACGGCAATGGGCCGTAGCTTGACGCTCACCGATCTCCACCACTCGATCATTGAAGATGCCATCGAACGCGTGCAACCCATTGTGATGCCGGTGGTCGCCATCACCATCGCGGGCCTGATTTCGATCCTGGAGCAAAGACGCTCGCTACGAGATCATGCCGCTTATCGCCGCGCGGATTACCGATGGCATGGTTTTTCTCGCCCTGATGACGCTCGTTGCCATTTCGGCGATCCAAGCCCCGTCAAGAGATGAGGGCCGGTGCCCAATACTGCAGCGGTGCGATCGGGGCCTGTTGCCAGCAGCTCTTGGCCGAATGAGACGTGCGCTAGAGAAGGCACGGCCGCCCCAGCCCAAATACCTGGCGAAGGGCGAATTTCTCATGACGACAGAACGCCTCAGCGAGGCCATTGTGCGTAAAGGTGGAGTTGTGCGCGGAGTGCCGTCTCGAGGAGGCGGGGATCAGACATGAGCCTCAGGTTGCGGCCGAAGGTAAGGCTCCGCTCGACGTAACGCATCTCTAGGTACCTCACCGTGCCGATAAGAGTGAGAGGCAGGTCTGGATTTCCGTGACGGGTTGAGGGCTGGGAGAGAGTCTTCCGGCGCCCGTCATGGAGGGTGATCCCCATGAACATGCAGGTTCTGGATGCCGGTCGCGACGCCAGTGGCGGCTACAAGGTGGATGTCACGCGCGGCGAGCGGGTCGGCCGCGTGTCGTCGGAGTGGTTCTCCCGGCCGGATGACGAACGGTTCTTGTCGCTCGGCGAACTGGCCGCGATGGTGCGGGGCCGGGCCGATCACAGCCGGTCGCGCCTGGTGGAGACGTCGCGCATCCATGTGGAGGCGAGCCGCTCCAATGCCGAGCGTCTGGCGCTGGTCATTCCCGGGGCGGATGCCCCCGTCGAGCCGAACCATTGGTCCTTCGGCCAGCTCGCGGCCCAGATCGGGGCCCCGGCCGCCTATCTGCGCCAGCTTCCCGCTGCGCTGGCCGGCATTAATCTGCAATATGGGCTGACCTCGCACCGCGCCGAGCAGATCAAGACGTTTGAGACCGCCAATGGCCGCGTCGAGTTGCGCGCTGTCACCGGCCCGGACTATGGCCGGATCTATGATCACGAACTGGTCGAGGCGGTGCAGCGCATCGCCGGCAACGGCACCGGCGACACGCGCTGGAAGGTTCCGGGCGTGCTCGACTGGTCGACGGGCGTCTATAATCCGCGTGTGGACATCACCAAGGATACGACGACGCTCTACGCTTCCGACCGTGACGTCTTCCTGTTCCTGGTCGACGATCTCAACCCCATCGAAGCCGGGCGTTTGCCCGACGGCTCGCCAGACCTCTATTTCCGGGGCTTCTATTGCTGGAACTCGGAGGTGGGCGCCAAGACGCTCGGCATCGCGAGTTTCTATCTGCGTGCCGTGTGCCAGAACCGTAATCTCTGGGGCGTCGAGGACTTCCAGGAAATCACCATCCGCCACTCCAAATACGCGGCCTCCCGCTTCGCGCACGAGGCAGCGCCGGCACTCACCCGCTTCGCCAATTCCTCGCCGATGCCCTTCGTCAACGGCATCAAGGCGGCACGCGAGAAGATCGTCGCGCGCACCGACGAAGACCGCAGCGACTTCCTGCGCAACCGGGGCTTCTCCAAGGCCGAGACGGCGCGGATCATCGACACGGTGCTGGCAGAGGAAGGGCGCAAGCCCGAGAGCATCTTCGACTTCGTGCAGGGCATCACCGCGCTCGCACGCGACAAGCCCCACCAGGATGCAAGGCTCGACCTTGAGGGCCGGGCCAAGAAGCTGCTCGATCGGGCCGCCTGATTTCCCCAAAGCCGGAGATGCGTAGATCCGTGTCTCCGGCTTTCCGGTTTTCCGCTTGTGCGGATCTGCGGTTCTACAGCGCTGCCCTCCAGAGTGAGAGGGCGGCGCTGCGCTTCGTGACGGGTTGGAGGTCGAGAGAGAGGCTCTTGGCCGCCCGTCGCGGAGGTGCCTTCCATGGCGACCAATGTTCAGAAGATCACGCTCTCGCCCTCGCGTGACATCCCCTTCAACAAGCTCCTGCTCAGCCAGTCTAACGTCCGGCGCATCAAGGCCGGGGTCTCGATCGAGGAACTGGCCGAGGACATCGCCCGCCGTGGCCTGCTGCAGGGCCTGAGCGTTCGGCCTGTGGTTGACGACACCGGCGTCGAGACCGGCATGTTCGAGATCCCGGCCGGCGGACGGCGCTATCGGGCGCTGGAAGTGCTGGTGAAGCAGAAGCGCCTCGCCAGGACCGCGCCGGTGCCCTGCGTCATCCGGGAAGGCGGCATCGCCGAGGAGGATTCGCTCGCCGAGAACGTTCAGCGCGCGCCGCTGCATCCGCTCGACCAGTTCCGCGCCTTCCTCGCTCTGCGCGAGAAGGGGCAGTCCGAGGAGGAGATCGCCGTCGCCTTCTTCGTCTCCGTCGGCGTGGTCAAGCAGCGCCTCAAGCTCGCCTCGGTCTCGCCGGTACTGCTGGAGGTCTATGCCGAGGACGGCATGACGCTCGACCAGCTCATGGCTTTCACCGTGTCCGGCGACCATGCGCGCCAGGAACAGGTCTTCGAGCGGCTGAAGGCCTCCTACGACAAGCAGCCCTATGCCATCCGCCGTATGCTGACCGAAGGGGCTGTCCGCGCGTGCGACAAGCGCGCCCAGTTCATAGGCCTCGAGGCCTATGTCGAGGCCGGCGGCACCATCCTGCGCGACCTGTTCCAGGGCGACGACGGCGGCTGGCTGCAGGATGTCGCGCTGGTCGACCGGCTGGTGGCCGAGAAGCTCAAGGCCGAGGCGGACGCTGTCACCACTGAGGGGTGGAAGTGGGTCGAGATGGCCCCCGACTTCGCCTATGGCCACACCTACGGCCTCCGCCAGTTGCGCGGCGAGACCATCCCGCTCAACGCTGAAGAGGAGGCCAGCCGCGACGCCCTGCAGGCGGAATATGATCGCCTGTCTGCGGAATACGCCGAAGCGGATGAGTTGCCGGACGAGGTCGATGCGCGGCTCGGCGAGATCGAGACGGCGATCGAAGCCTTTGAGGCGCGCCCGATCACCTTCGATCCGGCGGAGGTGGCGCGCGCCGGCGCCTTCGTCAGCATTGGCCATGACGGCGCATTGCGCATTGAGCGCGGCTATGTGCGGCCCGAGGACGAACTACCGGTCGAGCTTGAAGTCGTCACGGAAGACGCCGGCCCGCACGTTGGCGCGGTTGCGGCCATGCGTACCGGCGAGGCCGTCATGGCAGATGCGCCGATGCCCGAGCCCGAGGAGGATGAAGGGCTGTCTGCGCTCTCGGACCGGCTGATGACCGAGCTGACCTCGCATCGCACGCTCGGCCTGCGCCAGGCGTTGGGCGAGCGGCCGGAGGTCGCCTTCCTCGCGGCCCTGCATGCCCTGACGCTGAAGATCTTCTATCGATATGGCTCGGATAGCTGCCTCGAACTCGACCTGAAGAGCGTGACCTTCAGCGCGCAGGCGCCGGGGTTGAACGACAGCGTCTCGGCCGCGGCGATCCACGCCCGGCATGAGGGCTGGGCCAAGGTTCTGCCCAAGGAATCGGCCGATCTGTGGGAGGCACTGCGGGATTGGGACAGCGACAGCCGCTCCGGCCTGTTCGCCCATGTGGTGAGCCTGTCGGTGAATGCTGTTCATGAGGCCTGGAACCGCCGCCCCCGCGCGCTCAACCATGCCGACCAGCTCGCTCGTGCCGTCGACCTCGACATGGCGACCGCCGGTTGGAAGCCCACCGTGGACAATTTTCTCGGCCGGGTCACCAAGGCCCGCATTCTGCTGGCGGTGAGCGAGGCGAAGGGGGCGCGTGCGTCGGACCGCATCGCGCACCTGAAGAAGGGCGACATGGCCCGCGAGGCCGAAATGCTGCTGGCCGACACCGGCTGGCTGCCGGAACCGCTGCGCGGAGCCGAACCCGCCGTTGGCGAAGATACGGCGGCGCAGGACGGCACAACGGCCATGGGCGAAGACGAGAGTCTTGAGGATACTGAAGACACCACGGACATCCCCCCTGCCGTGGCGGCGGGACGGCACAACGGCCATGGGCGAAGACGAGAGTCTTGAGGATACTGAAGACACCACGGACATCCCCCCTGCCGTGGCGGCGGAGTAATCCTCAACACGATCCTGAACCTCGGCCCGCCGGCTCTGTCGGCGGGCCTTCTCTTTTGGGGTGGTAGGAGTCAAGCAAAGGCTCTCTGCGCGGGCGATGGAGCCGCCCGCGGCTGGATTGGCTGATAATTGAAGAGCTTCTTCGCCACACTGCGCGCTGGTGAGCTCCCGCCAGGAGTCTGGCTTCTCTACGAAGTCGGCACAGCGGCCGCTTCATGATCGGGTCGGATGGAGAGGCATCCCAATCTTTTTTGCGAACTGCCAGTTTGACCTGGCGTTCAGGCCCGCCTCGGGATTGCCTGCCCACTCGTCCCTGGACGGGACCTCTCTCCGCGCAGCGACGCGGAACTCTTCGCCGGTTTCAGGCGGCCTCGGCCTCCCAGCGAAATGGTGTGTTGTCGACCCACATCCGGTGCAGGATGACCGCCAGGCGCCAGGCGCCGGGCGACCGCCACCGTCGCCTTCGCCATGCCGCGCCGCCGGGCGACGGCGAGCCCCCACGTCTTCAGTGGCGAGCTCTTCTTCGAGATCCGCAGCAGGATCCCGGCGGCCTCGACCAGCACCCAGCGGATGCCAGCATCGCCGCACTTGGAGATGCCTCGGTCCCGATCGATCTCCCCCGATTGATAGCGTGACGGCGTCAACCCGAAATGGGCCGGGACGGATCGTGATCTGCCGAAGCGGGCCGGTTCGTCGACGCCGGCCCGAAAGCTCAAGGCGACCATCGGGCCGACGCCGGGCGCTGTCATCAGCAACGTGCAGGTCTCGTCGCTCTCGGCCAGTCGTTCCATCGCCTTATGCAGATGCTGGAACTGTTCGCGCAGCACGCGCCGCACCGTGAGAAGCGGCTCGACGATCAGCCGCAGATGCGGGGACTGTTCGAGCAGTTCGACGATGCGCCGCTCGAACTGCAGCCGGGTCACGGCGCCGACCTTGAGGCCGAAGTTGCGCAGCAGGCCGCGCAGATTGTTCTCCGCGTCGATGATCTTCGTCTGCACGAACTTGCGCGCCGTCAGCAGCATCCGGATCTCCTGGCTCCGGATGGTCTTGACGTGCACCGGCTTGTACAGCCCGACCCGCATCATCTGTGCGATGCCGCGGGCATCGTTGCGATCGGTCTTGTTGATCTGCGCCGAGAGCGCGGCCTTCATGTGCCGCGTCTCGACGCAGATCACGGGAAACCCCGCGCTCGCCAGGCCGCTGTAGAGCCACTGCGACAGCGGCCCGGCCTCCAGCCCAACCCGCTTGTAGGGGCCGCCGATCGCATGAAGAAGAGCGGCAATCGTCTCCGGCTCGCTCTCGACCTTGCTCTCCCGGATCAGCTTGCCGCTCGCGTCCATCACGCAAACGCTGGTGGTACGAACAGACACATCAAGACCGACGAACAGCTCCATGGCACGCCTCCTGACCGGTTGAACCGATGGAGCCTGCCCGGAAAACCTCTCTCCCGTCACCTTCCGACCGGGATCAGGCCGGAGCCCCAACAACCCGATCTTTGTTTTTGAAAAGCTCGCCATGTCCGGGATTGCTCACGATCTGTCGCGCCGGCTCGCCGATCGGGCCGAAGCCGTCTGCCGCCACTATCTCTCCAATGGGCGCCGGGAGGGCCGCTACTGGCTGGTCGGCGATATCAGAAACACGCCCGGCCGCTCGCTCTTTGTCCGGCTCCAGGCATCCGCAAAGGGGCCGGCGGGCAAATGGACCGATGCCGCCACTGGCGAACATGGCGATCTTCTCGACATCATACGTGGCTCCTTGGGCCTCACCGACTTCGCTGACGTTGCCGACGAAGCACGGACGTTTCTCAGCCTGCCGCATCCCGAACCGGGGCCCGCAACACCACCTCGCCGTGTCATGCCGGCTCCATCAGGGTCCGTCGAAGCGGCTCGCCGGTTGTTCGCCATGTCACAGCCCCTCGCCGGGACCACTGCAGAGACGTATTTGCGCCGACGCGGCATTACGCTTTTGCACGGAGCCGGAAACCTGCGCTTTCATCCACGCTGCTACTACAAGCCCGATGACAGCCCGACCGAGACCTGGCCCGCCATGGTCGCCGCCGTCACCGATCTCACCGGCAGGATCACCGGCGCACACCGCACCTGGCTTGCGCCCGACGGCTCGGATAAGGCTCCGGTCAACACGCCGCGCAAGGCGATGGGTAATCTGCTTGGGTCTACCGTTCGCATCGGTGTGCCAGACAGCGTGATAGCGGCGGGCGAAGGCATCGAGACCATGCTTTCGCTCCGGCAGATCCTTCCCGACATGCCGGTTATGCCGGCGCTCTCGGCAGCACATCTGGCTGCCATCCTGTTCCCACTGAGGCTGCGGCGGCTTTATATCGTCCGCGACAACGATCCTGCCGGTGACGCCGCGCGGGACATGCTGATGGAACGGGCGAACGCCGAGGGCATCGAGGCTATTTGCCTATCGCCCGCCCTCGGGGACTTTAACGAGGATCTCCAGCGGCTGGGTATGGATGCGCTCCGGGCGTGCGTTCGGTTGCAACTCGCCCCGGAAGACGTCTTGCGCTTCATGAGCCTGCCCCAATAGCCGGAACGGGCTGAACCGCGAGACGTGGCTGCCATACCCGCAAGGATGCGTCAGCCCACGGAAAGGACCGCGCCTTGCGCCTTCGAGAGGGCGATCGGCCGTCAGCTGGGCCGGATCGGCAATGGCTGCCGCCAACGATTTTCCGGCGCGGCCTTCAAGCCGCTTTCCATCGCGAAGCAAAATCGCCGGCTTGTCGCCATCCTCCGCTGGCGCTGCGGCCCCGTGCGCTTTTCCGGCGTCTTGTCCCGAAACCGGTTCCCACTTTCGGGGACCATGCCAGCGCTCCGGGTGCAGGTCCGTCCCGCCCGACGGCTTCGTCGCCATGAAGGCCGCCACGGCAAGCGGTCCAAACCGACGGAGCATCCCATGAGCGCGCATGACGACCACGAGCCGCACCACGTCTCATCCCCGACCGAGCACCTGATCCAGGAATTGCAGCTCCACGGTTACCGTCCTTCCGAGGACGAACGCGACCAGCGCCCGCCACCGGAAGACCGCCTCATCGAAGGCGCCATCGCCGACATCTTCGACGCCCTGGTCGCCACGATCACCGACACCAGCCTCAATGCCGACCTCCCTGATCTCCTCTGGTCGACCGTCAACATGTTCCACCGCGCCGTGGACCGGATTGAGCAGAAGCTCGACGACAACGAGCAGACCCAGAAGCAGCTTCAGCGCGAACAGGACGGCTCGGAGGTGAAGTCACTGGAGCTCGAGCGCCGGATCGACATCGGCATGAACCTGATCGGCCGGCGCGACGGCATGGAAGCCTTCCGCGAGGCCGCCGCCGACCGCTACCGTATCGCCACCGGCTCTCCCTGGTCACCACGCGCCGGATCAAGGGTCAACCATCGCCACCTCACCGCATCGCTGATCGACAGTCGGGATTTTCTCGCCGCCAGGAGGCGTTCCGATACTGAGGTGCTTGTGCCCGTCGGGCCGAAGATCGCCTTCTCGGGCGGCGACACCGCCGATCACAGACAGATCTGGGCCAAGCTCGATCAGATCCACGCCAAGCACCCGGACATGGTGCTGCTGCATGGCGGCTCGCCCAAAGGCGCCGAAAAGATCGCGTCCCTCTGGGCCGACAGCCGCAAGGTG
>NCHM01000009.1 GCA_002257205.1 Rhizobiales bacterium 24-66-13 | reverse complement strand
GATTGCTTCGCCTCCCGGCTGGGCTACGGCGTGCCGCACAACGTTCCTGCTCCGTTCGACCTTAGCGTACGATTTCGAACTGCTCTTGTCCCGACCCCACATTGGCCTCGACGATCGCCATCTCGAAGCGATCCGCTTCGGGCGCGCAGAGGAATATGGCGATGACGGCAGAGGTATCGATGACCATCAGTTCGGGATGCCATGCTCGTCATAGCCGATGATTTCGTCGGCGGATCTGGTGTCGCGCTGGGGAAGCGCGGCGACGCGGCGCGATATGGCGCGCATTTCGGCCAGGAGCCGGGCCTTGTCGTCGCCGTTATGGCCGAGCCGTTGCAGCCGCTCCTGCAGGGCGCCGTGGATGGCTGCGGTCTTGCTGATGCCCTGGCGGCGCGCAAGTTCATCGGCGAGGGCGACAGTGGCGGGATTCTTGATGTTGAGGGACATCGGAGCGCCACTACATTCTACCATTCTCGCTGTTTCTACCGTACTTTAAGGTGCCTGTAAATATGCCTGATGGGGCCTCGCCAGCGATCGGGTGTGGATCGGCATGGAATGTTGGCTCTGACGCAGTTTTGGTGGTGTTGTCCTATGCCGGGGCGACGAGGCGCGCCTCAAGCAGGTCGAGTGTTGATTTCCATTGAGATCTGACCCGTCAGGCGAGGATTTTTCCATCGAGAAGTGACCCATGTTTTCAACACGTCTCACGGGCACACGCGGGGGGCAGCGGAGTGATCGACATGGAGTTATTGAGCGTCATCCGGCGCTGGCATCATCGGGATCGTTGCTCGATCCGGGAGATATCCCGCCGCACCGGCCTCTCACGGAACACCGTGCGCAAGTACATGCGAGCGGAAAGCGTCGAACCCCGGTTTCACGTCCCCGACCGCCCGAGCAAGCTCGATTCCTATGCCAACAAGCTCACGGCGATGCTGCGGGTCGAGGTCGGCAAGTCCCGCAAGCACAAGCGCACGGTCAAACAGCTGCACGCCGATCTGGTGACGCTGGGCTATGAGGGGTCGTACAATCGGGTGGCGGCCTTTGCCCGTGACTGGAAGGCCACCCGGTTGCGTGAGCAGCAGACCAGCGGCCGCGGCGCCTTCGTGCTGCTGGCCTTTGTGCCGGGCGAAGCGTTCCAGTTCGACTGGTCGGAGGACTGGGCGATCATCGCTGGCGAGCGCACCAAGCTTCAGGTCGCTCATGTGAAGCTGTCCTACAGCCGCGCCTTCACGCTTCGAGCCTACCCGCTGCAGACCCACGAGATGCTGTTCGACGCCCATAACCATGCCTTCCGGGTGCTGGGCGGCGTGCCGCGGCGGGGGATCGCCGGCCTCGATGCGGCGCAGGTCGCCCATCTCGCCGACATGGGCAATCTCGACCCGGCGCTCGCCGACAAGCTGATCGAGAACGTCGTCGCCACCATGAACATCCCGGTGGGCATCGCCACCAACATGAAGATCGACGGGGAGGACGTGCTCATCCCCATGGCGACGGAGGAATCCTCGGTGGTCGCCGCGGTCTGCAACGCCGGCCGGCAGAATTACGACACCGGCTTCGTCACCTCGGTCTCCGGCACGCTGATGATCGCCCAGGTGCAGGCGGTGGAGGTGCGCGACCCGCAGGCGGCGCGGCTGCGGGTGCTGGAGCGGCGCGAGGAGATCAAGGCGGCGTGCGACGCCTGCGACCCGGTGCTGGTCGGCCTCGGCGGCGGCTTCCGCGACCTCGAGGTGCGCCTCATCGACACCCCGTCCGGCACCATGGTGGTGACCCATCTCATCGTCGACACCCGCGACGCCATGGGCGCCAACGCCGTCAACACCATGGCGGAGAAGCTCGCCCCGGCCATCGCCCAATGGACCGGCGGGCGGGTCTATCTGCGCATCCTCTCCAACCTCGCGGACCGCCGCCTCGCCCGCGCCCATGCGGTATGGAAGAGCGCCGACATCGGCGGCGAGGCGGTGCGCGACGGCATCATCTCCGCCTACCAGTTCGCCGCCTACGATCCCTATCGCGCGGCGACCCACATCCGGATGCGCGACCAACCCCGTGATTGAACCGCCCCGGAGAACGGACGCGAGAATCGCTTCATGAAGGAAAAGTATCGCACTCCACGCCGGGTTGCGGCAGGGCGACGGTGGCCGCCCCCGGTTATTTTCCGTCGGGGGTGCGCACGCCGGCCCAGCTGTCGCGGACCTGCTGGTAATGCACGGCGGGATTGTAGACCCTCACCTTCAGTCCCAGCGATATGGCATCGAGCCGGCCGATGATGGCCACCAGCGTATAGGCCGCCACCACCCGGTCGCGCTGGGCGGTCACCAAGGCGGCGCGCGAGCTGGTGAGCTCGCGCTGGGCGTTCAGCACGTCGGTGGTGGTGCGCTGGCCGACACGCCACTCCTCGCGCACGCCTTCGAGGGCGAGGGTGCTCGCCGCCACCGCCGACTGCGCCGCCTCGATCTGCACCTTCGAGGCTTCCAGCGCCCCCCAGGCCTGCACCGCCGCCGCGCGCACGGTGTCGCGGTTGACGTCGACCTCGATCCGGGTCTGGGTCCACAATTCCTTGGCCTGGCGGATGGTCGCGTACTCGACACCGCCCTGGTAGAACGGCACCGTCAGGTTGAGGGTCACCGCGGCCGAGTGGCTCTGCGAGGCGCTGAGCGAGGGCTCGTAGGAGGCCATCGCCTGGCCCTGCACGTTCAGGTTGGGCATCAGCGCGCCCTCGGCGACCTTCACCTGGAACTGCGCCGCATCCACCGCGAACTGCGAGGCCTTCACCGCCGGGTGATTGCTCAGGCCGGCAGACACCACCCGGTCCACCGACTTCGGGATCATCGGCTCGACCGAACGCGGGCTGGCGAGGCGGCCCGGCTCGACGCCGATCACCTGCCGGTAGACGGCGCGCGCGGCGGTGAGGTTGGCCACCGCCTGGCTGACCTGGAACTGGGCGTCGGCGACGCGGGCCTCGGCCTGGGCGACGTCGGTGCGTGTCACCTCGCCGACATTGAAGCGGTCGCGGGTGGAGCGCAGTTCCTGCTCCAAAGCGGTGCGGTTCTGCTGCTGGAGGTCGAGGAGCGCGATCGCCTGGATCACGTTCATGTAGGCGGTGACGGCGTCGAGCAGCACGGTCTGCTCGGTGTTGCGCAGCGTCTCGCGCGCGCCGCGCACCTGCATCTCGGCATTGCGGGTGCTGTTGGCGGTGACGAAGCCGTCGAACAGCGACTGGGTCGCGGTGAGCACGAAGGCGCGCGGCCACAGGCTGCCGTCCACCACCTTCCCGCTCGCCTTCATGCGCTGGTATTCGCGCCCCGCCGAGACCGAGCCGAACAGCGTCGGGCGGTAGCCGGAAAGGGCCTGCGGCACTTTCTCATCCACCGCGCGGGTGCCGGCGCGCTGGGAATTGAGGGTCGGGTTGTTGGCATAGGCCGCGGCGAGCGCGGCATCGAGGGTCTGGGCCTGACTGCTGGTCGCACCCGCCCCGAGCGAAACCGAGAGGACGCCGAGACCCGCCAGAACCCCAAGACCGTTTCGGCGAATACGCGTCGCAAGCGACATTTCGGTCTCCTTAATTGATGAGCATGCCGATGTCCCGCGGCATCAGCCCCGTCATCTGCGTATAGGCATCGAAACATGCTGGCGGGCAGCACCTCGTCGCGGAGCGTGTCCACGATAACTACCGCCTGGCGATCAGCGCGAATGCTGGAGCCGCTCCAGTCATATGTGTGACAAATATTGTTTTCATGACAGCGACAGTATGTAACGTTAACTATAACTAATACTTATATCCGACACCTACATACCCTGAATAAGGGCGCGAGAATTATATATTGAGCCATTTCCGAGCAAGCAAAAACCATGAACGACTGTTCATATAAACCTATTGACCAGATACGCTTCGCCATTCATATATTCAAAATATCATTTTTCGATGTATTATGTGTTCGCATCACGCTGATCAAGGTGTCGCCGCGATCGTGTCTCGCATATTTCGCATCGAAATTTTACGCCGCAGATTTATCAGATAAAATACTATAATTTTTTGAGAAAATATATTCGTTTAAAAAATCATACGCAAAAATGACTATTTATTTCAATCCAAAACGAGGGGATGAACTTGACCTCAGATCAATCCGGCTCGGGGCTTCGCTCCGAAGTTCTCGATGACATTTACGCGTCGGGCGAGCTTGCCGCGCCGCTGCCGAAATACGGCTTCCCGAAGACCGAGGGCGAGCCGCGCCGCGTGTTCTCCGCGGTGCGCGACGAGCTGATGCTCGACGGCAATTCGCGCCAGAACCTCGCCACCTTCTGCCAGACCTGGGTCGACGACGAGATCCATGAGCTGATGAACCTGTCGATCGACAAGAACATGATCGACAAGGACGAATACCCGCAGACGGCGGAGATCGAGGCGCGCTGCGTCGCCATGATCGCCGATTTGTGGAACTCGCCCGACGCCAGGGGCACGCTCGGCTGCTCCACCGTGGGCTCGTCGGAAGCGGCCATGCTCGGCGGCCTCGCGCTGAAGTGGCGCTGGCGCAAGAAGCGGCTGGCGGCGGGCAAGCCGGCCGACAAGCCGAACCTCATCTGCGGCCCGGTGCAGATCTGCTGGCACAAGTTCGCCCGCTATTTCGACGTCGAGCTGCGCGAGATCCCGCTCGAGCCCAACCGCCTCGGCATGGACGTGGAAGAGGTGCTGAAGCGGGTCGACGAGAACACCATCGGCGTCGTCCCCACCATGGGCGTCACCTTCACCTGCCAGTACGAGCCGGTGAAGGCGGTGAACGACGCGCTCGACAAGCTGCAGGCGGAAACCGGCCTTGATATCCCGATGCATGTGGACGGCGCCTCCGGCGGCTTCCTCGCCCCGTTCTGCGCCCCCGACATTCCCTGGGACTTCCGCCTGTCGCGGGTGAAGTCGATCAACGCCTCCGGCCACAAGTTCGGTCTGGCGCCGCTGGGCGTGGGCTGGGTGGTGTGGCGCGAGGCCGCCGATTTGCCCGAGGAACTGGTCTTCAACGTCAACTATCTCGGCGGCAACATGCCGACCTTCGCCCTCAACTTCTCCCGTCCCGGCGGGCAGGTGGTGGCGCAGTACTACAACTTCCTGCGCCTCGGCCGGGAAGGCTACGCCAACATCCAGAACGCCTGCTACGCCACGGCGCAGTACCTGTCGAAGGAGATCGGGGCCCTCGGGCCGTTCGAGATCCTGTTCGACGGCGACAAGCGGGCGGGCATCCCGGCGCTGAGCTGGCGGCTGAAGGACGGCGCCAATATCGGCGGCTACACCCTCTACGACCTCGCCGACCGGCTGCGCAGCCGCGGCTGGCAGGTGCCGGCCTATTCCATGCCGGCCAACATCCAGGACATCGTCGTCCAGCGCATCCTGGTGCGCCACGGCGTCAGCCGCGACCTGGCGAGCCTGCTGATCGGCGACATCAAGCGGGCCCTCGACTATTTCGAGAAGCACCCGATCTCGAAGCCGCTGACCGGCACGGAAGCCACCGGCTTCAACCACAACTGACGCCGTGCCGCCCGGAATACGATCCGGGCGGCATGCCGACCCACCGCGGGGCGGGACCGGCAGGCTGCGGCGCCACGCGCGCCGCGGCTGTCTTGTCCTTCGTTCAACCTATTGCTGAGAGCTGACATGGCTACCGACGCCCAATCCAGCACGGTCCCGCCTGCGAAGGGTGGCCAACTCACCCTTCTGGGCTTCTTCGCCATCACCGCATCCATGGTGATGGCGGTCTACGAATACCCGACCTTCGCCACCTCCGGCTTCAGCCTGGTGTTCTTCCTGCTGCTGGGCGGCTTCCTGTGGTTCATCCCGGTGGCGCTGTGCTCGGCCGAGATGGCCACCGTCGAGGGCTGGGAGGAGGGCGGCGTCTTCGCCTGGGTCTCCAACACCCTGGGCGAGCGCTGGGGCTTCGCCGCGATCTCCTTCGCCTACCTGCAGATCGCCTTCGGCTTCATCACGATGATCTACTTCGTGCTCGGGGCGCTGTCCTACATCCTCAGCTGGCCGGCGCTGAACACCGACCCGGCCATCAAGACCATCGCCGGCCTCATCCTGCTGTGGGGCCTCGCCATCACCCAGTTCGGCGGCACCAAATATACGGCGCGGATCGCCAAGGCGGGCTTCTTCGGCGGCATCCTGCTGCCGGCGCTGATCCTCGTCGTTCTGGCGATCTGGCATCTGGCCAGCGGCGCCAGGCTCGAGATCGAGATGAACGCGGCCACTTTCTTCCCCGATGTCACCCAGATCGGCACGCTGGTGGTCTTCGTCGCCTTCATCCTCAGCTACATGGGCGTCGAGGCCTCGGCCACCCATGTGAACGAGATGAAGAATCCCGGCCGTGACTATCCGCTCGCCATGTTCCTGCTGATGCTGGCGGCGATCGGCCTGTCGTCCATCGGCGGCCTTGCGGTGGCGGCGGTGATCCCACACAACGAGATCAACCTGTCGGCCGGCGTGGTGCAGACCTTCCAGGCGCTCATCACCAGCCATGGGCCGGGGCTCGAATGGGCGGTGCGGATTGTCGCGGCGCTGCTGGCGCTGGGTGTGCTCGCCGAGATCGCGGCCTGGATCGTCGGGCCGTCGCGCGGCATGTACGTCACCGCCCAGCACGGCATCCTGCCGCAGGTCGCCGCCAGGGTGAACAAGAACGGCGTGCCGGTGAGCCTGGTGATCTTCCAACTCATCATCACCACCGTGGCCTATGTGGTGTTCACCAACATGACGGGCGGGAACAACATGTCGTTCCTCATCGCCATGGCGCTGACCGTGCTCCTGTACCTGATGACCTACTTCATGCTGTTCCTAGCATTCATCAACCTCCAGACGAAGCAGCAGGACAAGAAGCGCACCTACCGCATGCCGGGCGGCATCGTGTTCAAGGTGCTGGTGGCGGTGGTCGGCTTCATCGTCTCGGCCATGGCCTTCGTGGTCTCGTTCTTCCCGCCCAGCGGCCTTCCGGGCGCCCATGGCGGCGAGACCTATGTCGAGCTGCTGGTGGTGAGCTTCCTGATCGTGGTCAGCATCCCCTTCATCGTCTATGCGGTGCATAGCAAGAAGGGCAAGACGGTCGAGGCGGACCTCGAGCACATCAAGTCGCACAATGCGCCGGAGGGGCACTTCCTCACCGTCAACCCGCGGGCGCGCGCGACGCACATCATCATCCCGCGCGAGCCATGATCCGGACTTCACGTCTGTTGGTCAAAAAACCGTAAATACGTGAAAGCGAGACGACGATGAGCGTCAGAGCCTACGGTACCTATACCGCCGATAAAATTCCATTCTGCGAGCATCGCTTCGTCGACTTCTTGCTCGATAGGGATCGGAGCTACCGCAGGGCGCAACGATTTCATGGATCGGCGTATCGTTGCGGCACCAGGCGGGAATCGGATCGGGGCAATTCCTGTCTCATCCGTGTAGTGACAGAATTTGTCCCATCTTCCCGCTCATGGCGTCCTGCGACACGCGAGATAACATATAATAAGCGATAGAGACTGTGCGCAGCATGTTTTTCTGAAATTCATGCGCCTGAATGGCTGTTGCTGCCAGTTAAAACAAATATAGTTCCATTGACGGCATATCAATACAGCCGCAAATTCCGCGCAGAAGTTCTCGAAGTCAGGCGTTCGTTCGGCCCTGTTGCTGGATATTATTGTGGAGCCATTCGTACGATGACCGATGTTCATGCCCGTCCCGAGTCCACCGGCACCGCGTCTCAGGCGGGGGCGCCCGCCCCCGCGTTCCGTCGCAGCCGGCTCTCCATGGGGCTGCTGGCGGTGTTCGGAGTCCTGGTGCTCGCGGCAGCGGGCTACGGGGCGTGGCTCTATTTCACGGTCTGGAAATACGAGGTCTCCAGCGACGACGCCTATGTCCATGCCGACTACGTGGTGGTCGCCCCTGAGGTGCCCGGCTATCTCGTCGCCGTGCATGTCCAGGACAACCAGCCGGTGAAGGCGGGCGATCTCCTCGCCGCCATCGACCCGGTGCCGTACCAGGCCGCCGTGCGCGAGGCCGAGGCGGCGATCCGCCGCGATGAGGCGCTGGTGGCGCAGGTCCGCTCCGAGCTCGCCGCCCAGCCGGCAATCATCGAGGAAGCCCGCGCCTCGGTCGCGGTCAGCGAGGCGACGCTGACCTTCGCCCAGCAGCAGATGGACCGCGCCAGCACCCTCGCCGCCGAACGTTACGGCACCGTGGAGGCCAAGCAGCAGGCGGCCTCCCAGCTCGGGCAGGCCCGCGCCACCCTGAACCTGCATCGCGCCGCCCTCGCCGCCACCGAGCGCCGCACCGACACTCTCACCGCCAGCCTCGCCGCGAACGAAGCGGCGCTGGAGCAGGCGAAGGCCCAGTTCACCACGGCCCGCTTCCAGCTCGACCGCACGGCCTTGCGCGCGCCCGTCGACGGCGTGGTGGGCAACCGGGCGCTGCGCAAGGGCATGCTGGTGCAGCCCGGCACCCAGCTTCTGGCGGTGGTGCCGCTGCACCAGGTCCATGTGGTCGCCAACGTCAAGGAGACCAACCTTGCCGGCATCGTGCCGGGGCAGAAGGTGACGCTGGCGGTGGACGCCTTCCCCGACCGGACGGTGCAGGGCACGGTGAACTCGATCGCCCCGGCCGCCGGCCAGACCTTCGCCCTGCTGCCGCCCGACAACGCCACCGGCAACTTCACCAAGATCGTGCAGCGGGTCCCGGTGAAGGTGACCATCGATGCCGACGATCCGCTCAAGGGCCGGCTGCGGCCGGGCATGTCGGTGACGGCGACCATCCATCTCGAGGCCGACAGTCCGGCGCCGGGGCGCTGAGCCATGGCCGCGACCGCCGACACGACCGCCGGCACGGCCTCCGCCGCGCGCGAGCCCAATGCCAGCGTGCGGACCTGGATCGCGATGGTAGGTTGCATGCTCGGGGCACTGATGAGCTCCCTCGACATCCAGGTCACCAACGCCTCGCTGCCGCAGATCGAGGGCGGCATCGGCACCGGCATCGCCAACGGCACATGGATCTCCACCGCCTACCTGGTGGGCGAGATGATCATGATTCCGATGGCGGACTATCTGAGCCGGGTGTTCTCCTTCCGCCGCTTCCTTCTTGGAGGCACGGTGGCGTTCCTATTCTGCTCGATGGGCTGCGCCTTCACCACCAACCTCGACCAGATGATCGTCCTGCGCGGGCTGCAGGGCTTTTCCGCCGGGGCCATGATCCCCTTGGCGATGACCTTCGTGCTGTCGAACCTGCCGCTGCGGCAGCAGGCCATCGGCATGGCGATCTTCGCCCTCACCGTCACCTTCGGACCGGCCATAGGCCCGACCCTGGGCGGCTGGCTGACCACCCATTTCGGCTGGCGCTACGTCTTCTTCGTCAACCTGGTGCCGGGCACGCTGATGCTGGCGCTGCTCTACCCGACCCTGGAGCGCGCGCCCATACGCCTCGGCCTGCTGCGCGAGGGCGACTGGTGGGGGATCATCTTCCTCATCGTCGGCATGTCCTGCCTGCAGACCATGCTGAACGAAGGGAACCGCTACAACTGGTTCGACTCGCCCTACATCGTCAAGCTGGGACTGGTGGCGGGCATCGCGCTGGCCGTCTTCGTCGTCATCGAGCTGACGGTGGAGAAGCCGCTGGTCGAGCTTAGGCTGTTCGCCTACCGCAACTTTACCCTGGGCACGGTGGCCGGCATCATGGTCGGTGTGCTGATCTTCGGCTCGATCTACGTCCTGCCCACCTATCTCAGCGAGGTCCAGGGCTACGATGCCCAGCAGGTGGGCGCGGTGATGGCCTGGGCGGGGATCCCGCAACTCTTCATCATCCCCTTCATGCCGCTGCTGATCAAGCACTTCGACCCGCGGGTTCTGATCATCTTCGGGATCGGCGTGATGGCGGCGAGCTGCTTCATGGACACCCATCTCAGCGCCAATTTCGCCGGCGACCAGTTCATGAATTCGAACCTGGTGCGCGGGGTCGGCCAGGCGGTGACCATGACCCCGCTGACCATGATCGCCTTCATCGGCATTCCGCAGGCGATCTCCGGACAGGCCTCCGGTGTTTTCAACATGACGCGCAACCTCGGCGGGTCGCTGGGCACGGCGATGCTCTCCACCATCATCACCCGGCGCTCCGAGTTCCACGGCGAAATGATCGGCGCCGCCGCCCCCTCCACCGATCCGGTGGCGCTGAAGTTCCTCGGCGACATGCAGGCCTATTTCCTCCAGCATGGCGTGCCGGATCCGGCCCGTGCGCTGCACCAGGCGGAAATCCTGCTGGCCCGGCTGGCGCAGAAGCAGGCCCTCATCATGGGCTATGCCGACGCCTTCTACGTCATGGGCTGGATGCTGGTGGCCGCCATCGTCGCCGTCGCCTTCACCCGGGGGAAGGCCTGATACCGCCGCTCTGGTGGAGTGACTCGGGGGCAGGGGTTTCCAGGTTGTGGTGGTTCTGATTCAATCCGGTCCCCTCTTGGAGGAAGATCTGCGATGGGACGAGGTCTTGCGATCCGGCCTGATCTCGCGACGCCACGTGAGTTGCGGGCTCTGGCGAAGAAGGAGCGGTCCGGTCGAACGGCGCAGCGGATGCTGGCGATCGCAAATGCGCTGGAGGGGATGAGCCGGGCGGATGCGGCGCGGGTGGCGGGGATCGAGCGTCAGTCGCTGCGCCATGCCGTGATCCGCTTCAACGCCGAAGGCCTGGCCGGCCTGATCGACCGGCCACACGGGTACAGGCCGGAGACCTTGAGCGAGGCCGAGCAGGCGATGCCGGTTCATCGGGTCCTGGTCGGCCCCGACCCGGAGCGGGGCGAGCCGTCGAGCTGGACCCTGCCGGACCTGTGCCGCTTCATCGAGGAGCGGTTCGGCAAGACGATGTGCCCGCAATCGATGTCGCGGGTCGTGCGCCGTCTGGGTCTGTCGCGGCAGAAGGCGCGCGCCTCCCACCCCAGGCGGGATGCGAAGGCTGCCGCGGCCTTCGAAAAAAGGGGCTTCGCGCGGCCGTAGAGGCGGTCGCCGAGGCTCATCCGGACCAGGGGATCGCGCTCTGGTTCATGGGCGAGGCCAGGATCGGCCAGAAGGGCCGGACGGGCCATCGCTGGTGGATGCGCGGGCAGCGCCCGCGGGGGCTCTGCGACAGGCGCTTCGCCTCGGCCTATATCTTCGCGGCCGTCCGCCCCGCCACGGGGGAGGAGTTCGCGCTGGCCCTGCCCCGGGTCTGCACCGAGGCGATGGATCGCTTCCTGCGCGACTGGGAGTGTCTGAATTTTTGTGTCCGGGGCGGTTTGAGCTTCACGCGACGATGAAGCGTTCCTCGAACAAGATGGCGAACTGGGATTTTGCTTCACCCCATTCGCGCGGGGCCATTTTCCACTCGGCCGTGGTTTCGCGCAAGACCAGCCAGATCAGCTTGGTGGCGGCCTCATCCGTCGGGAAATGACCCCGGATCCGGACGGCCCGGCGCAGTTTGGCGTTCAAGGCTTCGATGGCATTCGTAACCGGTATGAGATGGTCGGTGCCGATATCCGGCTGGGATTGTCGCGATCCTGGCGTATGGTGCGACCATCCGGGACAGAGGCACCGGGAGCACGAAGTGCGGGCAGGCCGATTTATACGATGAGCTGCGAGCTCGCGTTAGTAGCTGGCCGCCTCTGCGACTCGCCCGGTTGCGCCGCGAGCGCGGATCCGTAGGTGTCGTGTCGCCCCACGCTCCCTTCTCTTTGGACGGAGGAGGTCATGAGACGTGTGATCGGACTGGACATCCACCGCACCTTCGCGGAGGCGGTGGCCTGGGATGAGGGCCGGCTCGTTCGGCTCGGCCGTGTGGACATGACCCGCACGGCGCTCGAAGGCTTCGGCAAGGGTTTGCGCGGTGACGACGAAGTTGTCGTCGAGGCGACAGGCAACGCCATGGCAGTGGTGCGGGTGCTATCGCCCTTCGTCGCCCGCGTGATCATCGCCAATCCGCTTCAGGTGAAGGCGATCGCGCATGCGCATGTGAAGACGGACAAGATCGACGCAGGCGTTCTGGCGAGCCTTCGGGCGGCCGGCTTCCTGCCGGAGGTGTGGACGCCCGATGCCGAGACGGAGCGCCTTCGGCGTCTGGTCGCGCGGCGCGAGCAGGTCGTCCGGCATCGGACCCGGATCAAGAATGAGGTGCATGCGATCCTGCACGCGCATCTGATCCCGCGCTGTCCCCATGCCGATCTGTTCAATCGCCGGGGCCGGGACTGGCTGGTGCGACAACCGCTCCCGCCGGACGAGCGGGCGGCGATCGAGCGGCATGTGAGGGAACTCGACCGTCTCGGAGAAGACCTCGAGGTTCTCGACCGGGAGGTGGCGCAAGCGGTCATCGACGATCCATCGATCGCGCGGCTGATCACGATCACCGGGATCAATCTGACGGTCGCGGCCGGTCACCGAATACGGCATCGAAAGCATGCGCAACCTCATCGACATCCACCGCGCCCGGGAAAGTAGGTCCCCGCGGCCCACGCCGGATGGATACCCTTCAGAAAATGCGCGCGATCATCGGGGGAGAGAAGCCGGCCGGACATCTCCAAACTGAATCACCAATCCCGACGCTGGAAAAGCCCAAAACCCGCATTCTCTCGGAGTCGGGGTATATAAGCCCAGAGTTCACCCGTCTTCGTCCGACCCCGGCCGGGATCGAGCGCAGGCGTCGTCGTCTCGTCGGCTAACACCCGGCCTTCAGGATCATCGCCGATGCTTTGCGGCTAAGCGTCGCCTTGCCTATGCGAGCGTATAGGCGGTCTTGACGCTGGTGTAGAATTCGGCGGCGTAGCGGCCCTGTTCGCGCGGGCCGTAGGACGAGCCCTTGCGGCCGCCGAAGGGGACGTGGAAGTCGACACCGGCCGTCGGCAGGTTGACCATGACCATGCCGGCCTGCGAATTGCGTTTGAAATGGGTCGCGTGCTTCAGGCTGGTAGTGGCGATGCCGGAGGACAGGCCGAAGCTGGTGTCGTTGGCGACGGCCAGCGCCTCGTCATAGTCCTTGACGCGGATGACGGCGGCGACAGGCCCGAAGATTTCCTCGCGGACGATGCGCATGTCGTTCGTCGCTTCGATGAAGAGCGCGGGGGACAGGTAAAAGCCCGGTGTTTCCCGCGCCAGCCGCGCGCCGCCGAAGGCGAGCCGTGCGCCCTCGTCGCGGCCGATCCCGATATAGTCCATGTCCTGCTTCAGCTGGCTTTCATCGACGACCGGCCCGATATGCGTGCCGGCCTTCAATGCGTCGTCCACCACTAGGCCCTTCAGCTTTTCCGTCAGGGCGGCGACGAAGCGGTCGTGGATACCTTCGGTCACGATCAGGCGCGAGGATGCGGTGCAGCGCTGGCCGGTCGAGAAGAAGGACGAATTGGCGGCGGCTTCCACGGCGACGGACAGATCGGCGTCGTCCAGCACGACGAAGGGGTTCTTGCCGCCCATTTCGAGCTGGAATTTCCGCTTGTGCGCGACGGAAGCGAGGGCGACGCGCCTGCCGGTGTCGGCCGATCCGGTGAAGGACAGCGCATGGACATCCGGGCTGTCGAGCAGCGTCTGGCCGACCACGCTGCCGCGGCCCATGACCAGGTTCACGACGCCGACGGGCGCCCCCGCCCGGTGGAGAATGTCGACAAGCGCCCATGCGGAGCCCGGCACGAGGTCTGCGGGCTTCAGCACCACGGTGTTGCCGTAGGCGAGCGCCGGGGCCATCTTCCAGGCCGGAATGGCGATGGGGAAGTTCCAAGGCGTGATGATGCCGACCACGCCGACAGGCTCGCGGGTGATCTCGACGCCGACATTCGGCCGCACCGAGGGCAGGACCTCGCCGGAAAGACGCAGCACCTCGCCGGCAAAGAAATCGAAGATCTGGCCGGCGCGCATCACTTCGCCGATCGCTTCGGGCAGGGATTTGCCCTCCTCGCTGGCGAGCAGGCGGCCGAGTTCATCCTTCCGGGCGAGGATTTCATCTGCGGTCTTCCGCAGGAGCGCATGGCGCTCGAGGATCGGCGAGCGGGACCAGGCGGGCAGCGCCGCCTTGGCGGCTGCGATGGCGGATGCGGTGTCTTCGGCGCTGGCGCGGGCATATTCGCCGACGACCTGGTTGGTGTTGGAGGGGTTGATGTTGGCCGAGGCCTCGCCGGCCACCCATTCGCCGCCAATGAGGTTTCTATGCAGCATCGTCGTCTCCAGTCGCTCGGGTTGCCCATGGCACAGGCGGGTTGCGCGGCGAAGGGGTGGGCCGGGCACAGTTTTATCGAAGAAGAAAACGTCCGGCCGGACGGGGCACTCATCTCGTCAGTCCCCGATCCAAACGGGTTTTGAGATGCGTACTACGGCTTCGCGTTTTTTCCGAACATGTTCTTCCATGCCGCGGTGCCCGGCTTTGCTTCCCATGTCTTGTTGTCCGACAGCGTATTCAGGCCCGACCGGACTGCCGGACGATCCTTGATCGCCTGGTACCAGCGATTGATGTTCGGATAGTCCGACAAGTCGCGGCGGTGCAGTTTCCGGGTGCGAATCCAGGGAAACGTGCTGATGTCGGCGATCGAGTACGCGCCGGCGAGATACTCATTCTCGCCAAGGCGCTGTTCGAGAATGTTGTATATCCGGCCGACTTCCCGGTCATACCGTTCGATCGCGTAGTCGATCTTCTCATTCGCATACACCATGAAATGGTGCGCCTGCCCCAGCATGGGTCCCATCGTCGTATTCTGAAAGATGAGCCATTTCAGCGCCTCATAGCGCCCTTCAGGATCCTGCGGAATGAATTTCCCCGTCTTTTCGGCGAGGTAGATCAGGATGGCCGCGGATTCGAAAACCGCATAAGGCGTGTGGCGCGGGCCATCGTGATCCACGATGGCCGGCACCTTGTTGTTCGGATTGATCTTCAGGAACTCCGGCTTGAACTGCTCTCCGGCGGTTATGTCCACTGGAATGACGCGATGCGGCAGATCCAGCTCGGCAAGCATGATGGCTGCCTTGTAGCCGTTGGGCGTCGGCCAGAAGTATAGATCAATCATTGTTGGCTCATTCCCTATCCGACGACCTTCACCCCTGCGGGCTTGTCGATGAGAAGTCCCGGATTCATGATCCAGTTGGGGTCGAGCTCGTTCTTGGCAGCGGTCAGCACGCGACGGAACAGCGGATCGACTTCCTTGTCGTACCAGGGACGGAACGACTTGCCGACGGCATGGTGGTGGGTGCAGGTCGCCCCGAGCTCGATCAGCGCATCCGACGCCACCTTGTGCAGCAGCGAATAGGCTTCGAGGCTGTTGTCATGGGTCGACGGCGCCATGATCGAGTAATAGGGCGCCGGCCCGTCGGGATACAGGAACGAGAACCTGCGGCAGATGATGCCGCCGCCGAGATGCTCCCGCTGGGCCGCCCGGATCCGACGCATGATCTCGGTGTCCACCTCCTCGAACCGGTCCCAGGTGTAGGCGGTCTCGAAGGTGAAGCTGACGATCCCCATGGCTGCGCGCGTGTGCATCAGCCGCGGCAGATACCTGAACTGATGCCGCCAGTTGCCTTGCGGGCCGCTGCGGCTGGTCTCCAGCGCGTTGTCCGAGGTGCCGGCGCGCTGCTTCACTACGCCGCCGAAATCACGGCAGATTTCCAGGCCGCGCTCCAGCCACGCATCCACCGGATGGTCGGCGGATTCGAACCCCAGCAGCAGGACCGACTCGGAGCCGTCTCCGGCGCCGTAAAACTTGGCGTCCTGCTCGTCCAGATAGCGGCAGTTCGCCGGGAACAGTCCGGCCTGGGTGATCTGGCGGACGGCCTTGGCGCCCTCGTAGAACGTCTTGAACGCAATCGACGCATTGGCGCGGAACTTCACCCGCCCCTGAAGACGCATCCAGGCTTCGGTGATGATGCCCATCGTGCCTTCCGAGCCGATGAACAGGCGGTCCGGATTGGGGCCGGCGCCCGAGCCGGGCAGGCGGCGATTCTGCAGCGTGCCCGCAGGCGAGACCACGCGCAGGCTTTCAACCATGTCGTCGATATGGGTGAGGTGGGTCGCGTAGTGGCCCGACGAGCGGGTCGCGATCCAGCCGCCCAGCGACGAGAATTCCCACGATTGCGGAATATGGCGCAGGGTGAGGCCGTGCGGTTTCAGCTGGTCTTCGAGCGCGGGTCCGAGAATGCCCGCCTGGATCCGCGCGCAGCGCGACACGGGGTCGATCTCGAGAACCTGGTTGAGGTTGCCGAGGTCGATGACGACGACGCCGGGAAAAGCGTCACGCTCGGGCGCCCAGAAGCCGCCGGTGACGCTCGACCCGCCGCCGAAGGGAATGCAGGCATAGCCGTTCTCGCCGCACCAGTCGAAGACCGCGGCGATGTCCTCTTCGTCGCGCGGATAGGCGACGACGTCCGGCGCGCGGCTGAACTCGCGCCGGTAGATCAGGACCATGTCCTTAAAACCCTTGCCGTAGGTATGGGAAATCCGGTCCCATTTCTGAGAAGTGCAGAAATCCTCCAGCGTCCGCGGAATCTTTATGCGCGAGGGGTGCAGCTGGATCTCGTCGACGGTCGGATCCGAAAGAACGGTGATGTCCTTGATGCCGAGCCGTTGCTCCACGCGCTCGCGCATGACCTGAATTTCATCCTGGGAATTGTCTTCGTCTTCGTAACCCCAGGTCCAGAACTTCCTGCGCTTGCCATAATAGCCGCTTTTTTCCTTCGCCACGGCGCGTCCTCCCTGATCCTCGGACATCCAACCCCAGGTGCGCGAATATCCGGAGCACCCGAATTTGGTTCTACCAAATTGGCATATCCACATTGCTCGGTCAATGGCCAGAGGAGCTGGGAACGGCCATGATGAGCGTTGCAAATCCCCGATTCCGCGACGGCTTGCAGGCCGGGACGCGCGCACGAACGCCGGTCGCTCGCAGGTCGGACCGACGCGCGCCGGACCGGTCGGCCGAAGGCGCATGACTGCGCGATGAAGACGGGTTGACCTCGGGATCCGCAATCATCCGGGCGATCGGGACGGGGCGCCCGCGCCATGAATGATTTCGTCGGCGATCTTCTCGGCCATGGCCATGATCGGCAGGTTGGTGTTTCCGCTTATAAGGGTCGGCATCACCGAACCGTCGACCACGCGAAGGCCATCGAGACCGCGCACGCGCATGCCCGGATCTACGACCGACGCATCGTCGGCGCCCATGCGGCAGGTGCCGACCGGATGATACACCGTCTCGGCGCGCGCACGCACGAAGCCCTCCAGCGCGTTGCGATCGCCGAAGGCGTCCGCGTCGATCGGGCGCTTCACGAAGGCCTTGAGCGGCCCCGCCATGATCATGTCGCACATATCGCGCACGCCGTCCCTCAGGCTTTCGAAGTCCGCCCGCTCGGACGCCAGGCGCGGGTCGATCGCCGGCGCGACGCCGGGGTCCGCGCTGCGCAATCTCACCGTGCCGCGACTTTGGGGTCGCAGCTGGCATATACGCACAGCGAAGCCATGATGGATGTGCTCGCCGGGCGGCGGATTGCGCAGGACGTTGGCGAAATGTGCCTGCCACTCCGGCAGCGGCGACGATCGGTTGGGGCCCCAGAACGCCCCGGCTTCCACGGCCTGCGATGCGGCGGGCCCATCTCTGGTGAGAAGATATCGGGCGCCGGCCATGCCGCCTTTCAGCAGGCCCATATAGGGGGTCAGGGTCGTCGGCTGCGAGGCTTCGAAGCGAACCGCGCAGTCTAGGTGGTCCTGAAGATTTTCGCCCACGCCCGAAAGCTCATGAACCGGAGCGATGCCGAAAGACGCCATGTGATCGGCCGGCCCGATGCCCGACAGCATCAAGAGCTGCGGGGAGCAGATCGCGCCTGCCGTCAGCAGGACTTCCCGATCACAGTCGATGATCGTCTCGCGGCCGTTCTGCACCACGACCACGCCGCGGGCGCGGCCCCTCTCCACCTTGATGCGGCGAACCCCGCAGTTCGCCAGAATGGTGAGGTTCTGCCGCCCCTTGGCCCGTTCCAGGTACTTGAAGGCGCCGGACCGCTTGCCGCCGGCGATTGTGAGCTCGTAGAAGCCGGCGCCGATCTGAGACGGGCCGTTGAATCCGTTGTTCTCCGGCAGGCCGGCAGCAACGAGGCTGTCGACGAACGCCCGCGCCGTCGGACGCTGCGGCCCGTAGGACAGCTTGATCGGACCCGAGCGCCCGCGCGTGCCGTCGTCCGGCTCCGCAACCAGGCTTGCATCCTCGATCCTGCGCAGATAGGGGAGCATGGCGGCGGCGCTCCACTGTGGCATACCGCGCGCGGCCCAGGACTCGTAGTCCCAGGGGTTGCAGCGGATCGCGATCATCGTATTGATCGACGACGAGCCGCCGATGACCTTGCCTCTCGGAATATATATCTTCCGATTGTCGAGATGCGGCTGCGGCTCCGTCCAGAACTTCCAGTTGTAGCGACCGCTCGTGTAGAGAATCTTGATGCCTGCCGGCATGTCGACAAACAGCGACTTTTCGCCCCCCGCCTCGACCAGCAGAACCTTGACATCGGGGTCTTCGCTCAGGCGGGAGGCCAGAACGCAGCCGGCGGATCCTGCGCCGATGATGATAAAGTCATAATTCGACATGGACCCTCTCCTGGCTGCGCTGATTTCCGTCGCCGGATCTTTCCCTCGCCGGATCCTGGCGGCGACCGTCCGGCCGCTGCCATTTCATGGGATCACCCCTTCAGTGCGCCCGCCGACAGTCCGGCAACGAAGTGCCGGTAGCAGAAGATGAATATGACGAACAACGGCAGCGCGATCAGCGAGGCGCCCGCTAGAACTTCGCCCCACCGCAGGTCATGGGCGCCGAGCAGCGAGGCGAGCGCCACCGGAAGCGTCTTCTTCTGGTCGCTCATGATCAGTATCAGCGCGAAGACATAGTCGGCCCACGACAGCAGGAAGGAAAAGATGCCGACCGTGATGAGCCCCGGCGCGGACAGCGGCAGAACTACCTTTATGAAGGCTTCGAATTGCGAGCAGCCATCGACCATCGCCGCTTCCTCAAGATCGAACGGCATCGACTTGAAGAAGCCCCACAGCAACCACACGGCGAGCGGCAGCGCGATCGCCAGATGTGCTATGAGAAGTCCCCACAGGCTGTTGGTGAGGCCGAGCCACCTGAAGGCCGCAGCCATCGGGATCGCCAGCATGAGGGGTGGAAACATGTAGGCGAACAGCATGGACGCGACGAGCGTGGTCTTGCCGCGGAAATGCAGCCGGGTTGCGCCATAGGCGATGAACGCCGACAGAACCAGCGAGATGACGATCGTGCCAACCGCCATCAAAACGCTGTTCATGAAATTGACGAGGTAGTTCGTCTGCTGGAACAGCGAGGTATAGGACGCGAGGTCCGGCGGCCAGAACACCAGCGACGAATCCAGAAACAGGCGGTCCATGGGCCTGAGGCTGGAGATCATCATCCAGTATATGGGGAAGAACGAATATATACACACGGCAATCACGGCGACGTACAGTCCGAGCCGTGCGGCCAGCTTGCCGAAGGATTTCCCGCTTCCTCCGTCCCCGGTGGTTGCGTCCTGATGCTGTGACGACGGCTGACGACGGACAGGCTTCTGATCGAGGGGCTGGTCGTCGGGCGTCATCGACGACGTTTCTACATGGTTTGTCATGTTCAGCGCCCCTGCTTTGCGTCGTCGATCGGAAACAGGCGCAGATAGATGAGCATGACGCCTGCGAGAATAAGAAACGACAGCGTCGCCACGGCGGCGCCGCCGCCGAGATTGAATTCCAGGAACGATTTTCTGTAGGCCAGCGTCGGCAACGTCTCGGTCTGGTTCAGCGGTCCGCCCTTCGTCAGCAGCCAGATCAGATCGAACTTGTTGAACATCCAGATGCCGCGCAACAGAATGACCACCACGAGAACCGACCGCAGGCCGGGTACGGTGATGTGCCAGAATTGCCGCCAGGCCCCGGCGCCGTCGACACGCGCCGCCTCATAAAGCTGGGTGGGGATCGTCTGCAGGCCGGCCAGGACGCAGGTGATGACGAAAGGGGTCCATAGCCACACGCTGACGAGAACGATCGTGCCGCGGGCGGTGACGCCTTGCGCGCTCCAGTCGGCGATCCCGATTCCGAACGACGCGAGAATGCTCTTCAGCAACCCGTAGTTCGGATCAAGAATCCATTGGGCGATGAGGCAGGCAACGACCGTCGGCAGAAAGTACGGAAGAATGGAGACGGCCCTGACCACGGACTGACCGAAGAATCTCCTGTTCAGCACCAGGGCGATGCCGACACCCAGGACGACCTGGAGGAAAATGGCGGCGAGCGCTATCATCAGGCCGTTGGCGAACGCCTGCCAGAACAGAGGATCCTGGATCGTCTTGGCGTAATTGGCCAATCCCACCCATTGGAGCTCGCCGACAAACGACTTTGCTGAATAGAAAGACAGCATTATCGCATAGACAAGAGGGCCTCCGATGATGACTCCCAGCAGCAGGATGCTGCCTATGAACAACGCCACAACCCGCCGATCCTGAACCATGGGACGCATCCTCCGAATAGAGGAGCGGGGCAGCCGAGCCGCCCCACTCCTGCGATCACATAAGGGAGCGGATCCGTTGCGCCGCTGCCTTGACGCAATCGGTGGATGACGCCTTGCCGAGAACCTTCTGCTGGAGCATTTCAGGCATGACGTTGGCGTTGAACACAGTGCAGGGCCGGATGTCGATCGAGGGACCGCTGGTGTCGATCGCCCTGATCACGATGTCATCGTTGTCGATGAAGGATTTCATCGTCATCATGGTGTCCCAGTGCTTCTGTATCATGGGATGGCTCTTCCAGCGCTTGTCCTCATAGATATCCATGCGCGCCGGGTGGTTGTTCATCCAGGCGGAAAGCAGCCAGTCCACATAATGCTCGTCGACGAACCACTGCAGGAACTTCAGCGCCGCTTCACTTTGTTTCGTCTTGAACACACAGAAGCCGTCGAAGGCGTAGGAGAGCGCCTTCTTGCCGGAACTGCCGGGTGAAGCGAAGATGCCGTACTGATCGGCGAGTGCCGGGTTGGTGGCCTCCAGCGCCTCGACCAGTCGGCCGGAATAGAGCGTATGCGCACTCTTTCCAGTCGCGAAAAGGCTCATCAGCTGGGCGAAGCTGACCGTATTCATGCCCGGAGGCATGGTCTTGTACAGCTCCGCATAGGCATCCAGAAAGCGCTTGGCCCCTTCCGCATTCGTGCTTTGATCGAGCACCACGTTCCAGTTGTTGTCAAAAAGCTCCACGCCCTCGGCGAACATATTGCCGAAGGCGGCCCAGTTGGTCGCGCTGTCGCTCGCCAGGGGGATGACGCAGCCACCGACCTCGACATTCGAACCGTTGCGCACCGTCAAGGCCCGGCAGTTTTCCATGAACTGGTCCAGCGTCTCCGGAACCTTCAGCCCGTTCTTGGCGTAAAGATCCTTCCTATAGTAATTCATGACCAGATTGTAGTCGAAGGGATAGTACCAGTTCTCCCCCTTGTAGTCCCAGGCCGCGCCGCGCCCCCATTCGTACTTCTTCACCATGTCCGTCAGCGGCACCAGCACGCCCGCATGGACGAATTCGAGAACGGTGGCAATAAAGCTGGAGGTCATGATGTCGTATGGCTGGCCGCCATTGATCGCCGCCATCGCCTTCTCCATCGATCCGCTGATGGGCGAGGAATCGACGATGACGGTGACGCCGAACTTGGCTTTATATTCGTCGCAGGCCTTCCGGAGCGCGGCCTGGCTTGCCGCAGACGTTTCATTGTTGAGAAAACGAAGCGTGACGCCGGACTGGGCGTGAACCGCGGGCGCCGCCAAGCTGGCGCCGATGACGGCAGCCGACGTTTTCAGAAAGTGGCGTCGCGTCAGGCCAAGCAAGCCTGCCGTGGACATCTTCCCGCCTGGAACGTACATTCCCATTGTCTGATCCTCCCCTGTCAAAGATTATTTTTGGCTTTATAAGTCGTACGACGTGTGTATTGCGCGAATAGGGCCGTATTCGATCCGGGACGTCGACAGCGCCCGTTCTTTTCCTTGACGTACAAGACAGGCGGGCACTCCGGTCCGATGCTGTGCCGTCCCGGTCCAGGACGAGCCTTGCGGCCGGATCCGCAGTGCCTTCAACGGGTGGCGATCACGCACATTCCTTCGCGTGGACGGCGACGCGGCCTTCCGTTTTCCGCAACGTCGCGCCGCCGGCCGAAGAGAACAGGTGCAGCCGTTCCGTAGGGAACGCGATCGGCACCTTGTCCCCGGACCGTATTTCATCCCGGCGCTCGAAGACGGCGCGCATCTTGTGACCAGCGATCATGCCCAGGAGATAGGTCTGGGCGCCGATTTGCTCGACAAGGCTTACGCTCATCTCAAGCGGCGAGCCATCGGCGATGACGAGATGCTCCGGCCGGATGCCAAGCGTGACGTTTTTTTCCTGCGTGGCGAAGGTGTTTTCCGGTATGCGCAGCGTGAGATCGCCGGATCGCACGGCCAGTCGCTCACCGTCCTCGACCAGCTGCCCGTTGACAAGGTTCATTTCCGGCGAGCCGATAAAGCCGGCAACGAACGTATTGGCCGGCCGGTCGTAGAGTTCAAGCGGCTTGCCGGCCTGCTGGATCACCCCATCGCGCATGATGACGATGCGATCCCCCAGCGTCATCGCCTCGACCTGATCGTGCGTCACGAAGATCATCGTGGCGCCGAGCCGGGCATGGAGCGTCGCAATTTCCTCGCGCATCTTCACGCGCAGCTTCGCGTCCAGATTGGACAGCGGCTCGTCCAGAAGAAAGACGTCGGGATCGCGCACCAGCGCGCGCCCGAGAGCGACACGCTGCATCTGGCCACCCGAAAGCTGCCGCGGCTTGCGGTCGAGCAGAGCTTCGAGATCGAGGCTGACCGCCGCGGCCTTCACCCGCCGATCAATCTCCTTCCTGTCTTCACCGCGCACATACAGGCCGAAGGCCATGTTATCGTAGACCGTTTTCTGCGGATACAGCGCATAGTTCTGAAAAACCATCGCGACGTTGCGATCTTTCGGCGGCAGGTGGGTGACATTCCGCCCGCCGATCAGAATCGCCCCTGAGGTCGCCTCTTCGAGGCCGGCGATCATGCGTAGGGTCGTCGACTTCCCACAGCCCGAAGGTCCGACGAAAACAATGAGCTCGCCGTCCTCTATTTCCAGGCAGAAATCCTTGACGGCCGAAGGTCCGTGGCCTCCACCAAAGGACTTGGAGACATGTTGGAGCGATATCCGCGCCATGCAGCGTAACCTCCCTCAGCGTGAGATCCTGATGCGGACTCGTATGCCGAGCCTCCAGACGACCCACTTGTTGACCAAATTGGATAGACCAGTGGTGCGGCTTCGTCAATGTCCCCGACGGGCTTGATGGATTGACGCATAAGTGGATTGACCAATCTGGTATCTCCAATTACGCATTCATATGCGCCTCTCCGGGGAAGCACGTCAATTGCAAATACGGTGGCTGAGATGGCTGGACCTTTGAGCGGATACCAAGTTCTTGATCTGTCGAGAATTCTCGCGGGCCCCTGGCTGGGGCAGCTCCTGGCCGACCTCGGAGCGACGGTCTGGAAGATCGAACGTCCGTTCACCGGCGACGACACCCGCCACTGGGGTCCGCCGCATCTGGAGGGAACGGCCGAAAGCGCCTATTTCCTGAGCGCCAATCGCGGCAAGCACTCGATCTGCGTGGACATCGCCACGCCAGTCGGCGCGGATATTATTCGATCCCTGGCAAATAAAGCCGACGTTCTCATCGAGAACTACAAGGTCGGCGACATGAAGCGGTATGGGCTGGACTATGAGACGCTGCGGGGGATCAAGCCGGACCTCATCTACTGTTCCATCACGGGATACGGCCAGACCGGCCCGATGAAGAACGTGGCCGGGTATGACATGGCCATCCAGGCCCTATCCGGGCTGATGAGCATTACGGGCGAGAGCGATGACAAGCCCGGTGGCGGCCCCCAGAAGGTCGGGGTGCCGATTTCCGATTTGCTGACGGGAATGTACAGCGCCGCCGGTGTGCTGTCGGCGCTGCTGCATCGCGAGCGGACCGGCGAGGGCCAGCATATCGACATGGCGCTCCTCGATGTCCAGCTCGCCGCCCTGGCCAATCAGAACCTCAACTTCCTGACCACCGGGACGCCGCCGAGACGATATGGAAATGCCCACCCCAACATCGTACCTTATCAGGTATTCGGAACGAGCAACGGGTCATTCGTGCTTGCGGTGGGAAACGACCAGCAGTTCAGGAAGTTCTGCATGGCGTCGGGATTGGAGGAACTATACCAGGACGCCCGTTTCGCCACCAATACCGATCGCCTGCAAAACCGCGAAGACCTGATCGCGATCCTGACCGGACATCTCGCGCGGGAAACGACGGAGTACTGGATCGGTGTTCTAGAACCTATCGGCGTGCCATGCGCTGCGATCAACCGGATCGACCAGGCCTTTGCGCATCCACAGGTCGTCCATCGCAAGTTGCAGATCAACCTTCCTCACGCGACTGGCAAGACGGCGCCTCTCGTGGCCAATCCGATCAAGTTCTCGCAAACGGCCATCGAGTATTCCACCAGCCCGCCGATGCTGGGGGAGCATACAAAGCACGTTCTGAGATCAATCCTCGACATCAGCGACGATGAAATCTCGCGGCTTGAGAAGGAGCGGATCGTCTATTGCGGATGAGATCGGCCGCATCCCGTCAGATGCCTGAGGGAACCCTCGCCGGCGCTGTGCGCCCTTTCTGGCGGGTTTGGCCGGAATGAGCAGCACGTCAGCGCGGGTTCGGAACTACCAATTTGGTGGACCGATTAGGACTTTGGTGATATTGTAACACTTAGTTGCCGGCGTATTCGTGGACAAGCCGTGGCTTTGGCGTCTGTTGGTGCTGGAAGCCATCAGCAGATTGGCAGTGGCGCGCCTGAATGGGGTGGACGCGGGGGCATGATGAAAAAAAGACCAAGAAGATATTCGGAATGACTGAGAGAGCAAAAATCGTTGGTCCCTCGAATGTTGTGGGGAGGATACTCTCGTTCATTGAGGAACGTCGCTATCAGCCGACGGAACGGCTTCCTTCGGAGCGTGATTTCGCCGACAAGTTCGATGTCAGTCGCGGGGCGGTTCGCGAAGCCTTGGCTGCTTTGGAGTCGATGCGTGTCATCGAGCGGCGGCCCAATTCCGGAATTTATCTTAGAAATTCTGATGAGAGTAGTATTGAGGCTCTCGTTCTTCGCGCATCTTCCGGCCTGGTGTTTCGGCCGGAAGAGACTGCCGACGTCTTTGAAGTGCGGAGCATCCTGGAGTTGCAAGCCGTCCGGCTTTCCTGCGCGCGCAGGACGGATCACGACATTGATCACCTGAAGGAAATTCTGCGCAGAACCAAGCTTGCGATTGACAAGAAAGAATCAATAGAAGTTGAAGACGAGGCATTTCATCTTGGCATTGCGGCAGCCACCCAGAACGAGATTCTTCTTAGAACTGTGAAATTATTTTACGAGTTCTCAAAGCGGCGTCGTATAATATATTTTGCGGAGTATGGCAGGGGCAAGCGAGCCTATGAAGATCATTGTGAGATTCTTGAGGCGATCGAGGATCGCCGCGCCGATCTCGCCGTGCGAAAGATGGACGGTCATTTGTCCCAAGCCCTCGCAACCTGGCAAGCCCTGCTCGCGACGTCACAGCCTGGCACTGAGTGACCCCGCGCCGCTTCTGATTCATCTGGGCTAAATCGAACCGCGATTTCCAAAGTGGGACGGCGTCAGGCTGCGGGCCGGGGAGGGGGGTGGCAGCATGAGCTGGCCTATTGGGATGATCTTCGGGATCGCATAGTGGCTTCGGTTGCATGCGGGCACTCATGCCGGAGGACAGCGCACAGATTTGATTTCAGCATGGCGAGCGCGGGAGCTTGTTCGTAGGTTCCGCAGACGGATGGGAGAGCGTGGCTGCCAAGGTGCGATGCTCGCGATCTATCTCGATGCGCTTCGACAAGTCGGAATGCCTGCTTGAGCCGGTCATCACGGGGTGCACGGCGCATGTCATGAATCGTTTGATGACGTACGCAATGTCACGCCCCGCCTCCAAGACTTGTGCGGGCTGCGGCGCTAAACCAATGCTACGCCCTCAATATGCGCGTCTGGCCCGTCAAATTCTGGCTGATCCAGCCTGGATCGCAGCAGATGCCCGGTAGCACAGTGGCGATGTGCCGGTCCTTTCGGTCGAGGGGCGTGCCGCGCCAAGTGTAGTGCCACGCGATAGCGGAGAGGCGTCGCTCGATGGTGGAGACGGAACTCGGCCTGCCGCCGGGCATGGCGGCGCCGGAGGCGCAGGCGGTGATGTAGAGGCCGACCACCTTGGGGGAGGGGGTGAGCCATGCGATGCCCCGCCGCCGGCACGATCCGGAAAAATGCTTCCAGTCGGAGGCACAGGCCCGGCGGGTGTTGTCGGAGCTGGCGGCGTCCACGTAATCGCGCGCCCGGCCGGCGAGACGTTCGAGATGGGCGGACAAGGCGGCGGATCCCTCCGGAAGCGGGGAGGGGAGGCCGGCGGCCTCGGCCGATTCCCCAGAGCGTAAATTGTCGACACCTGCCGGTGGGTTCGCGGGCGGCGAGGCGTCCTCGGGAGGGTGGTTTATCAGCTGATCGTTTTTCATGGGACTGTCCACCGGTTGTTTTCAATGGCTTAGCCGATTCAGTTTTGTGGGACAGATTCACTTTTTGCGAGACTACGCTACAATCCGATTCGGACATAGTGAGACCACGTTCGTGATCGGCGCAGCGTGGCTATCGACCGTAACGAGGCTGGCGACCGGGAATGGGAGAGCGCGCTTGCTCGTGCCGAGGTTCTTCGGCGCCTGCCGGGCCGTCCGAGCCCAGGCGAGATTGCTGATGCTGCGGCCGAACTGAGCGTCAGCCGCTCGACGCTGTTCCGTTGGCTGAAACTCTTCCGGGATGATGAGCGGGCGGCCGTGCTGATCGGCCGCAAGCCCGGTCGGCAGCGGCGAGGGATCGATGCATTTGAGCCCGAGCTGAAGACGCTGGTCGATGAGGCGATCCGAACCTTCTATGCCACGCTGGAGCGTCCGAAGCTGACGCGCCTGTGGAAGCGTATCGTTGCCGATTGCCGGCACAACCGCCTGACGCCGCCGTCGATCAGACGCCTGAAACGCTATCTTGCGACGTTCGATGCGGAAGTCATGACGCGCCATCGCGAGGGAAGGGCGCGGGCTGATGCGCAATTCCTGGCTCTGCCGGGCGCATTTTCTGCGCAGTATCCGCTGCAAACCGTCCAGATCGACCATACGAAGGTTGACGTGACGGTGGTCGACCCGATCGAAAGGCAGCCGATCGGTCGGCCGATCCTCACCATCGCGATAGATGTCTGCACGCGGATGGTGCTGGGCTTCTACCTGTCCCTGGAGGCGCCGTCGGTGACATCGGTGGCGCTTTGCCTGACGCATGCGATCATCGACAATGCCTGCTGGCTGCAGGATCGGGGGATTTCTCTGGACTGGCCGGCAAGCGGCCTGCCGCAGTGCATTCATGTCGATAACGGTGCCGAATTCCACGCCCGTGCCTTCAAGCGCGGCTGCGACGACCACAATATCGCCATCTCCTACCGTCCACCGGGAACCCCCCGGTTCGGCGGGCACGTCGAGCGCCTGATCGGCACGATGATGGGGGCGGTGCATCTGCTGCCCGGCACGCATTTTTCCAATGTTTCGGATCGGGGCGACTACGATCCGCAGGCGCGGGCCGTGATGACCATGCGCGAGCTCGAAACCTGGCTGGCGCTGGAAATCATCGCCTATCATTCCGACCTGCACCGCGGTATCGGCCGGCCGCCCGTCGCTGCCTGGACCGAGGCCGTTTCAGGGCGCCCTCCGCGGCAGGTGCGCGATCCGCTCGGCTTCCTGATCGATTTCCTGCCGTTCGAGGCGCGCGTGCTGCGGCGAACCGGCATCCACCTCAACAACATCTGCTACTGGTCGGACGGCTTTGCGCCCTGGATCGGCCGGTGCACCGACAAGGTTCTCGTCAAGTACGATCCGCGGGATCTGCAGCGGGTCTTCGTCAAGCTGGACGGGACCTATCTGATGGCACCGACGCGCAACCCTGGGCGCCCGGCCATCACATTGTGGGAGCAGAAGGCGGCGCTGCGGGTGCAACGGGCGCGTGGCCGCCAGGAGATCGATGAGGAGACGATCTTTCAGACGATTGCCGCGCAGCGTGCCCTGGTCGAACAGGCAACGACGCAAACCCGCAGGCTGCGCGAGCGGCGCGCCCACCTCAGGCCAGGCCAGCGCTTCCCGCAAGCGTTCCGGCGGACGAGCCGGCGATCATCTTGCCGCATTTCCCCGTGGAGGTATGGAAATGACGGCTTATCCGCATCTCGATCCCACCGTTCAGGCTTATGCCGATCTATCCGAGCGGGAGCGTATCGAGCATATCCGGGTGGATCGGTGGATCGACTACCCGCGTGCTCGTCAGGCACTCCACAAGCTTGAGGACCTGCTGTTATTTCCCAAGCGCGCTCGCATGCCCAATCTGCTGATCTTCGGCGCCTCGGGCATGGGCAAGACGATGATCATCGAGAAGTTCGTACGCGCCAACCCGCCCAATTTCGACGAGCGCAGCGGGATTCATCACCGGCCTGTCATCGTCGTGCAGATGGTTCCCTCGCCGGACGAGGGGCGTTTCTACCACCGGCTTCTGTCGGCGATCGGCGCCCCGCCGCCGAGCCGTGCCACGCTCGGGCAACTCGAAACGCAGGCACTGCGACTGCTTCAGGAGACCGCGCCCCGCATGCTGGTCATCGACGAGGTGCAGAACTTGATCGCCGGCACCTATCGGGAGCAGCGCCGAATGCTCAATCTGCTGCGCTTCCTCGGCAACGAGCTGCGGATTCCTCTGATCTGCCTCGGCTCGCACGAGGCGCGGGATGCGATCCGGGGAGACGCCCATCTTAACAGCCGCTTCGAGCCCTACGGCCTGCCGCCCTGGCAGCACGATGCCGACTTCCATGGCCTGATCGGAGGTCTCCTGTACTCCTTGCCGCTACGCCTGCCGTCCGAGCTGACGGACAGTGCGCTCAAGCGGCTCGTCGAGGTCAATGGCGGCATCACGGCGTCGATCTTCCGGATGCTGATCGAACTCGCCACGGACGCCATCCTTACAGGAACGGAGCGGATCACGCCGGCGGCGATCCTCGATCATCGCGTCGCCGCGCCAACGATCTTCGCGGCCTGAGCCGTGACAGGGGAGGGGAGGGCGCCGCTGCCGATCGTGCCGCCGCCCTTTCGGGATGAGCGGTTGAGTTCCTGGCTGGAGCGGGTGGCCGATGTCTATCTGGTCTCCCTGAACGAACTGCAATCCCATGTCGGATGGTCGCGACCTGCGCTGCAGCTGGAGTTCGAGCTCGTGCCGGCGGATATGGAGCGCATCGCAAGCGCGACGCATCGTTCAATCGAGCGCGTGCTCGCCATGACCTTCCGCGGCGTACCGCCGCGCTATCGCAGCCTGCTTCGGCCGGGCTCCAGAGAGACTTGTCCGGCGTGCTCGCGCGGTATGCAAAGACCGCAGCGGCTGAAAGGCTGGTCGTTTGCGTTTGCCTTCTGGTGCGATCGGCACGGTGAACCCCTGTTCGGGCGCGAAATGAATGGTGTCAGCGCTCTCGGCAATGAAGCGTTGGGCCGCCGTGGTGCGGAAATCCTGCTTCAATGGGCGATGGAGAGGGAGGCCACCGCGGTTCCTGTCGGTTCGGTTCTGTCGCTGCTGTTGTTGCCGTCTCAAAAACCTTCGCCGCCCGCACCTTGGGAGCTCGGGTGCTTGCCGCTTGCTCGTCAGCATGATCCTGCCATTCTGTCGCGCCCTTGCGGGCGTCCGGTTCTGACGGTTGTGGTGCCGGAATTCAGGGTCGCGGTGCCGATCTGTGATCAGCGCTTGCCTTCGACCATCGCCGGCTTGCCGGGTGCACCACGGGCTGAGCGCTACGCGCTGGCCATCGGCGTTGCCCGGGTCCTGCGGAATCTGGCCGACGTGATCGGTCGCATCCTGGAGGTTTCCGACGCGTTCGGCCGAAAGAAGGTGATGGCGCTGATGGAGCAGTGGCCGGTGGCGATCCGCCACGCTGTCGGACACGCCACGCCCTGGACCAGGCTGAAAGGGGAGGGCGGGCGAACCGCGCGGACAACTCTTTTCCGTCATGAGTCCGTTCGAGCCGTCTCCCGGACCAGCCAAAAGGCCGAAACCGCCCCAAAGGCGTTCAGGGCTCCGTAGGCGGCGATTTGCTGTTTTCCGGCCTTTGGCTCTGTCCGTGGCGCCTGGTCGGTCTCTACGACCCTCTGACGAGGTCGGAAAAACGGGGTTGGTGCCGCCAGATCAGGACAGCCACTCCGCGAGAGCGGGATTCACGAGACGGTGTAAAATCGAGTCGGAAATCGTGAGACTACGTGACAACGCACGCATTGACCCGTCAAACTGATCGAAGTCATTTGATCTCAGTATGTTAGAGGCGGGGAGCTCTCTCGGTCTACACTCTGTCTCACGAAAACCGCTCCAAAATCAGTCCAACGGACGCCGAGTCTCACGAAATCCGGTCTGCTGACACTGCCGGCAGCACCAGGCGGAGAAATGCTTCCAGTCGGAGGCATAGGCGCGGCGGGTGTTGGCGGAGCTGGCGGCCTCCACATAATCGCGGGCGCGGCCGGCGAGACGTTTGAGATGGGCGGGCAGCACGGCGGAACCCTCCGGAAGGGGGGAGGGGAGGCAGGCCGCTTCGGCCGATCCCCCGGGGTGCGAATTATCGACACCTGCCGGTGGGTTCGCAGGCGGCGGGGCTTCCTCGGGAGGGTGGTTTTCGGCGGTTCTGGGGGCGTTTCCGGGCATGTCTCCATATAAGGAGAAGATCATCCGATAATGCAACATTATCGGGCATAGTTATTTAAAGGCAGTGCGTGCGGTTCATCGCAAAATATGTAGCATGAACCGCACATCGGCGATACGCTCCCGACATGGAGTTCCCCGCTGACCCGGTCCTGCCTGCGCCCCCCGCCATCCCGTCCGTGCCGGGCTGGGCGCTGCCGCGCGGCCCGGTCACCGATCCGTGCGAAGCCGCCTACATGGCCGGTGCGGCCTTGAATAGCCTCGATCATCTCGTCCGCAGCGAGCCGGTGTGGGCCGGCGCCTGGCGCCAGCGCCTCGCCCTGAAGGCGGCGGCTGCCGCCGCGCGCCTGTGCGGCCATCGCGAGGACGAGGCGGCGCTCCGCGATGCCTGGCACCTGCGTCCATCCGAGGTCGACCCGGGTCCCGCCGGACACCTGCTGGCCGCCTGGCGGCGCCTCGCCGCCCGCTCTCCGGTTTTGGGCGCTGACGAGGTGGCCTCGCTGACCCATCTGCTTGGTCTCGGGCGGTCGGAGACCTTCCAGGCCCTTCCCGCGATCATCGACGAGGCGATCGGCACCGGCCGACCGGCGCCCCTCGCCGCCGCTGCGGTTGCCGGCAGGGTTGCCACCCTCGGCGCCCACGCCGAAGTCCTGGCCTGGTGGTGCGCCGATCTCGTCCTCTCCGCCCGCATGCGCTGGCCGGTCACGGTGCCGATCCTCGCCGCCCAGGTCCATGCGCCGGTCCTGCGGGCCGGCTCCGGTCGCGGTCGGCTGCGGCCGGGAGGAGATGGATTCGAGCGCGGCCTGTGCCTTGCGGCGGCCATTGGCACGGCCGAAGCCTGCCGGCTGGCGCGGGATATCGCCGGCCGGGCCCGGCAGCTCGCCGCTGTCGCGCCGAAATTGCGCACCAAGGGGGCAGGGGAGGTGATCCGCTTGCTGCTGGAGGATGACGCGGTGCCCGGCGCCGTTACGACGAACACCCTGTCGCGCTGGGCCACCCGGCGACTGTTCGAACGGCTGACCACCCTTGAGGCGGTACGCGAACTGTCGGGCCGGCCCACCTTCCGGCTCTACGGGCTCTGACCATGGCCCGTCGGCGCCGCAGCCCCGCAATTCTCGATACCGAGCTGGCCGACCTGCCGCCGGCGCTGCGCTGGCGCGAGTGGATGGCACGGGTCGAGGCGGTGCTCTTCGCCGCGCCGGGACCGGTGGATCGGGAGGTGCTCGCCCGCATCGTCGGCCGCGACTGCATCGTCGATCTCATTATCGACGATATCCGTGAGGAGCTGCATGGCCGGCCCTACGAGCTGGTATCGGTCGCCGGCGGCTGGCAGTTGCGCACCCGGCCCCGTCATGCCGAGGCGATCCAGGCGGCCTTCGGCTCTGCCCCGGCGGAAACCCCGCTCACCCCGGCGGAGATGCTGGTGCTCGCCGTCATCGCCTACCACCAGCCGGTGACCCGGGGCGAGATCGGCGAGATGATCGGCAAGTCGGTGAGCCGGGACCTGATCGGTGACCTGCGCGGGCTAGGGTTCATCGCGGCTGGGCCCCGCTCACCGCGGCCCGGCGCGCCCTATACCTATGTGACGACGCGCACCTTCCTGTCCCACTTCAGCCTCGACACCCTGCGCGACCTGCCGGATCTTGAAGCGCTCGAGGACGCCGGGTTGCTCAACAAGGAGAATCTGCTGGCGGGTGGGTTTCCGCTGGCGGGCGAGGCCGAGGACGATCTCGCGTCCGACGACGAGAGGGGGAGTGAGGGTCTGTGAGAACCCATCGAGATCGACGTCGCCGGTGTCAGGGTGACGATCGAGAACGGGGCCTCGCCAGCCACGATCGCGGCGGTGCTCGGCGCGTTGAAGGCAGGGTTGTGATCGGCCCGACGGGCGCGGTCCGCCTGTCTGCCCGCAGGGGGCACTCCAATTACTCACGCGCCCGCCGTGCCGCTGGCATCAGAAATGCGCTGAGATCACCGAGCACGGTGGCAAGGGCGACTGGTTCCGCTTCGATGCCGCGCAGGAATGCCTGCCATTGGTTCTGCTTGGCGGGGTCTGCTGCGAAGACAGGCGTCAGGGCGTCGGGCGCATCTGTCGGCACGCCGGTGTTTCGCCGCGCGAAAGTAGCGCGGATGGCTTGTGCTACGGCTTCAACGTCGAACGTGTACGCTCTCGAAAGCTGCCACACATCGTAGAAATCCTTCATGCGGCTGTTGGCGCGTCCCAGCATGACCATGGCCTGGAATTTTTCAGCAATGACTGTCTCCGGCCGGTAAGCGCGCAGAACAGGCGCAGGGAGATCGAGGAGAACAGGAAGCGTCAATTCCTGCAAGCCGGGTTCGATCGCGTCGCCAAAGCCGATATCAGTAACGAGGCGGATGCGTGCACCCGCAATCTCGGCATCTGCTTTGAGACGAAGGCCGCCATACTCCAGCTCCTCGCGGATATGGTCCACGCGGAACGACGCAATGTCGATGACGAGACCGTCATCCAGCTGCGTTGCGGCGACCTCACGGAACAACGCAAGCATGGCATCCGGATCGGGGTTGCCAAAGCCGAGGAAGTCAACATCCTGGGTTGGACGGAACGGGTTCTCGAACAATGCGGTCACCAGCATGGCGCCTTTCAGCGCAAACCGTTCCCGGTGGGGCGAGAGGCTCAGCCGGTACAAAAGCCGCTCAAGCGCATAGCGCGTCAGTAGAAGCTGAAGCGACTGGCCGCGCTCCTGGGCGAGATTGGTCAGGCGCGCCCGCACCGATGCTGCGATGTTTCGCTTGGCCTCAGGCATTGGCGGTCATGGCCTCCAGATAAGGCGCGACGGATTTCCAGATGCCCTCCTCGGTAGCATAGTGGGCGATCTCGGATGGTGTAGTCTTGCGTGTGCGCAGGGCCTCGCGCATCCCCTCAAGCGCAACGGAAAGGCCGGGGCTGTGCCGATAGCGCGCGCCAGTGCCTTGTGCGTAGCGGAAGAGATCGATGATGGTCTTTGCTGGCGAGAATATCTGAACCGGCACCTGATGGATGATGTGGTGCTGGACCCCCGGCCGAAGCTGTGCATCGCTAAAATGGACGAACTGGAACCGGCTGCTGCTGAGCTTCGGCTGACGATCCTTTCGCCCGATGGCGACGAAAACCCGCGACGGGATTTGGTCAGTCAGGTCGTGGAACGCCAGCGCGGAGGTTAGGCATATGACCGAGCGCGGCGCGATCTTGGCAATTTCCGCGAAGGCTCGATTGGCATCGAACCCGGTATCGGGCAGTTCGTAAAGGCCGCGCGCAATCTGCACAATCGCTCCCGCCTCTTTCAGGCGGGACAGCGTTGTGGCCGCAATGCCCGCATTGCTGAATTCCGAGGTGCGTATCATGCCGCGCTGTTGAAGCAGCGCGAGCGCACGCTCAGCTTGAGTAGGAGGCTTCTTCTGCATGGCCTCACTATGTTATAAAATGCAGGCAATTTCAACAATATTGCATGCGATTCATAACATGACGCTTCACGCCTACGCCATCAGCCGTCAGAAAAGTAGAGCGTGTTGATCTTTCAAAGAATTGGTGACGGCCAGATTCAAGAACCTCGCATCTCCGCCCGCGCCAGCAGGGCGCCGAGATCGGCGAAGACGCCGGCGGAACGCCAGAGGCGGCGATTGCCGAGCACATAGACGGCTTCCTTGGCCCGTGTCACCGCCACATTGAGCAGGTTGGGCTCCCGGCCAGCCCAGCCACGGGCGCCTGTCTGGTCCGCATTGGGGGCGCCCAGCACGAAAATCACGGCCTCGGCCTCGCGGCCCTGCACGGTGTGGATCGTGCCCACCCGCTCATAGGCCCAGCTGTCGAGCGCGGGAATGGCGGCTGCCAGTGCCGCGCTCTCGCGGATCGCACGGCGCAGGCCGTCCGCGACCTGGACGAAGGGCGTCACCACATAGAGGTCAGGCGTGAGGCCCGCAGCTACAATGTGTTCGATCATCTCGACCGCCGCGTGGCCTTCCTCCGGACACCATTTGTCGGTGCCGGAGCCGGAAATGTCGATCCAGCGTGAGGGGCCGAGAAGATCGCGGATCGGCGAGGACGCCGGCGCCTTCGCCGCCACCATCAGATTTTCATAGGCAATGCGGTTGGCGATGCCGAACATCGGTTCGGCGCAACGCCGGTGGACCAGAAGCGGCACGCCGACGGTGCGGCTGCCCGTGCGCGCCGGGAATTCGGCGCACCAGGCGGTCGCATCGTCGGCCAAGGTCTGCACCGAGGCTGCCGGGGCGGCGAAGCGCCCGGCATCGATGCCAAAACTGCGGCAGATGGCGCTCGTCAGCCGCTCGGGCAGCAGCACCACCGGCGGCACCTGGATCGGGTCGCCGACCACGATGGCGCGCCCCGCCCGCATCAGCGCGCCGACCGCCTGTTGCGGCGACGCCTGGCCGGCCTCGTCGACCAGCAGCCAGCCGAGCGCGGCAGGTGGCAGACGGGCCAGCATGGTGCCGACCGAGGCGAAGGTGGTCGAGACTGCCGGCACCACGAGGAACAGGCTCGCCCAGAGATCAGGGATCAGGACATCCTTGGTCGGATCCCCAAGGCTCTTGCCATCGAGTGCCCGCAACATGGCGCCAAGATTATGGCGCAGGGGCTTCGCCGCGGCGTCGATGAAGGCGCGATGGAGATCGAGCGCCGCCTCGAACACGGCGTCGCGCAGCCGGTGCTCCTCGGCGGTCAGCCATGGTGCCGAGGGTTGAATATGCGTGCGGCCGCGTTCGAAGAAGGCCTCGTCGACCATCGTGCCCCGGAAAGCACTACGGTCACGCTTCAGTTCGGCCATCAGCGGCGACAGGGCGGATACCATCTCGGACGCGCGCCGTTCAGCGCCGAAGCCGAGCCAGGGTGAGCCGGCGAACATCCGTGCCGTTCCGGAAGACAAGGCCTTCGTGGTCGCGGCTTGGGCCGCGGCGGAGGCCAGCGTCGTCGACAGCGGCAGATGCTCGGCCTTCCAGTCGCGGTAGCGGCGCAGTCCGAACAGCCGTTGGATCAACCCCGGACGGCTCGCCCCATGCGCCTGCACCGCTTGAAAGGCACGGTTGAGAACGGGCAGGACGCGATTGCGACAACGGAAGTATTCAAGTTTCTCACGGATCGCCGCCAGTTCCTTCTCAAGCGTGCGGAACCTGGTCCGCGCCGCCTGCCAGCGCCGCAGCGCCTCGCGCCGGTCGCGGGGCGGGTCGAGTGCGGCGACGATGCGCGGCGGACGCTTGCCGCCATCGGCAAGGTCGATCTCGGGATTGCGGCCGTCCAGCGCCTTGAAATAACTGAAGAGGCCGGTTTCCTCGTTCCACCAGAAGCGATCCTTGAAGGCAGCGCGGTTGCCGGCATTGCCCAGCACCGCGGCGATCGCGCCCCAGCTCTCCGCGTCCAGAAGGCCGTCAGCCATCGGCTTGAAGTAGCGCAGGCTGGTGGCGTCGCCAGCGATGGCACTGAGTGCCGGCAGCTCGCCGCTGACATTCTCCACCGCCTTGTTGTTGGAGGAGGCGACGACCATCTCGAAGCCGCGCAGGCGCGGATCGGGCCGGTAGAGGTGAATCCATGCTCCACCAAGATTGAGCTTCTGCCCGGTGGTGGCAAAGGCATCCTCAGGGTCATTGAAGCCGGCCATGGCGCCAGCGCGTGCCGTCACCAGCGCGGCGACGACATCACGTAGCAGCGTGGTCTTGCCGGTGCCGGGCGGTCCGTTCACCGCCAGCACCTCGCCGGGCTTCTGGGAGGTGGCGAGATTGACCGCCGCCTGCTGCATCAGCACCAGCGGGTGACGTCCGGGACCCGGCCAGCGCCCGAGCGGAAAGCGGTCCGGCGCGACGGCGTCCTCAATGGCAGCTTCATCGGTAAGCAGATCGCGGCGGCTTGCCGGTAGCAATGTGCCCAGGAAACGCTTCAGCGTATCGGGCGCGGTGCCGGAGATGAACAGGCTGGCCGCCTTGCCGAGATCCTTCAGATAGAAGCTGTTCAGAAGCAACGCTTCCGGCGGATCGCTGGAGCGAAACGGTACCGTGCTGCGCACCGCGAAGGCGGGCGACTTCAGCAGCGACCGGTCAAGACCGAAGCGCGCGACCAGCCAGTCATAGGCGCTCTGGATAGCGGGAAAGTCCAGCGGGATCGCCTTGCCGTCCTTGCCCTCGCGGTACAGCCGCTCGTGCAGCGCGGTCTGGATCGGCTCTTCTTCCTGCGGCCAGCGTCCGAGCGAAGCGGGATTTTCCTTGAGCGCCAGCGGCAGACCCCAGCCGAAGCTCGACGCCACCGCGCAGGCTTCGGGGATCGGCCGCCCTTCGCGATCGACGATGATGACGGCAAGCGGCGTCTCGCCGCGCGCCTGCGGCCGCTCCGCCCTTGTGTCGGCGAAGCGCTGGAGAAGCTGATCGATCGCGGGCGGCATCAGGATCGAGCCGAGCACGATCTGGAAATAGAGCCGCGACCCCGGCGGCCCTTTCGCCGCGCCGTCCGCCCATGGTAGGCTGCGGTCCAAGCGGGCGATGCGGCGCATGTCCCCGCCGGCGAGATCAGCCGGCGTCCTGAACGTGGCGGGCGAGAGCACTTCCATCACTGTCCAGGCCCGCAGGATGTCCTGCGGGTCGTTGGTGATCGTCTGGCGCTCGGGGATTGGAACGAGGGATGGGCGGTCAGGCGGAACCGCGTCCGGCACCGGGGTAGGCGCGTTCAACACCGGGGGCCGCACGGTCGTCCTCGCGGGCGGCGCCGTATTGGAAACGGCAAGCAGCGTTTCCAGGCGCCGCTGCAAGGCAGACGCCCGTGCCGTGCTGCGGTGCTTCAGCTCCGCCAGCACGGCCTCATGCGTTGCGCGATGCGCGGCGCCATCCTGCACGAGCGCTTCGAGCTCGGCGATGCCGCGCTGGGCGTAAGGGCGATTTCGAAAGCTCATGGTCTGAGGAACATGACGGGAATGGGTAGGGGATGAACTACGGTCGTCGGCAGGATAGGCGATCGTGCCGCCCTTGACCAAGAACACAGTCGCTCTCCTTCCTCCGGACGGATCTTTCGCGCCGGCGCATCCTGGCCTGCGCGGAGGCCGTGGCGTCACGCGATCGGCGCTGGGTCAATGTCGCCGGCCTGGTCCTGGTGCGCCAGCGGCCGGGCTCGGCCAAGGGCGTCATGTTCATCACGCTCGAGGACGAGACAGCCCTCGCCAACCTCGTCGTCTGGACGCAGATTTTCGAGAAGTACCGGCGCATCGTGCTCGGCGCCGGCATGATCGGCGTGCGCGGCCGCATCCAGCGTGAGGGCGATGTCGTGCACCTCGTCGCGCATCACCTGACGGATCTCTCGGCCGAGCTCGCCAGCGTCGGATCGCGCGAGGCAGGGTTCCCCCTTCCGCATGGAAGAGGCGACGAATTCCATTACGGCTCGCCATCGCCCGATCCGCGCGGCCTGCCGAAACCCCGCAATCTCGTCGATCCATACCTGCATTTGGACGAGATCAGGGTGAAGACGCGGGATTTCCGGTAACGTTGGATGGATTTGCGCGAGAGTCGGGTAGATTGCTGAAGCGCGGAGAGGTGGCTCATGGAAGATGCCGACGAATACACGATCTTTCAAAGAAGCAGGACGGACAAGACCTATGTGGGGCCATCCTTTCCGACGCTCAACGGCAGGCGGCTGCGGATAGCCAACAAATGCATCGACGGCGGCGAAGGCTATGAATATGCGGTCGTGAAGGACGAGATCGTGCTTCGCGCCACGCCGGGTGGCCGATTCCAGATCAAAGCGACCTTCGTCGAAGACGATCGTTCGTTTCAGACCGTTACAATCCAGAAGTTCACCGGCGCCGGGCGCGCGCGTGAATATTTCACGCTCCTTCCCGGCGAAATCGCGACTCTTTTGAAGTTCCTGTCCAACATCAAGCGCATTCACTTTCCGAACGAGGGGAAGATCAACGTCACCGACGCGGACCTGGAGGAGCTGCTGCTGAGCCCCGAGCAGATGCGTCGGCTGGCGGTCGACAACCAGGATCTGATCGCAGCGCTCGCGCGAACCGAGATCACCAGCGAGGATATCGTTGCGCTCGGCTATCGGCGCAGGCAGTTGCGAATCTTCGAAAAGCTCCTTAGCGAGCCAACCTATTTCGAGGCGGCGCTGCGCAAGCACCCCAAGGGCCCGGAGGACGTCTGGCAGAAATTCTTCGAGGCGAACCCGTGGATCTTCGGCTGCGGACTCTCGCTCATCCATTTCGGGCCGCTTGACGACCGCAAGCTCGAGCAGACGGTCCGTGGCTTCAGCGTCGGCGGTCCCGGTAAGCGTGTCGATGCCTTGCTCAAATCGCACGCGCTGGTCAGCACGACCTGTTTCGTGGAGATCAAGCGCCACGATACCGAGCTGGTGTCCGGTAGCAGCTATCGGGCGGGAATCTGGCAACCATCCATGGAGCTCTCCGGCGCCGTCGCACAGATCCAGGGCACGGTCGCCGCAGCGCTCGACCAATGGCAGACGCGCGAAACGATCACCACGGCAACAGGCGATCCGACGGGAGAGACCCTCTTCACGACCGAGCCACGTTCGTTCGTGATCTGCGGAAGCCTCGGCGAGTTTCAGGCCGAGCATGGAATCAACGAGCGCAAATTCCGCTCCTTCGAGCTCTATCGGCGCAATCTCCTCCGGCCGGAAATCATCACATTCGACGAGCTTTACGAGCGCGCCCACTTCATCGTGGAAGCGGAACATCGAGACGGCGAAGATGCCGACGCGTAGCGCGCTGCAACGGTTAATCGGGGGCCGGAATGTATAACTTGTTTGTCTCGGGAAATTCGGAGGCGTGGCAGGGCGACCCCTGGCAGATTGAGCTATCCCGATGTGTCCGCGAATACACCGACAACGTCATCACCGAACGCTTCGGTACATTGGATGCCGCGGCGGTCGCCGAGTTGAGGCGCCTGCCCTCGATTTTCGCCTATGAGGCGGTGCACGAACAGGAGCCGAAGTTCGGCATGATCCGCGACGTCGCGAGACGGCAGGGACAGGTCAGGATCGAATACGAGATCATACCGCTCGACCGCTTCATTACGGCTGCCGATCTCGGTCAGCTGACCTTCGAGCTGGACATTGGCGATTGGGAGATGAACCGGACGCATTGGGCGGTCAAAGACGTCAACCTCCCCAAGGAACTGCATGCGGCCAGAGGCCTCGTGCTGCCCCCCTGGACGCGCCAGGCGACTAAGACGGTCGACATCACCAGGCACGCTTTCGATGTTGCCCTGTCCTTTCCCGGCGAAGTGCGCGGGATCGTTGAGCAGGTCGCGCAGGAGCTCGACGGCCGCATTGGCCCGAACTCGTATTTCTACGACAACAACTATGTATCGCAGCTTGCGCGCCCATCCCTCGACACGCTGTTGCAGGATATCTATCGCAACAGATCGAAGCTGATCGTCGTGTTCCTCGGCGCCGACTACCAGCGCAAGGACTGGTGCGGCATAGAGTTTCGGGCGATCCGGGAGATCATCATGGCGCGCGACAACGCTCGCATTATGTTCGTGCGCACCGATGACGGCGCGGTCGATGGTGTGTTCAGGACCGATGGCTACGTCGATGCCAGGCGGTTCACGCCGTCGCAGATCGCCGGGTTTGTTTGCGAACGGCTCGGTTTGATCGACTGAAAGCTACCGGCTGACGTGTTGGGACGGCTTGTGCGGAGCCCGGAGAACCTGTCGTGAACGCTTATGCGAAGGGCCGGTCATGACCACAGACCAGATAGGAGCCGTCGTCGAGTTTGTTGACATAGCCGATTGCGGGCATGCGCCTGTCCTTTTTCCGGTGGCGGAGGAAGGGAGCGGGCTATCGTCACCACAGCGCCGAACCAGCTGAGCATCGAGCGGTTGGTCCTCCGCATGCACCTCGGTGGAAATGAGGGGTCGCCTTCGTCAGCATTCACCGTTGCGATGGACGCCAAAGGTGTCGGCCGGAGGAGGTGGGAGCGGCACGGATGCGGGCGGAGCCGGAGGTGTGGCCCGGCGAAGTCCGAATGCGGCTGAGGCGTCATGTCTGCGGGAGTGGACCTGCCCGCTCTCGAATGGGCTCACCTTTGGTCCAGGCCCGGGCCTGACACGATCAACCCGCATATGTGGAACGGCCCGCGGTGCAAGGATGCCCTTCAGTCGATTTCACCACATGAGGACGGTGCGGTCATATGTCCGGCCTTTCT